>JADJZA010000007.1:600000-911658 GCA_016719385.1 Candidatus Microthrix subdominans | reverse complement strand
GCTCGGCGTCTCGCCAGTCGTGAGCGTCGTCTCGCTGCTCCACCAGCCAGTCCCGCAGCGCCCGGGTCGCCCGCACATCGTCGGCGTTGTAGTCGGCGATCCGGTCGAGCGAGTCCTGGTCACCATTGGCCATGAACTCCTCGTAGGCCACCACGGCCCCAGCGCCCTGCCCGATGTCCTCGCCCCGCTGGTAGCCCGCCAGCACCTCAAGGTGTTTCAGCCCGTACGACTCGACGCCCACCTGCATGCCGTCGCGGATGACGGCCAGCAGGTCGACGAACGCACCGGTGCCCACCAGTTCGTCCAGCAGCACCTCACCTACCCCGTGCTGACGGGCGAGGCGTTCCAGGGTGGACCGCTCGGTGTGGTTGTAGTGGTAGACGTGCATGTCTGGGTAGCGCACACGCCGCTCGGCCAGGTACTCGATCAGCGCCCCGACCTGCGTGCGTTCCTCGGCCAGGTCATGTGCCCAGCGGGCGTGGTAGGTCCAGCCGTCGCCGCCCCGGCTCCGTCTCCCGCCTCGTCGCGGCAGAGCCAGCCAAACAGGAAGAACAGTCCGCCCGAGGGTCGCCAGAACGGGTGGCCCTCGAAGTCGAGAAACACGTCGCCGTCGTCGGGCTTGGGCAGTTGTTCGTACCCCAGCGATCCGGGTGGTCCATCCGCCACGTCGATGAATCGAAACGGCGGCGCCTCGTCGGGCGAGTCGCGGGCGACCCGTTGCAGCTCCGCCTGGATGGACATCTGGGCCAGCCGATCCGGGTCGATGCCTTCCACCTCGGTGCCGGGGCGCGCATCGGCCAGGCCCGCAAGCGTCCCGATGCCGCTCGCTTCCAGCAGCGGGACGTCCATCGTCCGGACGTTGGCCACCAGGTGCACTGCGTCCTCGGAGCGCCAGCAGGCAGCGCACGTCGCTTCGAAGTCGCAGACCTCGCAGTGGTCGCAGGGGACGGGCGTGGTGTCCGCCTTCGCTCCCTCCTCGCTCATCAGCTCGTGGAACCCCGATCGCAGGTGTCGCCAGTACGGCATCACGTCGTCGGTTCGGATCGTCTCGAACTCACCCGACCCCAGCCACAGGTGCATCTGTGCAGGCAGCGTGCCGGTGAGCGCCTCGATCGCCTCGGCGTAGAAGCACAGCTGCAGCACGTGGCCGGGCTTTGCCTCCGAGCGAGCCAACTTGGCGTCGACCGGCTCGTAGCTCACCTGTCCGGTCTTTTCGTCGATCACCCGCAGCACAAAGTCGGCCACGCCGCGAACTCCGTCGTGTGCGAACGGCATCTGGTAAATCACGTCGTGGCCCCCGGCGAACGGGTCGCCGATGCGCTCCACCCAGTCGGCGAAGCTCTCGGTCGGCGCTCGATCGGGGATCTCAAGTATCGACAGCCCCTGCGCCCGATAGGCAGCCAGGCACGCAGCCTCGTGCTCCAATCCCTTGTTGGCCAGCAGCCGGGCGAACGACCCGAACGGCTGGGCGACCGGGGCGATCGCCCCGGACTCCAGCTGGTGTTGCAGCGTGAGGGCGTGCTCGCAGCTCAGCCAGGCAGTGATCTTGGACGGGGTCAGCAGCCGAGCGGTCACCCGAACATCATGACCCGGCTGGGGCGGACCAACACCCTGCTGACCCCAATGCTTGAGAGCCGCTCAACCCTGGGGCGAGGCCGCGTCCAACGGGATTCCCATCACGGCGGCAACGCGAGTGAGGTCACCATCCTGGGCCAGCAAGGTGGCCCCATATCGCAGAGCGATGGCGGCAATCATGCAGTCGACCATCCCTCGTGGAGTAACTCCGGCTCGTCGACACGTCCGGTAGATACGGGCAGCGGCATCGAAGTCGATAACGGCATCGAAGTTGAGCAGATCAAAGCGCCCCAAGAGCCGCCGGATGTCCTGCTCGCGTTCGTCATTTCGCGCGCCAGCAGCCAGTTCCATGATCACCGGCTGAGTGACGCCGAGGGGCTCGCTGGTGGTGATGATGTCGGTCAGCCTGCGATCAACCTCGCTACCTGTGGCCCTATCGAACTCAACCCACGCCGACGTGTCAGCGAGGATCACGCTGCGTCGGCCGGCCCGCTATCGGCTGGCAGCGCATCGAGGGCCTGGGCGCCCCTCATCGCCAGTGCTTCCTCACGGGACATCGGCTGACCGGCAAGATGGCGGAGCGCCAGGTCCACCGCCTCAGTCTTGGTGTTCACGGAGAAGCGATCCATGATCGCCCGAACGTAAACGTCATCGATTTCGATGTTGGTTCGAGTTCGAGCCATACACCTATCCTACACCTCACGTGTAAAGAACGTGTACGACCACCCGCCGGATGGAGTCCTCCTCGGAGCGACCCAGACCGGACAGCTACTGGAAATTGTCTACGTACCGTCCGATACTGAACGCCGAGTTATCCACTCTATGAAGCTGAGGCCGGGCACACAGGCCGATTTCCTATGAGCACCACCACGACCGAACCGACCCGGAAGAATGCGCCGAGGCCGACGCCCGACACCCCGCTGTACCCATACGGCGACTACCTCGCCGATGCTGACGGCTATCTCTACAAGCCCACCGGCGAGCCCGACATCCTCGACGGCAGACACGCCACCATTGCGGCGATTGAGGCCGAGGCCAACGACTACGCCACCCGCCCGCTCTCGGAGTTCACCACCTACGCTGGGAAGTAGCTCTAACCGGCGAGCCCGTCACTCTGGACGGGGTGGGAGCTTCAGGCCAGGCCGAGGTCAGCTTTGACTTCCTCCCAGGCGAGGAACTCGTTCTCGGCTCGGGCCAGCTCGAGTTCGCGTTGATCTACCAAGTCCTCGGCGGCCTCGTCCTGCTCCGAGCCCTCAAGGGTGACGACCTGCTCAAGGGCCTCGACGACGAACCGCTCGACACGGACTGCACGCACTGGGTCATCGATGATGGGTTGTGCGAGTTCATCGAAGTTCTTCGCCATAGAAAGTCGCCTCCTTCGTACAGCCAACGTAGCTGGGGTCAGGCCCCATCTCCTTCCCGGTCACCGCTTCCGCGCCTGCGCAGCTTCCGGCCAGAGAGCTTCCCGGAGAGCTTGCCCGTTGCCGACTTCGCCTGGCTGAAAGTGTCGCCACCGAAGGTCTTCACCGTGCCGATGCCAGCAGCCCCTCGCTCAAAAGTCGTGTCCCAGGTCTCGGAGGCAGCGTGCTTCCACTTTCGGGCCTCGGCCGATTGGAGGGACGCCTCGATCTCAAGCAACCCGTGGAATTCGCCGACGCCCTCGACGACGCTGTTGCTCGCCTTGATGACGGCCGGCGACTGGATCGGGTTGAGCAACACCTTCGAGTTGGCCGTGTTGGCTGCAGCCTCCATGCGAACAAGCAGCCGTTCGGCACTCTCCACGAAGAGGTTCACACGATCCCGTCGGGCAGCCTGCAGACCGATGCGATGCCGGTCGAGCTCGTCCGGCGCCGGCACGCTGGCGTCGTCGGCGTCGCTGACCGCCACCCGTTCGTACTCCAGTCCCTTCATGCGGTGCATCGTCCCCAGTCGAACGCCGGGCTTGCTGGGCAGGTCCTTTTGGGGCAACAGACAGGTGGTCAGCCCGGCCGAGTCCAGCACACCCTTGGCGGCCTCGACCTGCCTGTTCGTGCGGGCCGCCACGCCGATGGCGATCGGATCGACCCCCTCGTCGATCCAGCTGCGCACCTGCTCGACCAGCGCATCAAGCATCTCGGGCCGGGTGCGAAACCCGGCCAACACCGGCTCGGGCCCCGACCGCAAGCTGTGGTAGCCGGCGAAGGAATGCTGGTCGGACCCACCGTCGAGGTCGTCGGCGGTGACGCCCCCATCGGTGACGTTGTTTCAGGCGGTGGTCGACGTCGCCCGCTCGGACAACCCCGAGGCTTCAGTCGAGCACCTGTCACTGGCCCAGAGGTCCTGAGGGCACGTTGCGCAGGTACGGATCCGCACCCCCTGGGGAGAGATCCCGCGGGCATCAACCGGCTGCCCTAAAGAATGAGCAGTTCCGTCGTGATGCCGAGGCGCTTGGCTGCTGGCCAGCATCGATCGGTGGTGACGAGCCGATCTGCGCCTTCCACCTTGGCCGCAGCAATGACCAGAGCGTCCGGGAGCTTGAGCGATTGGTGACGAGCCCGCAGTCCTGCAGCCGTCACCGCTATCTCATCGCCAATCGGAACCGTCCCGATGGGCAAGGTGGCCACCATGTTGCGCACGACCTCAACCGCCTCGGCGCCGCTCCTGGATGGTCCGACCAGAATCTCGGCGAAAACTGAAGCTGACATCGCGAGCGTTTGGTTCTCCGAAAGCGCATCCCCAATCGCCTTGGCTGCCGACCCGTGATGCGCGTCCTCCGCGTTGAGGAACCCGATCAGCACCCCTGCATCCAAGTGGGTCAGTCCCATTCATCCCGCAGCTTGTCGAGCTCGTCGGGTTCGTAGACGCCGGTCAGCGCCCCGGCGAACTCAGCGAGCACATCATCGACTCGCTCGAACGTCACCCGACCGGGCCCATCGGATCGAGCAGCAAGTTGATCGCCAACTGCGAAACCAGCAGAGCGAAACGCTTCAGCGGGAATCGTCACCTGGCGTTGAGAACTCACGCGGGTCGTCCCCTTCCGTCGCTTCTTTACTTCTGCCATGGATCTAAATGTACTCCGTCGACGGGTAGCAGACAACGCAGTCGATGGCTCAGCTGCGGAACCTGCCTGGGGTGCCTGCCCAGGTGATGTAGAGCCGATCGCGGGCGCGTGTGGACCCCACCCACAGCAGGGACTTCTTCAGCTCGCTCGGACGCCACCGGGGTGGCGACCTCCGGCGGTTCTCGACATCCGCCAATGGATGAACTGGGCTTCTCATCCGCAGCAGTCCAACGAATGGGACAGACTCGGGCGCTCGACGGCACCCAGGAGGCCGACGCCGACCACGTAAATGTGACCTGGACCTTCCACCCCGACGATGGGCTACAAGCGGTGTTCACGGCAACCGACTGAATTCAGTCGATCTGCGACAGCCCGAGACGTTGCTGAACCTCGTCAAACGCAGGGATCGTCGCGCCAAGCTCAGCAGCCTTGAGGGCATGCGACCTGGCCTCGGGCTCCGCACCACCGTCGAGGTGAGCCTTGGCCAGGAACGAGTGGCACCACCCCAGTTCCTCATCACCAAGACCAAGCTCATCGATGCCGATCAACCCCCGCTTCAGCATCGGCACAGCCTCAAGCCCGGCGCCCATCATCGCCAGCACGCAACCTCGGGTATCCACGTTGGCATCGCTCGGGTCCTGCGCTACCACCTCGGACGAGAGCCGGTCAGCCTCGCCATATCGCTCAACTAATCCAAACACCGCGATGTAGTACGCCACCGCCCCCTTGAGAAACAGCTGCGTGTGAGCGTCCCAGCACGGAGTCTTTAGCATCTCTGTGGCAGCGGACAGCTTCTCGGCGGGGCTGGAACCATCTTGGGAAAGAACGGCCCACCGCCGCTCGTGTTCGGCCTGAGCCTGAGCCTGAGCCTGAGCCTGAGCCTGAGCCTGAGCCTGAGCCTGAGCCTGAGCCTGAGCCTGAGCCTGAGCCTGGGCGTCGCTGGTTGGGGCCAGAAGGCGGCCAAGGACCATTCCGTCAGACGGCACCTTGTCTCCGAGGCCCGGAATCCGAACCTCGGCAACGGTCAGAGTGGTGAGCAACATCACCATCTGCACCGCCATGGCAACCCATCCGAGTGGGCCGGGACGCCAGATCAGGAGGCCCACCAGCACCAGCAAGTTGGCTGCCGGTCCACCCGTGGCGTGGAGCAGCTTGGAACGTCGATCATCAGATGCAGTCCGTAGATCCGCCAACACAAACCCGCTGCTCGGCCACAAACCCAGGCGCAACTCGGGGTCGTGGGAGTGGATGACGGTTGATGGTCCCGTTCCGATCGACACGGTCCGGACCTTCATATCGCCAAGCCCCGCCCCGATGACGTGGCCGTACTCGTGTGCTGCCAGCGAGAGCCACCGAATCGGTAGGTAAGCAGCAACGATCCATCCAAGTCCTGGCCAGTTCGCCCACCACCCAAACAGTGCAACCAGGATCAATTCTAAGACCAACAGGTGGAGCGTTCCCTGCCACCTCAACGGTCGATCGCTCAGGTCGAGACCCTGGGTACTCATCCGAGGAACCTGCTCGGGGTGCCCGACCAGGTGATGTAGAGCCCGTCGCGAGCGCGGGTGGCCGCCACGTACAGCAGGGACTTCTCCAGCTCCAGGTCCGATGCGTGCTGCACCGGATCGTCGTCTCGCTCGGTCATCGCCCAGCCTGCCGGCACGCTGGCGTCGTCGGCGTCGCTCACCGCCACCCGTTCGTACTCCAGGCCCTTCATGCGGTGCATCGTCCCCAGCCGCACCCCGGGCTTGCTGGGCAGGTCCTTCTGCGGCAACAGGCAGGTGGTCAGCCCGGCCGAGTCCAGCGCACCCTTGGCGGCCTCGACCTGCCTGTTCGTGCGGGCCGCCACGCCAATGGCGATCGGGTCGACCCCCTCGTCAATCCAGGCACGCACCTGCTCGACCAGCGCATCGAGCATCTCGGGGCGGGTGCGAAAGCCGGCCAGCACCGGCTCGGGACCCGACCGCAGGCTGTGGTAGCCGGCGAAGGAGTGCTTGTCGGACCCGCCATCGAGGTCGTCGGCGGTGACGCCCCCATCGGTGCCCAGCATGGCCAGGCTCCACGCCATGATCTCGTGGGTGGTCCGGTAGTTCAGCTTCAGCTTCGCCGAGCGGCCCACCACCTTGATGCCCACCTTCGACAACGACGACCGACGGTCGTAGATCCGCTGGTGGCTGTCGCCCACGATGAACATGTCGTCCGGCGCCTCGGCCACCACCGCCCGCAACAGCCGCCATTGCGCCTCATGCAGGTCCTGGGCCTCGTCCACCACCACGTGCTGGTACGGCTTGGTCGTCCGGGGTTCCAGGTAGCCGGCGGCCGCAGCCGCCAGCTGCAGGTGGGTGCGCCGCCCGGCCTGGTCGAGGCGGCGTTCCAGCTCGTCGATCGCCTTCCACACCTCGGCCCGGCGGCGGCGGTTGAGGGGGATGCCCCGCCCGGCCCGGCTGACGGCGAAGTAGTCGGCGCGACTGCGGCAGTTGTTGGCCAACACCACCTGCTCCCATTCGTTCACCAGGAACGATCCGGAGTACTCGCCGTCCATCGCCCGCTCGGTCACCACTTCGTCGGCAACCTTCTTGCAGTAGTCGTCCTGGGCGACCTTCGGGTCCCGCCCCTCGGCCTCCCGCACCAACGCAAACACCAGCCGGTCCACGTTGATCACGTCCACCCGGCTGACGGCTGCGGGGTCCAACGCCCGCAGGTCGTTCTCGATCGCCTGCGCCAGGTTGCGGGTAAACGTGGTGAACAGGATCGGCTTGCCCAGCGGACTCTCGAGGCGTTCGGCCAGCGCCTTCGCCCGATGGATCGCCACGACGGTCTTGCCGGTGCCCGCCCCGCCGGTCACCCGGGCCGGCCCGCTGTAGCTGTCCCGGTAGGCCAGGTGGCGCTGCGAGGGGTGCAGGAAGATCCGCCACATCGCCAACGGCTGGGCGAGGATGTCAGCCAGTTCGTCCTGCCCCTCAACGACGTGGAAGGCGGCCTGGGAAGCGGGCGCCTCCAAAGCGGCGACCACGTCGTCGGTATCGACCTCCCCGTGGATGGCACCGGCCAGCTCCTGGTAGATGTGGTCGACGTCGTCGGTGCCGGTCAGCGCAATGACCGCCTCGGCCTGGGATGGTGGCAAGAGGCTGAGCAGGCCCTCCAGCTGATCCTCGGAGGTCAGCGCCATCAGCGCCGGCACCACTTCGGCGGTGACACCCAGGTTGGCAAAGTCGCGATCTCGCCGGTGGGCAAACAGCTGGTCACCGGCCGGGTCGGCCTGTTCCTGCACCACGGCGGCCTGCGCTTCGATGGCGGTGAGGTTGACCAGCTCCAGGGCGTTGGTGGCGGCGTTGACCGAGAACTTGTTCTTGGCCATCCACCGCTCGGCCTCGTCGTGGTTGCAGATGCGGGTGAGCACGAAGTGCTCGCCGTCGCCCACGTCCAGCACGATGCCCCGCTGACCATCGTCGATGCGGATGGTCCGAGAGCGGGGGTCGGCCGAGCCGTTGTAGGGCTCCAGGTTGATGCCCTTTGCCTTGCCCAGATCGGCCGGGGTCATCTGGGCGAACTTGGTGACCAGGTCGCCGATGCGCCGCTGCATCCTGTTGGGGAGACGCCCGTAATCGGCGAGGAACGTCGTGGCGAGAGCGAGGGATGCCATCAGCGCTCCCCCACGGCATCGAGCAGCGCATCGTCCGTCCAGCCCGACGCCGGGCGCAGGTCCCACCCATCGGCGCTGACGCCGGCCTGATCTGCGCCGAGCACGCCGATGCGCCGGTCGGGCCAGGCGGCCTCGACGGGTTCGCCCCCAAGCTCGTAGCCGGCCTCAAAGTCGGGGGCGCCCCGCATCAGCATCCTTCTGGTCAGCTCCCGCACGTCCTCATCCTCTACGAGTTCCAGTTCTTCGTTCATCTCCTCGGAGATCGTGACGTCGCCCTGTGACACTCCGTCGGCCGCCACGAGGAGCGCCTCCTCAGGTCCGTCCGGCGCCGCGGCGCCGTCGACGGCGGCAACGCTGCTCGCTGGGTCATCCTCCTGGTCGAGGTTCACCAGCCAGAGCAGGTCGAAGCTCAGGTCCTCCGCCTCGGAGGTGGCGGTGATCAGCGCGTGGCGGCCGGGGCCTCGCATCAGCTGGGCGACGTTGGCCCACTGCACCCAGTCCTGCCACCGGGCTGCGTGGCCCTCGGCCGAAACATCTCGCGCCGAGTCGGGCAGGGCAGCGAGCACCGTCCAGCGCTGGAGCTGCTCACGTCCGGGGCGAGTATCGAGCGCCAGCGCCAGGCTCAGCCCGTTGGGCGTGTCGGCGCGCACTCCGAGCGCAACCTGCGCACCGCCGTCGCCAGCCGGTTGCACCGCCTTCGAACCCCTGGCGGCCCGTCCGAGGAACTCCTCGCCGTCTCCGGCCCCCAACGCCAGCTTCGGCTCGGTCGAAGCGAACATGCCACCGATGCCCGACATGGCCAGCTGGCTCCACTCGTCGAAGTCGGGGCGGGCCATCACGTCCAGCAGCAGCTTCATCGGGTTCTGGTTGAGGTCGTCGACCTCGAAGCGCCCCCGCTGCCCCTGCTGCACCCGGCGGGCCAGGCGCCGGGCCTCGCCGGTGATCAGGTTGCGGGCGGCCGGTTCCGTTGGGGGCGACGCCTCGAATGCCGAGTGGAACGTCTTCACGTCGTTCCACGTCAGGTTCCACACCAGGTCGCCGTTGTCTCGAATCCCCCGCCGCTTCTGCGCGTCGGCGGCGATGTTGTTCACCTCGGGCGAGGCATGAAACTGGTAGCCGTCGAGGAACACCGCAATGTTGGGGGCGCGGGTGTCCAGGCGGCGGATCAGGAAGTCGGGCAGCACGCTGGGTGACGTGCCCAGGCCCTCCTGCTCCTCGATCCGGTAGTGCGTGCGGACGCTGGTCTCCGGGTCGTCGCCGGTCTCCATCCGCAGCTCGAACGCCTTGTAGCGGCCCTGACCGGGCACGTCGGTCAGCGAGGCCCGCGTGTCGGGCAACGATGCCGCCCACGCCCGCAGCGCCGCCTTGAACCGGCGCTCCAGCTCGGACTCCTCGACCGTGCCGATCTCGATGTCGGCCACGGTGGGCACCGATTGGGGGTGCCACACGTCGTCGCCCAGCAGGTCGTCGAGGATCTCCAGGGCCAGGTCCCGGCGGGCCAGCTCGTACTCCCCACGGTCGACCACACCCAGCAGGCAGCGGTGGCACGCCTGGCGGCCCTCGGTGACGCACGGGCAGCGGGCGATGACGTCCCGGCCCCGTTCCAGGATGGTGCGCACCCGGTCGGGTTCGGCCAGCCGGGCCAGGTAGCCGGTGCCGCCGGGCACCGCATCGAACAGCATCAGGTAGCGGCGGCGCCCCTGCCCGGCCCGGTTGGGCGCATCGGTCAGCGCCACCTCCAGGTGGCTGGGGTCCCCGCCAAAGTCGGCCCGCAGCCCCAGCAGCAGCGCCCCCTTGAACGACGCCAGGCGTTCGGACACCTCAAACATCGACACCGGCAACAGCATGCGGATCGACTCGGTGGTCAGCTCGTGGAACAGCACCACGTCGTCCCACTGCTCGTTCTTGGCGCCCGAGCGCACCTTGCACCAGCCCTCGTGCAGCCGCTCGCTCGGGGTGTTCTTCGACCGGTCCCGCACCTCACGCACCGCCCCGCAGTGGGCGCACACGGTAAAGCCGGTGACGTGATGGTCGTGCCCGGCGATGTGGCGCTTCTCGCCGCTGCGGTGAGCGAAGCCCAAGTTGATCGTGCGGAAGTGCGTGCCGGCGGCAAACTCGGCGCCGAACGCCTGGTTGGCCAGCGCCCAGGCGCCCTCCACGTGGTGGGGGTCGACGTCGACGGCCAGCAGCGAGTCGTACTGCTCGCGCCGCCGGTCGTCGGTCTCGTCGTACACCCGGGCGGATTCCTCGGAGCCCGAGGCCATCGACCGCTTCAGGCGCAGCATGCGGTGGATGGCGCCGGTGTCGGCGATGCGGCGCCCCTTGCAGCGCAGGCACTCGGCGGGCGGCTCGCCCTCGTCGATGCAGCCGTATCCGCAGTCGGGGCACAGCCGCCACTGCTCGTGGGCGGGCAAGTCGGCGGTGCCGATCTCGAGGGCGTCGATCACGTGGCGGTGCCCGGCGGCGTAGAAGCTGTTGCCGGGCGCCAGCTCGGTGATCGCCCGGCGCCCGGGCCGCTGGTACTCGACCATCGTCGTCTCGTAGTCGCCGTCGTCGTCGCGGGCCCACGTGGTGGCCGACAGGGTGATCGAGTCGTCCATCAGCATGAAGTTGGGCAGCACGCTCAGGCGTTCCAGCGCGCTCAGCGTGTACTCCTCGCGATGCTGCCTGGCCAGCAGCGCCAGCGCCGAGCGCTGCCCGCGCAGGTCGGCCAGCTCTCGGGAGGCCTCGTCGCTGGGCAGCGCCTCCCCCTCCAGCTTGTCGGCGGCGTTGGTCAGCCGCTGCAACCGAAGCCGCAGGTCGGCGGCGTGTTCCTGCCACGTTCCGGCCGCCTCCTTCAGCATCAGCTCGATGCCGGCACCGGCAAAGTCGCGCAGCGCCGCCACGCTGCGATCGCTCAACGTGCTCCGCCGGTCGGCGTCGTCGAACAACCCCAGAAAGGCTTCGACGTGGGCGGGCGTTCCGATCGAGGCGTCGATCACCGCCCGCAAAAACGAGCCCACATCGACGCCGGCCTTCATCAGCTGGCCGATCTGGCGGGGCAGCTTCGGGGCGACGATGGTGCCGTCCGCGATGCGGTCGATCAGGTAGGCCACGTACTGGCGCTGCAGGATCTCGAGGGCGTCGAGGTAGCAGTTGGGCGGCCGCACGTCGCCGGCCAGCATCGCCTCGGGGTCGGCCAGGTAGTAGAGGCCGTGGGTGTCGGTGGGGACGAACGTGGTGATCAGCGAGTTGCCGCTGGCCCGTCCCGAGCGACCCACCCGCTGGATGTAGCTGGCCGGGTTGCGGGGCACCGAGGTGAGCATCACCGACGACAGGTCGCCGATGTCGATGCCCATCTCCAGGGTGGGCGTGGCGGTCAGCACGTTGGGGGCGTCCGCAGCGGTGCCGGCCTTGAACGCAGCCTCCAGGTCCTCCCGGGGCGCCCGGCGCAGCAGCCCGGTGTGTTCGCCGGTGACCACCCGGGTGACGTTTCCGCCCCGGTACAGGTCGCGGTAGTAGTTGACCTCCCGCGGCTCCAGCGCCTCGAAGCGCCCGCTGCACCGGTAGCGCAGGCACGGTGTGCCCTCCCATGCCTCCAGCTGCGACGGCGGGGCGACGTGCAGGTGACCGCAGAAACCGCAGCGCACGGTGCTGGCGGTCAGCGGGGCCTCCTCGTCGTCGGCAACATCGCCGATCCTCACCATGCGGCGGTCGAGCCCGTAGATCGTGTGGCCGGATCCAGTCCAGGCGACCACCGTGTCGGTCTCGTTGGCCAGCAGCTTCATGGTGAGCAGGTTGAGCTCCCGTCCCAGCGCGGGCGCCACGCCCAGGCTGCGGACCGCCCAGTCGACCACCCAGGTTGGGGTGGCGCTCAGCGAGCTGAGCGAATCCAGGGTGCCCTTCGGACTGGTGGTGAAGAACGTCGGGCGGCCCCGGTCGCTGGTGAAGGGCGGCAGACCATCGGGACGGCCACCCCAGATAAACCAGGTGTCCCCGCCGTTGTCGAGGTACTGGGTCAGCAGCGGGTGCATCAGCCCGCCCTTCAGCCGCAGCCGCTCCAATAACCCCCGCACATAGGTGACCGCCGCCAGCGGGTCGATCGCTTCGCCGGACACGCGTTGGGCCTCCTCGGCCACCAGCGACGCCCAGTCGTCGATGTCGGGCAGCGTCACCGCAGCGGCCGCCGCCCGCGACAGCTCCAGCGTTCGACCCACCCGCGCCCGCAGCCCAAACTCCAGGTCGACCTCGAAGCCCAGCCTCGCCGCCAGCAGCTCGTGTGCCCGAGGCTTGGGGGCATCGGTCCACACCGTGCGCACCACCGGGTGGCGCAGCAGGTCGGGTGGCACCAGCGAGAACACCTCCCGGGGGGTGGTGGCCTCGTCGAGCAACGTCTCGCCCAACTCGGCCAGCGACATCTCGCCGTCATCGATCAGCGCCCGGCTCATCAGCGCCCGCAGGTTGAAGCGGTGCGTGCGACCACCAAAGAACGAGGCCCGGTGGGAGGCGTCCTGCACCGAGTCGGTGAAGGCCAGCAGCTTCCGCTCCTGGCTCTCCAGGTGGTTGGAACCAAACAGCGTGTTGATCGACACCGACGCCAGGCTGGCCACCCGCAACCCGAGAAACCGAATGGCGTCGCGTTCCTTACAACCAGGGCAGCGGCCGGCCCGGGCGTCGTCCTCGCCGCCGGTCACCAACACCGGCAGGGCGTCCTCGGACCGGGTGTCGCTCAAGGTGTGGTCGATGGGCGAGAACCAGCGGACCGCTTCATCGTCGGGATGCCCAACCAACATCGTTCGAGCCAGCGGCGAGCCCTGCACCGAACTCCGGTAGATGTGGCCGGCGTTGGTGCTCAGCGCATCGCTGGTCTCCGAGGCGATGGCCATCCAGCCCGACATGCCGCATTGACGGCAGTACGTCGAGGGCAGCTCCAGCGTGTCTCCGCCCTCCGCATCATCCTCCGATACCGGAGCGGACGAGTCCCGCCACCGGAACGACGGCTTCGCTTGCACCTTCCGCAACAGACGCGACACCTCACGGATCCACAGCTGAATCTCCACGCTGAACAACGGGGTCAGCCTGGCGCCGCGACGCCGGCGGGCCATCGATAGCAGCCACAAGAACTGCGCCAGCGCCTGCTCGGCCCGCAGCGGCTCGTTTTGGTGGGTTCTGCCCCAATTGGGCGCACGGAACACGATCTCCTTGACCGCTTCGGGCCACGAACGGGGGCGCTCCCCCACCGCCGACAGCACGGCCCACGTCAGCGGGTGGGCCAGCAGCCGCTTCCCCAGCCGAACCCTGGCATCGTCGTCAGTCCCCAGAGCCGACCAATCGCCACCCTCATCCGTCGACGCACAGAAGGCGTTGGCCACGTCCTCCAGTTCGGTGAGCCCCAGCACGTCGTCCACGTCCGGGATCGGCAGCTCGTAATTCACCGGCTCGCAGGCCTCGTCGACGCTTTGGCGGCTCTCGCCGATCACCGACTCGGGTGGAAACTCCACCCCAAACACCTTCCCGGCGAACTCGGCCAGCTCAGCACCAGCCGAGGCCCCGGCGCCAAGCGTCGCCGAGGTGGCCACCGGCGTAGCGTTGCCAAGCGGGCGCCCAGGCTCTGCGGCCCCGAGCGTGGCGCCCAACCGACGGAGCAGCATGGCCACGTCGGTGCCCTGGGCCCCGTCGTAGGTGTGGAACTCGTCCAGCACCACGTACTGCAACGTGTCGGGATCGTTCCCAGCCCAAAGTTCCCTGTCGTCGTTGCGCAGCAACAGGAAGTCCAACATCTTGTAGTTGGTCATCAAGATGTCCGGTGGGTCGGCCCGGATCGCTTCCCGCTTGTCGATCACATTGTCCGGGCCCATCGTCGAGTTGCGGCCCGCCTCCCCCACATACAGCCCGGCGGTCAACCCGGCCAGCCGTCTTTCGCTGGCGATCAGGCTGGCGATGCGCCCAGCCTGGTCGGAGGCCAGGGCGTTCATTGGGTACAGAATCAGCGCTTTGATGCCCCGACGGCCCTCGTCGCGCATCCGAGCGCAGTGATCCAGAACCGGGTACAAGAAGCACTCGGTCTTACCCGACCCTGTGCCGGTCGTCACCAAGGTCGGTTCCGGTTGACGCCCACCAACGCTGCTCAGCCGCTCAAATGACGCCGCCTGGTGCGCGTATGGGACGAAGTCATCCGGAAGCCACTCCAGAGGGATCGTCCAGCGGTCTTCAACATGCTGAAACGGAGTGCGCACCGACAGGTACGGACCCCGGAAGATCCCATCGCCAGCTTCGGTCAGAAACTCCGAGAGCGCGTCCCGCGTCTCGTCGTCGCTCAACGCAAACGTGGTGGCCAGATACTCGACCAGCGCCTGACGAACTTCAGAGACCACCAACGACGGAATCATCGAAACCCTTCAGCGTCGGCACGATGTTGGGCGACTCTTGCCGCGTGCCGTTCTAACGTAACGGTATCCACCTTCAATAGAGTCCTAGCTCACCACAATCTGTTCCGGCACTGGCCAAGCTACCCCACGCAAGCTTTCTCATACCTAAGATCTATAAACTGCCATGACCGTCCGTCCAGCCAACAAACAAAACCCAAAACAGTTGAGAGGAGACTCTCAGCTGCCCCATCCCCTAAACGCAATATTTGATCCTGAAAACTGACGTCCAGCTCTGCAAACGCTTCAACAAGCTCTCTTTGATTGCCCTGCTGCCTACGTGACAGTTTTCCCGCCCCATGAACAAGAGCATTGCGCACTTGGACCCAGGCCTTGAAAGCCTCGATGTTACCAAACTCGCTGACATCCACATCACACCACTCGCGCCAACCATCGTAGAGACCATCCCAGCTCGCACTAGCTCTGGCCTTTGCGTGAACCCAGCTGTCAGCGCCATTGACTGCAGGTGTCCCAGGGCGTTCTACCGACTCAAACAATCTAACCTTTGCGAAATCTTCCGCCACACCAAGCACCATCGGCACTAGGAATGCCTGGATGTTGTGCACCTCGGGTGGGCCCATAGCGCTAGTCGAGATCCTCAATCCGGCCGGATTCGATCCAACTCGTCCAAGCAGTGCAGAACCGATATGTAGTCGGTGGACCACTTCCTCAGCCTGAGAGGACAGCAGCCCACGACGTAGTCTCAGTGTCCGGGCTGATGGCATCCTACACTTGCCTCCCCAGCGAAAAATCAAAACACTGAAGCTCGTCGAAATTATACTTCAGAATCTGATCCAAAACGTAGCCCTCACCTCGGAGCGCACGCATTCTCCTGTCGTTATCTTTCTTCGCAAGAAAGGCTACGGACGCTGCTATCTCCGGCTGCGATGCAACATCGACTTTGTCAAACATCGCTGCCACATCTGCGATGTCGATGATTCGATGTTGCGCCGCAGCCACAGCCCCTAAGGATGCCACAGACGACGTTCCAGCGTTCAATGCCCTAAGGACGAAAGACCTAGTAGCCCCGCCGATGTTCTCAACACTGGCGACCGCCTTCAACAACCACATAGTCTGCCACGAGCCGTAACCACTATTAGAAGATCCCACAAGTCGCTCCACAGCCGCTGCGCCAATGGGGTTATTCTCTTTACCGGCAGCACTGACGAAGGATGAAATCGGCTCGGACAACTGCGGCTCACTGTGCCAGAGCTCCACCAAAATGTTGATATCAGCGTACTCCCCTGGCAAGACGGCGAGGACCGCCAAAGCCCTACGCACTAAATCTAGTTGGAGACGGGATGCGAGCCGATCATCTGCTCCAATGGCACGATGCTGAGACCAGTTAGCCAAAGCAGCGCGCGCCGCCTTGGCCATTGCGGGCCATTCCCCAGGATCAACGAAAATCATACCGTCAAGGGAACGGTAAATCGAGTCCCCGATCAATGGGCTAACATCCTTCCGACCTGCAAGCTTTGCCCACTCCTCATCAGGCCTAGCAATCCAGTTCTTATAAAACGCTGAACCGAAGATGAACGTTTTATTATCATTGAGCGAGAGCCCAAGCCGGGCAAGCTCGATAGTGATTTCTTCCAGTGCATCCAATGACTCACGGTAAGATGAGCAGACGAATCGAAAATCGTCATTGAACCGTACGACGTCATAACCCTTTCTAAGGAGACGCCTTTCTGCTACGCTCACGACGAGCTCAGATATAAAGTCGGACACTTCAGAAAACTGAGGGAGGCCGACCGATCCCCTCATCATTCCTTGCAAGGCTTCGTTAAGTACCAACGCCACTTCCAACTGACCTGTCAATCCAACTATCTGATCGACCACGTCAGCGTGTCGCACACCCTGATAAAAATTGTGCACGTCACAAGACACAACATACTTTCCACCGGTGGAGTTTGCGGGATACTCTCTGAATTGACTTAGAGCGATCCAAGACCGATCTAAGGCCGGTAGCCCGGGCCCTGAAATTAGGGTGGAAAGGGCTCGGAAGCCTAACCGAGCCAAGAAGTCAAGGCGGCTGAGAGGTCGGAAGTGGGTGTCGGACTTGTTGGCCATCACCACCTCCCTGCCTCGACCTCCCAACCCCTTTATCAGATGTTTGCGTAAGTGAGGTGCCGCCCCGTCCGGGTCCCACCTCAAAGCATGCTCCAATGTGGCTTGCGGAAACCCTTCAAGCGGTTGACGCAATTCATGACGCAAGACGTTGTCGAAGTCGCACAAATTCATCAGTTCTTTAGGGAACATCAAGTGACACCTCCTTTGAGGGTTGGTTGGCCAATTTGAATCGGCGCGACTTCAGGCACACATACCACCTCCTGCGTGGACAGCAGTGAGGCACCGCACCGCTTGAACCATCTGTTCTTCGCGAAAGGCCCGCCGGAATGGCGGGGCGTAGTGGCCTAGCCAGTCGACTGACGCGGGGTCGGCGTCGTACTGCTCGTAGAGCTTCCAGAGGTTGGTCCACTCCTTGGGGAGGTCGCCCGCCTTGGCCTGGTCTTGGAGTTGGCTCTGGCGGAATCCGGCGCTCTGGTGGTACCCACAGATCTTCCGACCCTCGGCGTCGAAAACCATCTTGTGTTCGTACTTCCGGAGCACGGCGAACTGAGTGCGATACATGGCGCAGAGCTGATCGGCGGACAATCCGAGCATGAGTGCCGCCAGCGCGTCGATCTCAACGAGCGCCTGCCAGCGGTCCTGGTCCCGTCGGAGTGGCATGTCCATGGTCCACTTCGGACCGATGTCTCCGAGTTCCACTCGAGTGAGCGATGAGTCCAACCACTCGTCTTGCTGCCAAGCGGGATCGAAGAGTTCCTCCCACAGCGCGGCGTAGTCGGCCGTCAGGCAGTTCAGCCGAAGGGTGCGGAGCAGCAGCGCCCGCGACCCGGCCGCCTCAGTTGGGAAGGGAAAGCGTTGGAGGTAGGTATCGAAGAGGTTGACGGTGCCAGAGATCTTGGCGAGGTAGTCAAGTGGAAGCGCCGAGCACAGCCCTGCCCACGCGACGACCTCGCTGTTGGTCAGGAAGACAGTCGATTGCACGCCGTTGATGTGGAGCGGTCCCGGAAGGGAAATGGCAGCGTGAAGAGAGCGTTCGAGACCTGGCTGAGTCATCAATCGGTGAATGACTCGCCACATCGAGGTGACTGGGACGCCATCCCACGAAGGCTGTTCACCCTCGTAAGTGGCCAGATCGCAGTCCCGTTGGTAGTTCGTTCGCGGAGTGACCCGTTCGGGCAACGCCTCCAGATCCCACTCGCTGTAGTCCTGATTGTGCTTACAGTTCTCGTTGGGCTGCTTGTTGAAGGGGTTCGCCACAGAGAAGTGCGGTCCTTGCAGGATGACCTCGTCCCAGGAACCCGGCACTGCGCTGTCCCAACGAATGATGCCGTCCGTCTTGGCACTCTTCTCGTGCCATCCAGTCGTCCAGCGGTAGTCGTGGTCAGCGAGCCGCTTTGGCTGGTTGGACAACACCGTCAGCGCTTCGAGGTCAGCATCGGTCACCGGCCGGAGCAGCCGCGCCTCCGCCGGTGGCGTGCCTGGCTCATCGAACAGTTGCGCCCAGCTCGTGAGCACCTGCACATCGATCGTGACGATCCGCGAGCTATGAGGTCGGAGGTCCCATCCTCCACCAGCGTGCTGAATGCCTGGAGATTCGCCGTTGCTGTCATGACCGAGAGACCGGTCAAGCGTGTCAGGGTGGAACAAGTACGAAGCTTGCGCGAACCGGATCGCTTCAGAGGCTCCGTAGACATGGATCCCGAACACGGTCTTGTGGTTGATGTCCTCAAACAAGAAGACCTCGTTGATGAACTGCCAATGCCGGCGGAGTCGCTCAAAGGTGGCGCGTCGAAGCTGGCCAGCGTTGGGATCGACAAAGTGGCTCTCTGGGTGGATGAGACCTGTGATTCCTTCGTCCGCAGAATTGCGCCAAGCAGTATCCATGAAGGTCATGTAGAGGTTGGTATGCACCCCGGCCAATTCGGCCCGTACGACTGGAGAGCCCAGAATCTCCCCGACCCCTTCGGAGGATGCCACCTCCAACAGATACCGAGCCTGTGCCCCTGTAGCGGCAAGGTTCTGCGACCTACGTCGACGCTGTTCGGCCGACGATGACCGGTCAGTGATTCCCCACCATGGATCGATTTCGGCCAGAACAAGATCCTCGTACCATCGCGGCCGCACCCAAGGCGGATTACCGACTTGGAGGTCGAAGCCTCCGCCCTGCTGAAAGACGGGAGCGAACTCCAGGTCCCAGTGCCAGGCACCCTCACGGCGGGCGGCGCCGACGGCCACATCCAGCCATGGGTGCTGCTGCTTCAGTTCGGCGACGGAGGTTTGGTTGCGCTTCTCGGACTCCTCGGCATCGAGCAGTTGGGCCAGGTCATCGAAGAGGTCGAGTTGGCCTTCTAGTCCGTGTCGCTCGTCGGGACGGATCAGCTCCTCGGCTATTTGGAGCCACTGCTCCCAATTCGGTGGGCTCTGGCCGGTGTCGAGGGGCCAGAACCACAATCCAACCCAGGCGTCCATCAGCGTCCGCAATCGGCCCAGCGGTGAGTCGGGATCGGTGAGGGCCTTCTCCGCTTGAGCACGACTGGTGCCGGGCTCGCGTTCGGCGATGGTGGCGCCGTAGACATCAATCGGTCGCCTCAGCCCCTGCTGGGTGAGGCGGATGCGCTCGGTTGCTTGGGCCCACATGGCCTCTACCCCGGCGGCCAGCGCTTCAAGTCGTTTGGCGTGCGCTGGTTGGGGAGCCTTCAAGATGGTGGCGCGCCAGGTTTTGAGGCGCTTGGCTTCGTCTTCCCGCAGCTCCTTGGCCTCCTTGCGGTCGGCCACCGCCGCCCAGCCGTGGCCGGGCAGCAGAAAGTGATGGATGTGGCTGTCGGCGAGCGGCTCGGACAGCTTGCGATCCACCGGGGCTGCACGTGCCCCTTGCGGGTCTCGGCCCACGGGCGGTGCTTCAGCTGGTCGGCGTTCCAGGTGGCCCGGCGACATCCGATGAGGCTGTTGCCCTGGCGCAGTTGCAGGCCGAACCACGGGGCCTTCAACCCGGGGTGCATGGCGTTGAGCCACAGGCTGACCTCGGCCAGCTCGACCGCTGTGGCGTTGAGATCCACCCCGTAGCTCTGGTGCAGGGCGAAGTGCGCCTTCACCCGCTGGAGTTCGCGGAGGTAGGCGTCGGGATCGAGGGACTCCCCCAGCTCGGCCTGGCGGCGCTTCAGGTACTCGGCTGCCAGCTGGTTGATCGCCTCGTTGAGGAACGCCCCGGAGCCCAGGGCCGGCTCGCAGATGGTGAGGTCGAGCAGCTCGGTGGCCTCGGTGATCTGGGCGCTGCCGCCCTCGGGGGCGTAGTCGTCGGTGCCCAACAGCTCGGCCAGGGCGTGCTTGACCACGCAGCGGGTGAGCACCTCGGGCGTGTAGTAGCTGGCGGAACGCTGCCGGTCGCGCCCCGACAGGCGGAACACGAAGCTGCCCTTGGCGTGACGCACCCGCACGGGACGGCCGGTGTTGGGGTCCTCGGTGGTGACGAACACGT
Source organism: Candidatus Microthrix subdominans (assembly GCA_016719385.1). Lineage (NCBI taxonomy): Bacteria > Bacillati > Actinomycetota > Acidimicrobiia > Acidimicrobiales > Microthrixaceae > Candidatus Neomicrothrix > Candidatus Neomicrothrix subdominans. Next base: position 891,451 of record JADJZA010000007.1, on the reverse strand, counting down.
TGTCGGGGTAGCCGTCGGCGTCGTCGACGGGCAGCATCCACGTGCCACCCTCGGGGTCGCCGCCCTTGGCCACCTCGAACAGGTCACCGGTGGCGAGGAACCCGCTATAGGCCATCAACCCCTCGTACACCGCACCCAGCTGGTTGATGCCCAGCTGGGCATAGGAGATGAACCCGGCCGAGTCGCTCTTGCGTTTGCCGGTGGACAGCATCAGCTTGCGCAGCACCTGCTGGAGGGCCTCGTTGCGCAGGGTGACACCGTCGAGCAGCTCGGTTGATTTGGTGTCGAAGAGCTGGGCGTCCAACCCGGGGAACTGCAGGTAAAGCTCCTCGGACCGGTCCGCAACGTTGGCGTCGTCGACGAACATCTGCTGTTCGGCGTGTTCTTGGTGGTAGCCCTCGTTGACCAGCTCGAACAGGGCGGTGAGCGACTGGTTGAGGTGGCTGCCCGCTCTGGCGTGTCCGGTGTCGAGATCGACCAGGCACAACTCGCGCAGCCGGTCGAGGCTGTAGCCCTCCTGGTAGGCCTCGTCGTTCACGGGCACGATGCCCAGCTCCGGACGGGACTCCGCATAGAGCAACACCAACAACCGGTACAGGTAACGCAGGCACTGGGTGGTGAGCACCTTGGCGTCCACCCGGTTGGGGCCCTCATACACCGCCTTGTTGCTGGTGAGACGCTGGACGATGACCTCGTTGGCCAGGATCTCGATGCTCTCCCGGATACCGGACCGCAGCTCCTTGGACACCCCCACGGCGTGCTTGTGTGACTTCTCGACCAGATCGTCAAGCGCACTCTGGGCGCCGTCGCCATCGGCGCCGCCGGGGAGGAGCGCGTCGGCGGAGAACAATGCGGCGATCGTCTCCAGCTCGCCCCTGGCCTTGGTGTCGTTGCGCTCGAGGGCGGCGTCGAGGTCGACCGCCAGATACCGGCCCTCAGCCCACTTCGCCCGCTCGGCCAGGAGCGCGATGCGGCCCCCGAGCACTAGGACGAACCGTGGCGGCTCGTCTATGGCGAACAGTTCGCCGACTGCGTCGGCTGCTGTGGTGATCTGCTTCTTGTCGCCACGGCGCTGGCCCGGTTCGAGGAGGAGCCCGGCGGACTGCTGTTCCGCCTCTTCGCCGGCCGCTTGGGTCGACTCGTCGTCGAACAGGTCGTCGGCCGAATCAGCCAGGCCGGCGTCGAGCGCGACCAGCCACAGGCCCGTGCCGGTTTCGGCCTTGGCCGCCACCAGCAGGGTGAGGGTGTCGGTGGTGTTGCGGACCAGATCGAGAGTCTCGCGCTGTGGAGTGAACCCGAGCGCCTTCAGCACGACGTCGTTGAGACTGCGGATCGCCTCCGACGCCCGGTCGCCTGTGGCTTCGCTTGCCGTTGCCCGCGCTGCGAAGAACCCGCTCCCTGAGCCGCGCAGAGTGCTACGAGCCGACGGCTCGCTCTTGCCCTCCGCCTCATCCCACGCTTTACGCAGATCACCCAGGTCGCCCCCAATGACAGCGTCCAGATAGTGATTCGAGAAGAACTCACCCCGGTTGGTGATCGACGAAAACGTCACCGACTCACGCCCACCTGTGCCAAGACACACGGCGCCGCAGCGCCGTTGACGGCTGGGCTCCACTGGACGACCGGGGCGCGAACAAACACCATCCCATTGTGGCCCATCCTGTTCAGCGTCGCCCCACCGCCGCGTTCCCCCTATTCATCAGGCTTCTGGTCGGACTTGCGCGCTTCGAACTCTTACCGAACACCCGGCCCAGTTCTGTTCAACTCTCCACGCCGGCCTCGACGGCTCCCAAAGCCCGCTCCACTGGAAAACGCGCTACGACTATTCGGTGTCCCGGAGAACTCCTCGCGCTACGGATGCGGTCACCACCCGTTGCCTTGATGGAAGGGAGGTCATCCCGTCACGCCCGCAAGTCCAACTTGTCAACTGGCGGTGCCGCCGCTAGCCGATGATCACAGGGCTCGTAGCCGATAGCGACTGCTCGTTCGTACTGTCGCGATCGCCGTCCCCCTCCCAGGACGGTGGGTTACTCATCAGCAGGCGGCTGGTAGTAAGGCACCGAGGCATCACGTTCAATACCTCCCCTAATTCCCCCGTATTCGAATCCGAGGCGCACTGCGATTCGCTCGACTACCTCAGCGTCCTGGCTGAGCGGCAAATGAGGCACCGCTTTTCTCACTACTGCTTCATGGCACAACGCTGCCATGACCCGAGTGCCCAGCCCTTGCCCCTGGAGGTCAGGCTTGGTCACGACCATACAAGGCCATCCAAATCGTCCATTTTCGTCCTCTGTGAACTCGACGTGCGCAAAACCCACGTCCTCGCCGCGAAACGTGATCAAGTAGTTGACTCGCGAATCCGAGTCATAAAGTAGAGACTTGACCACCGCTTCTTGGTCGTACGAGGCCTTTCCCAACCGCTGCACCTCTGGTGCGCTCGCCAAGTGACGCACTATGCCCTCGTCGGCCGCAGCCCGAATGCGCCGGATCACGGACTGCAAGGGCTGGGTAATCGCAAGGCCGCTGGGGACCCGGTCATCCCACGCAGACGAGGTCAAACTGACAATCCGGCCTTTGACTTCGCACTTCACAGCCGGATCTCGCCCAAATCCGACCCTTGCCCAGCTCAGTTCTGGGTCAACCCCATGTATCGCCAGCCGTTGAAGTTGGCCGAGCTTCGCTAGTTCTCGCCCGGCGCTGTCAACGCTTGCCACATCTCGAGCACGGTTCACCAGATAGTTGAGGGACATCTCTTCCGCAATGGTTGCTGCGTCATCAACCTCGTCCCGAGAGCCGTCAGGAATGGCAGCCTTGAAAGCGCCGCTGGTCGATCCCAGGTGGTATTCGACCTCATCGTCCCGAAACGCGTCCGTTACGCACCAGAGACCTCGCCATAAGACCCCCGAGTGGAATCGCCATCTGCTCAACGGCTCCTCGGCGAAGATCCCAGTCAGGCCCTCCAAGCTCACTCTGAGCGCAGGACGGCGAGTACGTGATTCACTCCCTGGCACTTCGTCGTTCATAGTTCCCCCGAGGCTCTGACCCAGCCACCCGAATTCCTGCTGGGTTACTTTTTGACGACTTTTTGATGCTCTTATGCTGCACTTGGTGCTACCCTACCGGTAGACGAACAGCACATCAAGCACCACGAGAGGACACCATGGACACTCAGAGTCAACTTCAGGCGGTCGGCACAAAGTTGAGGGAGCCGGGCGAGGTCCGTCGCATCACGGTCAAGCTGACCCCCGATGCGTACGACTCCGTGCGCGAGACAGCCGATGCCCTTGAGCTGTCGCTCACTTCATTAATCAGGCAGTCAATCGCTATGTTCCGATTCTTCGCCGTAGAGCACAAGAACTCTCAGGTGTTCATCAAGGAGGATGGGGAGACCCGGGAAGTTATACTTTTCAATGCGCGATGACTCCTCCGAGCGCGACGGTCTACTCCTAGGAGTTGAAGACGTCGAGACCGATGTCATCACCAGCGATGACATCGGCGGGTCGGCAGCAGCGCGAATAGTTGACCAGCGACCGGTCAGGCAATGGCGCCTGGCCATCGCTCTGCTCACAGTGATCGCGCTCGAAGCGATTCTCCTGATCGTGGCTGTGATGCTCAAGCGTCTAGTCGCCCAAGACGCAGTTGCCCTCGCGGGGATCCTAATTACCCCCTTGGTAACTCTTTTAGGCGCAGCCTTTGCCTTCTACTACCGAGACGAGGAGTTGCGCTGACTCAGGGCCTACTATTTCCATTCTCGGGCCGGCCCACCTGCACGACCGGTAGACGGACCAGCTGGTTGCCTCCTATGAGAATCGATTGGACTCGTCGAACGGTTTTCGAACAGATGGCGTTGGTGCTACAGCACTCTCTGAGTCCCCGACTTGTCGGCACACGAGCGGAAGAGGCCAGCTTGATCTACCGGTAGCTCGGTCCCACCATGACGGCGAGCACTCGAATGAGCGGGTCGCCCTGGGTGTGCATCGACTCGATAAGCCGAGTGGTGTCGGAGCGGACGCCATCGATGCCCCGAACCCGTTGGGCGCGGCGGTGCTCCACCAGGTCCATCGCCAACTGCTCGGAGCGAACCTCCCAGGCACGTAGGCGCTCCTGCGGGGCGGCGAGCGTCTCGGCAAGCTCGGCTTCGTAGAGGTCGCGGCGAACCTGGAGTTCGTTACGTACCTGCTCGATCACGTCGCCCAACTGATCCTGGAGCACCTCGACGTCGATGGGTGTGCCGGGGTTGGCCATGTCGGCGTCGACGTTCGCCCGTTCGAGCACCTCGAACAGGTCGGCGATCACCGGCGTGCCGAGGTGCTCGGTGACGGCCATCCACTCCACAAGCTGCGGGTGACCACGCCCGTTGGAGTACATGCCCTGCACGCAGAACACGGGCTCGTCCACATCTGCGACGATGATCGGCGCCTCGTTACGACCCACCGTGGCCAGCACCTTGTCGACCAGCCAGTCGCCAAACGGATGCAGCGGTGCGAGGAAGCCCACGTCGGGCCAGCCCGAATCGGTGGACTCCCGGGCCTTGACCAGCTGCGCGTTGGCCAGGGTTTCGTTGCCGGTGAGCTTCAGCCGCTCGGCCACCCGCTGCTCGGCCAGGTAGGAGCGGGGCAGGGCCCTCATCCGGGCGATCAAGTCCTTGGGCGGCACCAACGACAGGAACGTCTCGTCGCCCGGATCCCGACGGAGACCCATGGTGGTATCGGCATCGTCGAAGGCCTGACGGAGCGCTTCGTCGACGAACGCCGAGTCGCTCTCGAACAGGCTGGGCGGCCGGTGCACGGGCACCGCCTGGGTGCCGGTGGCGCCCGACAGCACCGCCATCAGGTCGAAGTCATTCTGTGGTTCGGCCGGGATGGCCAGGTCGGGATCGACGCCGGCCTGCAGGCTGGCCATCACCGCCTCCTCCTCCAGTGCCTCGGTGTGCACGCCCAGCAGCGACGACGACTCGCCAAACGCCCGATGGGCCTCGTCCTCACGCTGAAGCAGCTTGGTGAAGATGCGCACGTCGCCGTGGAGGTGGGGGTGATCGGGATTGAGTAGCAGTGCCCGCACGTCGGGGGCGCGGTGCTGTCCGTAGCGGTCGATGCGGCCGTTGCGCTGCTCGATGGTGATGAGCGACCAGGGCAGATCGAAATGGATCAGGTGGTGGCACTGGCGGTGCAGGTTGACGCCCTCGGAGGCCATGTCGCCGGTGAGCAGCATTTTCACGCCCGACTCGGCCAAGCCGAACTCGGAGATGACGTCCATCTGCTTCACATCGGCCATGCCGCCGTGCAGCACCCGGACGTCTTTGTCCTTCAGCTTGAGTGCCTTGGGCACGGTGGCGGCCAGCCAGTCGAGCGTGGCGATGCGCTCGGAGAACACGACCACCCGGGTGTTGCTGCGGGGGCCGACTCCGATCTCTCGCAACTGCTCGATCAGCGCCGTCAGCTTGGAGGCACTGTGGTCGTCGATGGCGGCGTTCAGCTCGCCCAGGCGTTCGAGCGCCGCATCCTCCGCCTTGGTGTTCTCGGCGCCGCTCGCTTGGTCGACGGTCTCCCGCTTGGCGAGGGTGTTGCGGCGGGCGGTGATCGTCTCGCCCAGCGCCCGGTGCGACGACAGCGCCGCCTTGAAGAGCGTCCACGGAAACAGGGAGCGGCCCTTGCCCGACGTTGGGGCCATGCCCGACGTCGGGTGGATCCAGGTGTCGGCCAGCTCGGTGAACATGGCGTTCTCGGCGTCCGAGGCCTCGATGAGCAGCGGCTTGGGTTCGAGGCGGTCGGCCCAGTCGGCCCGCACTTCGGCGGCCACCTCGTCGTGGGCCTTGTGGCGCCGGACGTAGAGGTGGTCGATGTCGGCCGACTCGATGCTGGTCGGGTCGGCGATGGCGGTGGGATCGAGCAGGCGGATCAGCTCGGCGAAGCTCTCGGGGTCGCCGTTGTGCGGGGTGGCGCTGGTGAGCAGCAGCGCCTCGGTGCGGGGGGCCAGCACCCGGGCCAGCTGGTTGTTGAGGGTGCCCCGGTTGACCAGGTTGTGGCACTCGTCGATGACCACCGCATCCCAGTGGATGCCCTCGAGGTGGTGGCGGTAGCGGCCGGCGTTCTTCAGGGTGTCGATCGAGATGATCGCCCGGCGGTAGTAGCTGAACGGGTTGCGGTTGGCGGGGATCTCCCGGCGCACCCTGGCGATGCCGTCGGAGTCGAGGCGCACGAGCGGGATGGCGAAGCGGGTCCACAGCTCGTGCTGGAACTGCTCGAGGATGTGGCGGGGCGTGACCACCAGGATCTTGTCGCCCCGGCCCCGGCGGATCAGCTCGGCGAGGATCAGGCCCACCTCCAGCGTCTTGCCCAGGCCGACCGCATCGGCGATCAGCAGGCGGGGACGCAACCCGGCGATGGCCTTATGGGCGGCCCGGCGCTGAAAGTCGAGGCGGTCGAGCAGGTGCCGGTCGGCCAGGGCCAGGCCGGTCTGGTTGGCCGGCACCGGCGTCTTGCGCAGCACCGCCTCCAGGTACAGGCGCGATGCCCGGAACTGCGGAGAGTCGTCCGCCGTCAGCTTCGTCTCCTCCGGGCGGAGGGGCGTGATGTTGTCCAGCTTGGTGAGGAACGTCGCCTCGGTGTCGCGCACCAGCGTGGAGGTGCCCACACAGCGCACCCGCATGCCGTCAGCCGGGGTCTGGGCGATGGCCCGCACCAGCCACTCCTCATCGCGAACCACCACCTGGGCGCCGGGGGCGATCAACGACAGCGACTTGTCGGGGGTGGCGACGGGCATCGGCGGGGTTCCTCCGTGGGCGGTCGCTCAACAATGCCAGGCACGGCGCCGCTTTGCTCACCCCGGGCGATCCGCTGTGTCCACCAGTGACCGCTCAGAGGGGCAACTCAATCACCGGGGAGCCCTACCCGTGGACACACGTGATGCCATTGCTCAACCTGGTTGTGACCAGAACCAGCGCTTGCCGCCCACACGCTCTCAAGGTACCCTGACATGCGTGAGCCAACCATTTTGCCCAGTGCTCGCCGCCATCGAGTCTCTGACGATGACATCCTCCATGCCTTCCGGTATCCCTGGCGGATCATCCACTTCGACGACATGTCCATGATCATCGGTCCCGATCGGGCCGGCCGGCTTCTCGAAATCGGCGTGGCCCACGAACAGGTGGGGGACGCCGACGTCATTTTCCACGCGATGAAAGCCCAAGCAAAGTTTCTGAAGGAGCGCCATGCCTAGAACGTTGCAGGAGATCATCAGTCACGCCGACGAACTCGCGGACCGATTCGAGAACATCGACCCGTCCGACGGTGTGGAACAACCGGTCGCCGAGTACCTCCTGCAGCGGGCAGTGCGCGACCTGGCGGCGAGCGAACGCCAAGTCGTGGATGCAGTCCGCCGAGCCCGCGAGGACGGGGTGAGCTGGCGACAGATCGGGAGCCTCATCGGAACTTCAGGTCAGGCGGCACACGAGCGTTACGGACCCGCCATTGACCAAGGTGCAGCTGGCTCGGTTGCCTGAGCTCCCCACCTGCTCGGGCCAGCCAAACAAACGGCTGAGTGCGGAGCTCGTCTTTCTGAGCCGAGGTTTGCCACGAGCGCTACCGTTCGCATCACATCGACGAGGGGCGGCTTGATGCCGGCAACAACGACCTACGACCAGAGCGTGCTCGATCAAGCCACGCTGGTCCCGGAGGTGTACGGCAAGGTCGACTTCTCGATCGTTCCCGAGCGCCTCGACCACGACGCCACCATCGACGACGAACGCTTCGCGGGCATTCGCAAGCCGGTGGCCCGCGTGTTCGACCGGCCCGAGCTGCTGGAACGCATGCGCAACTACACGATGACCGGCGACCGGGTGGCCGACGCCTACGCCGCGCTCATCCCAACGCTCGGGTTGGGCACGCTGATCGGCCAGGTCGAGCAGGCCTGCGCCGAGGGTGTGGACGCCGTCGAGGACGCACCGCAGGAACTGCGCGACCTGATCGCCTCGATGGAGGCCACGCCGGACTGGCTCGACCTCGACCTGGTTCGCAAGGGTGCGGCCGAGGAGCGGGTGCCGATGGCCACGGCCACACCGTTCGCCATCCGAGGTGCGTTCCTCGCCACCTTCCTCAACAAGTACGCGGCCTTGCCCATGACGATGACCGGCGCCCTCTCGAACGAGGCGGCGGTCAAGCGGGTGTTCGAGACAGCCAGCTTCTTCACGGCCACGACGATGCCGGGTGCGCTCGATCGCCACGGCAAGGGGTTTCAGGCGGCGGCCAAGGTGCGGCTGATGCACTCGATGGTGCGCTTCCACCTGCTCCGCTCAGACCGCTGGGACGTTGCCACCTACGGCATCCCGATCCCTCAGGTCGACCAGATGCCGGCCGGGCTCATCGGCGTGTTCATGCTGTCGATGAAGGTGCTCGGAACGGGGCGCACCACCTTCACCGACGAGGAGCGGGCCACCGTGGAAGTGTCCCGCTACCGGTGCTTCCTGCTCGGGCTGCCGGCGGACCTACTTGGCGAGACGCCCCAGGAGATCGTCGACCTGCTGACCGCCCGCCACGTCTCGCTGCGGGAGGGCTACGACGACGAGACCTGCGGCAGCCTGGTGCGCGGCACGATGGCCGTCGACCTTTTCGACACGTCGACCATCGGCGGCAAGGTGCACGCCTGGCTCGAGGACGGCTTCTCCCGGTTCATACTCATCCGTCAGTTCATGGGCGGCGACACGGACCGCTCCGACGAGATGGGCATTGAGTTCGGGCTCGACAAGCAGATCGCGGCCGGTCTGGCAGCCCTGGTGGTGGGGAGCTCGATCGCCGGCTACCGCCTCGGCCTGCGCCTGCCGCTGGTGTCCGGCCACGTGGACGCCCACCTGAACAGCCGCCTGGCCAAGTTGCTCGACAGCTACGGCCACGCCGATTTCGTCACCGACGCCGCCGAGTGGGCATAGGCCTCCCCCTCCGACCGCTGCGCGAGTCCGTGCCGTCCAACACCCAACTCGCTCCCCTACCTGTCAACTATTGCGGCTGGATTCCACACTGCCGGTGAGGATCGCACAGCCGATAGCCGTGGTCAGACCTGGGTCGGACACGCACGGTATGCCGAAGTGGCCGTGAGCCCTAGGGTCCGGGGAACTCAGCGAACTCAGTAGGGCCAGCGGGGAAACAGGGTGCACTTGAACGGGAAGGTTGGGGGAAGTCCCGGGACGAGTTGCTCACCAGCGACACCCCACTGGCAGCCGACGTCCCAGACGAACTTCCCAATCTGCCAGGACCCCAATGCCGCTGGGCCATCGGCGATGGCGGTGTTCATGATGCTCTCGCCCCAATTGAGGAAAGCGCCCCCGATTGACTGCAGGAGCAGGCCGAACAGACTCGAGACCGGGTCGGCCTGGACGAGCGACGCCGGTGCTGATTGGGCAACGGCGACCTGATTGACGACCGTCGAGGCGCCAGAACCTACCGTCACCATGTCGGCACCGGCCGAGGGGATGCCGAGCGTCAGAGCCAGCAAACCAACCACCATCATGACGGCGATATTCCGAACAACGCGTAGGTGAACCATGTTTGTCACCGCCCTGGCCGGCGAGATCGCCCGCCTCACAGTAAGCGTACGCCTGCCCTCTCAATTGTCCAGGGGTGCTCGCCACGCCCTTCCTCCGGTTCCACGGGCTTCCATTGACCAAGACGCCGAGCCTTCGGTTGCCTGACGCCATCTCGGCGGACCATCGGTTGGTAGCAGCGCCGCCCAGCGTGCTCCCGGCGGCGCTACTCGCTCTTCTGGGGATCCGCAACTGAGCCGCCTACCCGCCGCTGCGACAGAATGAGGAGATGGAGAATCTTGACGGTCGAGTAGCCGTGGTCACTGGAGCAGGCAGCGGGATCGGCCGGGCCATCAGCCTGGCCCTGGCCGAGCGGGGTTGTGCGATGGCGCTGGTGGACGTCAACCAGAACGGACTGGACGAGACCGCCGCGCTCGTCAAGACCCACGCCACGACACATATCGCCGATGTCTCCGACCCGACCCGCATGTCCGAGCTGCCCGACGAAGTGGTGGCCGCCCACGGCTCCTGCAACATCCTGGTGAACAACGCCGGGGTGACGGCGGCGGGCCGCTTCGAGGCCGACGACCTGGACCTCGTCCGCTGGATCACCGACATCAACGTGTGGGGCGTGGTGCACGGCTGCCACTACTTCCTGCCGACACTGCGCAAGGCCGACGAAGCCCACATCGTCAACATGTCGTCGATGGTGGCCTTCGTTGGGCTACCCCAGAATGCCGCCTACGCCCTCTCGAAAGGAGCGGTGCGCTCGTTCACCGAGGCACTTCGGGGAGAACTGGCAGCATCGACGGTTGGGGTGACGGCGGTGTTCCCCGGCTCGATCCGCACCAACATCATGTCTGCCGCCCGAGGCGCCGAGAGCGAGCGCCTCTCCACCATGGCCTCGTCACGCTTGGCCCCGCTGATCCTGCGTCCACCGAGCACCGTGGCCAAGGGAGTGGTGCGGGGCATCGAGCACAACCGGGCCCGCGTGGTGGTCGGCCTCGACGCCCGACTGCTGGACATCACCGCACGCCTCGTGCCCGGCCGCACCGGCCTGATGGGGCGCGTCCTCGACAAACTGACCTGACCGGCGCCTCACCATCTAACCCGTGAAGGATGGAGCCAGGGGGACCGGGGTTGCGGCGGCGTTGAGCGAGGACGGCACGTCATCGCGGGACGATGGCGCAACATCGTCGGACGCTGAGGGCGGAATGTCTGACGGCGGGGGCGGCACCGTTGTCGTTGTCACCTGAGGAGGTGCGTCGGCAGCGAACGACAGCGGAACGATGGCGATGCGGTCGGGATCGAAGCTAAAACCCCACGAGACGATCATGACGCAGTCGCCGGCAGCGCCGGTGCAGTCGGCCTCGCTGCCATCAGGGTCCCGCACCACCTCATGCACCATCACGTCGAGCGAGATGCTGTCCTGATCGTCGGGGACCTGTCGGAGGTCGTCCGCGAATGCGCACGTCTGCCCCGGTGGCTCCGACTTCGCACACTGGAAGATGAACGCCTGCTCGCGGTTGCTCAGGTTCTTGCCCTCCACACGAACGACCTGTCCGTCACGCAGGTTGGTGGACGGCTCGACCGTGGCGCTCACCGGGGGCCGAAGCGGTGCCGTCGGGTCAAACGAGATGGGCGCCTTGGTCGACTCGCCCGCGTCAGCCAAAAACCCGACTCCGATAAAGCAAGCTTCCGGACCGGCGCGACAGTCGATCTCGTCCCCACCCTGGCCGCTGGCGAGAACGCCCCAACCAAAGGTGAAGGCATCGACCTGGATGGTGTAGGTGAACCCCCCGACGTTGTCGGTTGCGAGGTCGAAGGCCACCGACCCGGAACAACCAGACTCGTCAACAGCACCGGCACGACACTGGAAGATCTCCAGTTCCGTGCCAGGGGGAAGACCCGTGCCCGTGACGGTCACCACCTGCCCATCGACCAGCCCGGTCGCCGGCGTGACGGTGATGGTGCCTCCAGGGCCGGCGGCACCAGCCTCGGCGGGTGCCAACAACATGGCCAGCATGACCAGCGGCAGTAGCGATCGGAATCTCGGTCTCATAGGTCGTCCCCCGAAAGAATTTTCAAAGCCCGTCTATAGTTCATTCTAAGCTCGGAAGGCCCGACCCGCTAGAGGCTCTGGTCTCGCCCAGAGGCGCGGCACATCGACGCCCGCCGTAATCTGCTCGATCTTGGAGGAGGCGACCGACTCGGCGCGGAGGAGGATGCCACGCAAGGGCGCCAGCGCTACGCCGTGGGTGGAATCGAGTTTGGTGATGGCCTGCATCGCCTGCTCCAACGCCGCCGACAACTCGGCATCGACGGCGAGGTCGACCCCGTGAAAGTGAGGAGGGAGAGAAACCGTGACCTCGCTGAACTCCCGATCGGCCCGGCTTCCATCGCGACCCTGTTGCACCCACGGAAACGTCTCGGCACCATGGGGGGCGAGCGTTGTGGTTCCGTTCACGATGACCTCCCCCTTCACTCGACCTATTCCCACTTAGGAGTGTAAGGGGGAATAAGGGGCTGCCTATTCCCGGTTATCAGGACACTCTCGAACTGATGAGGTATGACAAGCATGAGTACCTACCCGAGCGCACCCTCCGGCCGTGTCCATTCCGGCCCCGATGGACAGCGGCTGATCATCGAACGGAGCTTTCCAGCGCCGATCGGCGATGTTTGGGCCAGCCTCACCGAACCTGACCGCGTCGCCCATTGGTACGGCAGCATTGAGGGCGAGTTGCATCCGGGCAGCACCATCATGGTGACGATGAGCGCCGAGGACGGCGCTCCGGCCGAACCGATGCAGATCATCGAATGCGAGCCGCCCACGCGATTCCTGGTCGAGACCGCCGGCATGGGCGAGCCGTGGCGACTTGAGCTTGAACTCGCCGAATCCGACGGCATCACCACGATGACCTTTACCCACCGACTCCCCGACGACCTCAGCGCCGTGGACCTCGGGCCCGGTTGGGAGTTCTACGCCGATCGCCACCACGCAGCGTTCCACGGCAACGCCATGCCCGACTGGGACGCCGACCGCTACCAGGAACTCCTCGGCAACCACTACGCCTGAGCTCGGCCCGCCGCGGCCGAGCCGAGCTACTCGGCGGCCTCGGCGAGCGCCTCGGCCAGGGCCGGGTGCACCAGCAGGCTGTCGGCCAGGTCCGACACCCGCAGCCCGGCGGTGACCGCGACGGCCAGCACCGAGATCAGCTCGGCGGCGTGGCGGCCGACGATCGATCCGCCCAGCACGACACCGGTCGCCGGATCCGAAATGATCTTGACGAAGCCCCGGGCATCGTTGTTGATCAGCGCCTTGGAGGTGGTGGCGAAGGGGACCTTGGTCACCCGCACCTTGCGCCCCTCGGCGAAAGCATCGGCCTCAGCCAGGCCCACGTCGGCGATCTCGGGTTCGGTGAAGATCGCCGAAGCGGCCTTGTCGTAATCGAGATGACGGTGCTCAACGATGTGCAGGCCCATCACGTGCTCGGCGATCTTCTTGCCCTGCATCGAGGCCACCGAGGCCAGCGGAAGCTTCCCCGACACGTCGCCGGCCAGATAGATGTTGGGGATGTTGGTACGGAGGTGGTGGTCGAGCTCCTTGGGCCACAGGCCGTCCATGGCCACCCCGGCCTCGACCAGGCCGACGTTCTCGGTGTTGGGGATCGACCCGATCGCCAGCAACGTGTGCGAGCCCGTCGCCGACCGCCCGTCGTCGCAGCGCACGGTGACCGACCCGTCCTCGCCTCGATCGATACCAACGGCCCGGGCGCCCTTCATGAGGTGAACGCCCCGGCCGAGGAAGTCCGTCTCCAACGCCGCCGCCACCTCGGGATCCTTCTGCGGCAGCACCTGCTGGCGGCTGACGATCAGGGTCACTTCGGAACCGAACGAGCTGAACATGTGGACGAACTCCACGCCGGTGACGCCCGAGCCGATCACAATCAGGTGCTCGGGCAGTTCCGGCGGCGGGTAAGCGTGGCGTGTGGTCAGCACCCGCACGCCGTCGGGCTCGGCCCAGTCCGGGATGCGCGGGCGGCTGCCGGTGGACACCAGAATGGCGTCGGCCTCGATCGTCTCCTCCGAACCGTCGGCCAGCGTGGCCACCACCGTGTGCGGGTCGACGAGGCGGCCGGTGCCCTCGATCACGTTGACATGCTGACTCTCGAGCAGCGTCCAGTTGGTTCTCACCAGCGAGCTGGTGATCGACTCAATGCGGTCGCGCACCGAATCAAGATGCACCACCGAGTCACCCACGCCAACGCCCATCGAGCCGGCCTCGGTCACCTGATTGAACGTGGCGCCGGTGGCGATCATCGCCTTGGATGGGATGCAGTCCCACAGCTGAGCGGCGCCGCCCAGCACGTCGCGCTCGATCACGGTCACCTCAGCTCCGAGGCGGGCCGAATAGGTCGCCGCGGCCACGCCGGCCGGGCCACCACCGATGATCACAAAACGCAAGGGCATGCCCGCAGGCTACCCATCGCGCCCGTTCGGGGCCGCCGAGCGCCTTCGGCCGAGAATCAGCCCTGAAGCGCAGCCAAAAGCTCGCGGAGCGGCTCGGTGTAGTGGCGGCTCTCGACGAAACCGTGATGGCGCCAGGCGAAGTTGTCGAGCACCGAGTTGGCCGGGCGGGGCGCCGGGCGGGGCGGGTCGAGATCGGTGGTCATGATCGGGCTGATGCGCTCCGGGTCGAACCCGGCCAGGTCGAACACGGTGCGGGCGAACTGGTACCAGCTGACCGCACCCTGGTTGGTGCAGTGGAACGTGCCCGGCACTCGCTCGCGGCCCAGCTTGATCGCCATGCCGGCCAGGTCGGACGTGAAGGTGGGGTGGCCAAGCTGATCGTCGACGAAGCTCAGCGGCTTGGTCCCCTCCCCCAGCGACAGCAGCGTCTTCACCATGTTGTGGCCGTGCTCGCCGCACACCCACGACGTGCGCACCACGCTCCAGTTGGCGTCGATCTCCAGCTCGCCACCCAGCTTGGAGCGGCCGTAAACCGACTGGGGGTTGGGTCGATCCCACTCGAGGTAGGGGCCGGCCTTGGTGCCGTCGAAGACGTAGTCGGTCGAGATGTAGACGACGTGGGCGCCCACCCGACGGGCCCCGTCGGCAAGAAACCGGGTGGCCAAGGCGTTGGCCCGCCATGCCGTCTCGGGCTCGGCCTCGCACCGGTCGACAGCTGTGAACGCCGCACAGTGGAGGATCACATCGGGCGAGAACTGGGTGACCATCCCGAGCGAGGTGTCCCGGTCGGTCAGGTCGAACTCGGGCAGATCGACCGCCAACACCTCGTCGCGGTCGGACAGCCGCAGAGCGATATCGGTTCCAAGCTGTCCACGGGCACCGGTAAGCAGAATGCGCATCTGGCCATCCTTGCACGATGGCTGGAGTGGCTGCTCCTACAGCTCGGTGCAGGCAAAGGCACCCAGACCGGCCGCAGCCGTGGCCACCAGCCCAGCCATCACCGCTGCCTGCGTGGGCAGACTCTTCGTGACGCCGGCGGCGACCGCAGCCAACGCATCAACGCTGTCGACCGCCACCCCGCACCGCAGCGTAAAGTCGATCACGTCGTCGGAAGCGCCGAGCGCAAACGGCGCCACCATGAACAACTCCCGCACGCCGAACAGGCGAGCGAGATAGGGGGCGGCCGGGTTCTCCTCGGCATCGATGCCCATCAGCTTGCCGGTCGCGCTCGGTGCGAACAGTGCGCCGACGCCGACGCAGCCGCGAATACCGACGAGCGCGGTGCGGGCATGGCGCGGGGTGATCGTCAAGTTCATCAGGTCAGTGTGACACGACCGTCCAGACCCGCAGCGCCTCGTGATCGGGAGGCTTGGGCGCTCGGCCCGTCCCCTACGCTCCGTCCCATGGAGCTTGAAGCCCTCGACCTTGCGACCACCGATTCCGCCGCCGAACCGGACGGGCGGTTGACCGCACTCGCCACTCTGGAACGAGCGCTGACGACGCCCGAGTTGGCCGACCGGATGGAGCTGGCTCTCTGGTCCCCGGCCCCCGATACCTACCGGGCCGCAGCGGTCGATGGTTCGGTGTTGTTCCGCCGCGTCGAGGACGGCGGACGGTGGCGCTTCGACGAGCTGGAAGTCACCGGTCGCAACCCGCTGGCCGATCAGGCGACCGACCGCTTTCTCGGCCTCGACGCCGAGCGGCAACACCGCTTCCCCGACCGGGTCGACAACTCCTATCCCTACGCCTACGACGGGATCGCCCAGTTCTTCGATGGCGCCCACGCACCCGACCTTCTGGCCACCCACACCGGCGCCCACTCGATCCACGACAACGTCGGCCAACACGGCTCGCTCGGCGCCGTCCAGGGACGGGCACCGCTGATCCTGTCGGGTTGCGGCGTGCGACCGCTGGGCACACTCGACCGGGCGACCCGCATGGTGAACATCGCCCCGACCCTCGCCGCGCTGTTGGGGGTGGAGCCCCATCCCGCCGGCGTCGGCCCGACCGGCCGGCGACGGGTCGATGCCCTGCTGGCCCGCCAGGACGGCGACTCCGAAGTCGACGTGCTCAGCGGCGAGACCCCCGATCACCTGGTCGTCTTCCTGCTCGACGGCTGCAACGCCAACCTGCTCGCCGACGCGGTCGCCTCGGGCGAGGCCCCCAACATCGCCGCTCTGGCCGCCGGTGGCACCACGTTTGGCCACGGCGTGTTCGCCTCGTTGCCGACCGCCACCCTCGCCAACCACACCACAGCCCTCACCGGCGCCCACCCGGGCCACTCCGGCGTGATCAACCACGCCTGGTACGACCGTGAGAGGGACACCGAGGTGAACCTGTTGTCCTTCGAGCAGATGTTTCACTCGTCGAGCCACGTCGATCCGTCGATCGAGACGCTCTTCTCGGCGGTCGCCCGCAGCCGGCCGGGGGCCTACACCAGCGCCAGCTTCGAGTTCTGCGACACCGGGGCGAGCTTCTCAACCTTTGCCCTGGTGCGCGACGGCGTGACCTCCGGCCTGCCCGAACTCGACGACGTCACCCACCTCACCGACGACCCCGGCCTGCGCAGCGACCAGTACGACTTCATGTCGACGGTCGACCATCTGAGCGTCACCCACACGATCAACGCCTGGCGTCAGGTCGACGGCAACCCGCTGCCCACGCTCAGCTGGTGCAGCCTGTCGCTCACCGACGAAGCGGCCCACGAGGTTGGCCCCCATCACCCGGCCGCCCGGGCGGCAGTGCGTGACTCCGACGCCAGGGTGGGCGACGTGATCGCCGCCATCGACGCCGCAGGCGTCCGGGAGCGCACGGCAGTGGTGGTGCTCGCTGACCACGGCATGGAGCAGAGCGATCCGGCGGTGTCCAGCGGCTGGGCATCCGAGTTGGAGGCGACCGGCGTGCCCCACCGGGATGTCGGCGGCGGCCTCATCTACCTCACCTGAGCCTGAGTTCGCGCCTGCCCCCTACTCACGGCTGACCCCACGCACCGCCCAGCCACCGCAAGAACGCCAACTCGGGAGCCCAGACGTCGCCCAGGCGGTCGTTTCCACTCCCCGGTTGGGAGCGATCGGCGAACTCGGGAGCCCGGCCGTCGCTCAGGCGGTCGTTTCCACTCCCCGGTTCGGTGAGATCTGGGACCGGCGGCCGGGTCGAGCGCCGCTGGCCTACCAGCGGGAGCGGGACTCCTCGGCGAAACCCTGCAGGTCGTCGAAGTCGACGCGTTGGCCGTCATCGTCGGCCACCCAGCCGGACCAGTCCCCGAACACCTGGTGGGTCTCGGTGCTCAGAACCCCCACGTTGGTGCGGGAGTGTTTGTCGTAGCGGGGCGTCAGCTCCAGCTCGAGGTGGCCGCTCGGATCTGTGATCCTCCACGGCCGCATCGGGTTGTCCCACGAGTACTCCCAGCCGAGCTCGGCGCCGATCTTGGTGAGTCGGCCGTCGATGATCACGCCGTTCTCGGTCAGCCCGGTGCCCTCGGTCCACTTGGCGCCGATCTGAAGGCCGACCACCGGCCCGTCCCCACTCGCCCGCCCGGCGCCGCCACCCCAGTTCCAACGGGTGGAGTAGGGCCAGCGGCCTCTTCCGACGTCGAGCACCCCCCAGGCACCCCGGGGCCCATCCTCCAGAACCCGCGTCACGCCCCCCACGGTGAGGCGTCCGGTGGCGGGCCGGGCCTGATGCTTCGAGGTGTATTGGAAGCGCTTCTCACTCCAGGGAATCACCACGTTGAGCGACTCGTGCCCCTCGGGCAATGCGATGTGCGCTTCCAGCTCGGCCGGCAACCCGTCGGCCTCGGTCCAGCGAGCGGAGATGGTGGTCGTTCCGTTGTGTGCGTCGTCGATCGTCAGGTCGAGGTCCTTATGGCGCAGCCTGAGGGGCGTCGTGCCGGGGTGTTCGGGCATCTCCAAACCGCGCCCCAGAGGCGACACGACGTTGACGCCTCCGTGCTCTCCGGTGACCAGGTCGGCCCACCAGACATCGGCCAGGCCCAGGTAGTCGATGTCGGCATAGGTAGCCGAAACAACCAGGTCGCCGGCCAGAACCGCCCAATAGTCCCAGCGCTTGTTCCGACCCCAGTTGCCTCGAAGGTTGGCTCGGTGCAGCGGCGTGGAGGACCACCCGACGGCGTCAGGGTTCAGGTGGGTGCCGCCGGGGTTCAGCCGGGAGCCGGCTGGCCTCGTCAGATCGACCGGATCGGTCAGCCGCCGCTCGTGCGTTGGGGTCGTCGACATAGCCCGAGACGGTAGCTTGACCGGTCCCGCGCCGGTCGCTCCCGCCCGTCTGATCCCGCAACACGATCTCGTTTGGCTGCCGCTCACACCTACAGATCTGTCACGGTTGGCCCATGACCATCGACGGCTCCAGCCGGGCGTCCGAACTGGCCCGGGCAACCGCACATCACATCCAAAGCAACGGCTACCTCGTGCTCGAGAAGGGCGTCAGCGCCGAACGGGTCGCCGACCTGCTTCACATGTCGCGCAGCGCCGTCCACTCGTCGCTGATCAGGCTTGGGAAGGGCGGCAACGACAAGGGGCTGCTGCGAAACCTGGCGGAGCACTGGCTCGACCCCGAACGCACCGGCGCCACCCGTGAGCTGGCAGCAGCGATGAAGGCGAGCGTTCTCGAAACCCCGGAGGTCGATCCCGTCCGCACGATCAAGGCGATGTGCGAGCTGTACTTCGCCGACGTCGCCACCCAACCGATCGCCGAGGTGCAGTTGGCGCTGTGGGTGGGCCGCAACGACCCTGAGGTCGCCGACCAGCTGCGGTCGATCTATCGGCACCTCGACGACATCGTCGCCGACCTGTTTGACTCCCTCCTGTCCCACTGGGGGCGCAAGATGCGACCGGGCTTCTCAACCGGCACGCTGGCAGCTTGCATGGGCGCCCTCGTCGAGGGGCTGGTCGTGCGGCGCGCCGTCGACCCGGAAGCGGTCACCGACGACCTGTTCGGCGTTGTCCTGCTTGGCCTGTTTCCAACGTTGACCCAGGACGCCGACGAGGCACCGGTGCCGTTTCAGTCGGCGGTGTCGAGGTACACCCGGCCCACCCAGAGCTTCGAGGGGTCGACCATCTTCGAGGTTCGCGCCCGGGCACTCGCCGAGCTGACCCAGGAAATCCAGCGGGGAGGTGCCTGTCGCACGATCTCGGTGGCCACCCTCGCCGAACGGATGCGAATGGACGAGCCGCATCTGGAATTGATCATCGGCTCGATCGAGAAGCTGGTGGCCGAGGAACTGGCCTCGGCGGCGCAAGCCCTGATGGTCTTGAGCGACGGGGAGGCCTCCGGTGTCAGCGCGCTGACCACGATCACCGCCGGCCGGAGCGAGCTGGTTCGGTTCTTTCTGCTGTGTGTCAACGATCCGCATCCCGCTCCGGTGGTCATCGACACGCTCCAGGCGCTCGGGGGGATGCTGCAGCCCGAAGCGATGCCGGACGATTGCGATGACCGCAACCTTCCGGGATACCTGGCAGAGACGGCACTTCGCCTAGCCTGCCGCGGATTCTCGGTGGAACGGATCCAGCCGGTCATCGACGCACTCGCCGCCTGCTGACTTCGCGGCAAATTGCCGCGTCGTAGCGATGGATTGCCTCTCGGTGCCTGACAGATGATCTCCCGAACCAATCACCCAGGGGGGTACCCGACATGTCAACCACCGTTCGTCCCAGATCCCGGAGAGCCGTGCGCTCCCTGTTCGCCATCGCCGTCATGGCGCTGTTGCCGGTGTTCGCCGTCGTCGGCACCGCCGGTGCTCACACGGGGACCAACGCCGCGACGCCGGGCAACGACAGCTCGCACCCATGGAAGTCCAACGGGTGTGGCCCCTCCGGCGCCGGCCTGGTCATCCCCGACAGCATGCCGGGCATCTTCAACTTCAACCATCCATGCGATCATCACGACGGCTGCTACGGCGGGTCATCACGTACCGGCGCATCCCCATACTGGGTGAGCCGGCAGACGTGCGACTCGTTGTTCAAGGCCGACATGATCGCCTCGTGCAAGTGGCAGCACGGCAGCGACCTCACCAAGACCTGGAGCGCCAGGCGGTGTGCCGGGTTCACCGACACCTACTACAACGCAGTCCGAAAGAGCGGAAAGGGCAGCTACAAGGGCCCAGCCAATCTGAACTACTGAGCATCGCCGTCATGTGATCGATGGGCAGTGTGGGGCGTCGAGGCCAACCTCGGCGCCCCACAGCCGCGCAGAGCGGGGTCCCAAAGATTTACATGTACTTGCGAGCCTGCGTCGACGGCGGGCGTGGGTCACGCTCGACACCGGGCAACTTCCTCTGGCTCTCACGACCCAACGGGCGCACGATGGACACACACCGTCGTGGCCGTCAGGCCGATCACCCACCACCCCACACGTGATGATCGGCCCTCTACAGAGCTGAGTTCCTGGGTCATGCGCCATGACGAGCCTGTCGTGGTTGGCCAGCGGTGCCACCGGAGGAGCATGCAACATGGCAAACGAGGTACAACGGGCGCTCTGGAACGACGTCGTCGGCGACGCCTGGGTCCGTCACGTCGAGTATTTCGATGCGACGCTGGCCTCATTTGGGGACGCAGTCATCCGGCGGCTCGACCCGGCTCCCGGCGACCGGGTGCTCGACATTGGGTGTGGCGTGGGCACGACCACCTTCGACCTTGCGGCGTTGGTGCCGCCCGGCGAGGTGGTCGGCGTCGACCTGTCGGCGCGCATGCTCGGCGAGGCCCGCCGCAGGGCCGCTGCCAGCGAGCTCACCAACCTTCGCTTCGTTGAGGCCGACGTCCAAACCGCCGACCTCGGCGAGGACAGCTTCGATCTCGCCTTCTCGCGCTGCGGCGTCATGTTCTATCCCGACCCGGTGGCCGCCTTCTCGAACATTGCCCGGGCATTGATCCCCGGCGGACACCTGGGTTTCGTGTGTTTCGCCTCCCCGATGGCCAACCCCTTCATCGTGGCTCCCGTGATGGCGGCAGCCGCAGTTCTCGAGCTTCCGCCCCCGCCCGGGCCCGGCGAACCCAGCCCGTTCTCGCTCGCCGAGCCCGACCAGACGACCGCGCTACTCGAGTCGGCTGGGTTGACCGACGTGGAGATCGAACCCGGGCCGGACGAGGCGGTCCTGTACGGAGCGACCGACATCGGGCCGCTCGCCGAGCGGGTGCTCGAACAGAACCCCGGCACTGCCGGCCGGCTGGCGGCGGTCGACCCATCGGTGAGGGCGGCGGCCATTCGCGCCGCCGCTGAAGTGCTCGCTGAGCACCGGGAGGACGACGTGGTCCGGATGGGGGCAGGCACCTGGATCGTTACCGCCCGGCGCAACTAACCTGAACTGTCATCACCTGCCGTAGCTCCCTCGCGTGGACCTGACCCAGCTGGCACGTTCGGTCGTCGACGGCCTGCGCCTGGTGGGCGTACCCGTATGCCTGGCGGCGGTGCTCGTTCTCGCGGCCATGGCACTCACCCCGCGCTCCCGCCGGCGCCTACTGCTGGCCGGACGCGGCTTCCAGACGCGTCCGGGCCCGTCGTGGCGGTTGTGGACCGCCGGCATCCTGCTTCCGATGCTGGGCATTACCGCGTTGTCGGCAGCCTTCGCCATCGAATCGGAGATCCGCGATGGGCAGACCCGCCTGGCCGAGGGCGTCGAGGCGTTGGTGCCGCCCGGTGCCGGGTCGCCCTACTGGGTACTGGCACCCGGCACCGACCACTTCATGGACACCAGCCGGGTTTCGCTCGGCCGCTTCGCCGGTGCTGCGCCCGGCGACGCCCGAAGCACAGCGGTGCTCGCCGTGCCGTTTCGCCTCGACCTGGCGGTGGTCACCCGCCAGTCCGGCGAGCGGATTACCGGGCTGGTGCTGGGGCCGGGTGCGGCCGGCGACGGCTTGTCGCCCCCCGTGGCCGGGCCCAGTGTGTGCGAACGACGGGAAGCCCGGTGCTTGCTGAAGCCGGGTGAGGTGGTTGTCGACCGGGAGGACGGTTACGCCCTCGGCGAGGTCACCACTATCCGGGGCGAGCGCTACCGGGTGGTCGGGTTCTTCGACCGTCCGATGAGCCTGCTGAACCGCACGGTGGTGTACGCCAACACGACCGCAGCCGGGTACCCCCAGGACCCGTTCGGATATGTGGCCTTCGCCTCCGATCGCGCCACGGTCGAGGCGGCCGCCGGCCCCGACGTGCAAGTGCTCAGCGCAGCCGAAGTTCGCGACTACAACGCCCAGTTCTGGTCGGGCAATGCCACGCCCATTCTCATGCTGCTGATCCTGCTGATCGCCGCGTTTGGCGGTGCCGCCATCTTTGCCGCCCAACGGGCCGAGCACCTCGCGGTGCGGCCCGTGTTCCGCACGGTTCGGGCGATCGGCCTCACCCGGACGGAGGCCGGCCAGATCGACCTGGCGCACGGTCTGCTGCGGGCGGCGATTCCGGTCATCCCGGCGCTCATTCTGGCTCGCCTGGCCATCGCCGCCCTCAACTGGGCCGTGCTTGGCTTTCACGCCCGGGTCGAACTGCTCACGCTGACCGCCGCCTTCGGCGTCGTGGCCGCCGCATCGACCGTCGCCGGGCTGATCAGCTGGTCGACCGAACGCACCCAGCCGCTGGTCACCCGGTAGCGCGCCCGACCCATCGGTATGGTGCTTGCTATGAGTGACACACGCGTGATCGGGGTCGATGTCGGCGGCAGCGGTGTGAAGGCCGCACTGGTCGACGTGAAGCGGGGCGAACTCGCTTCCGTCCGCCCCCGCATCGACACCCCGCAGCCGGCGACGCCCAAACTCGTGGCCGCCACCGTCAGCCGGCTGGTCGACCAGCTGGGCGGGGCGCCGTCGATTGGCATCACCGTCCCGGCGGTCGTCCGCAGCGGCATCGTCCGCACTGCGGCCAACATTGATCCGTCATGGATCGGTACCGATGCCCAGGCGCTGTTCGGCGAGCAGCTGGGCGTGCCATGTGTCGTGCTCAACGACGCCGACGCTGCCGGGTTGGCCGAGGTGCGCTTCGGCGCCGGAAAGGGTCGAAGCGGCGTCGTGATCCTGCTGACCCTGGGCACCGGCATCGGCAGTGCGCTCTTCGTCGACGGCGAACTCGTGCCCAACACCGAGCTGGGCCACATGGAGTTCAAGGCCCAGGAGGCCGAGCACTACGCCGCCGCCTCCGTACGCAAGGCCAACAACCTTGGCTGGGATCACTGGGGCACGCGGGTCGGCGAGTACCTGGCGATGCTCACCATGCTCTTCTCGCCGGAGCTGATCATCCTCGGCGGAGGGGTCTCGCGGAAGTTCGACCGCTTCGCCGAGCACGTCCTCGCCGAGGTCCCGTCCGGAACCGACGTGATGCCGGCGGTGCTGCAGAACCAAGCCGGCATCGTCGGTGCGGCCATGAGCACTCAAAAGCACCCGGTCACGGAATAGACCCGCCGCCCCACTCGTTCCACCGGTCGTGCCCCGTCTGAAGAACACTCCCCTGTCCGTGCTCGACCTGGCCGTCGTCCGCGGTGATGCCACCGTGCGCGAGGCCCTCGAGGCCAGCGTGGCCATGGCGCAGTGCGCCGAACGCAGCGGTTACCGACGCGTCTGGTACGCCGAGCACCACAACATGGCCTCGATCGCGTCGTCGGCCACCAGCGTGCTGATCGCCCATGTGGCCGCCAACACCGAAACGATCCGCTTGGGCTCGGGCGGGATCATGTTGCCCAACCACTCACCCCTCACCATCGCCGAACAGTTCGGCACGCTGGCCACGCTCCACCCCGGCCGAATCGATCTTGGCTTGGGTCGGGCGCCGGGAACCGATCAGGTGACGATGCGCGCCCTCCGGCGGGACCCGATGTCGGCCGAATCGTTCCCTGAGGACGTGCTGGAGCTGCAGGGATTCCTCGGCTCGGAGAGCCGGATCCCTGGCGTCAAGGCCATCCCAGGCGCTGGAACCAACGTACCGCTGTACATCCTGGGCTCATCGACGTTCGGCGCCCAGCTGGCCGCTCAGCTCGGCCTCCCCTACGCCTTCGCCTCTCACTTCGCGCCGGAGGCGCTCACCCAGGCGATCCAGATCTACCGGGGGCGGTTCAGCCCATCCGAGCAGGCCGACTCACCGTGGGCGATCGCCGCGGTCAACGTGATCGTGGCCCCCACCGAGGAGGAGGCCGCCGAGGAGCTGCATCACGCCAAGCGCTCCCGCATCGCAGCGTTGCTTGCGCCCGGGCGCCGATTCTCCGAGGCCGAGCTGGACGCAGTCGTCGACTCGCCCGGCGGACGCCAGGTGGCCTCGATGATGCGCTATACCGCCGCCGGCACGCCCGACACCGTGTCCGAGTACCTCGAGGACTTCCGTGCGCACGCCGACGCCGACGAGCTGATCGTGGCGCCCGGCTCGCGCTCGGTCGAGGGTCGCCTCCAGTCGCTCGAGCTGCTCGCCGAGGTGGCCGGCCTCGGCTGATGCTCAGGTGCTGAACGTGCCGACGATGCGCGCCTGCTCGATGATGTGACCGTCGATGGCCGCCATCACCTCGGAGCGGTCGGCGCCCGCCGGCAGCCCGGAAGGCTGGTCCAAGGCGTACAGGTGAAAGAAGTAGTGGTGGGTGCCGTGCCCGGGGGGCGGCGCCGGTCCGCCGTAGCCCTCCTCACCGAACGTGCTCGTCCCGGCCACGCCCGCATCGGTGCCCTCGTCCAG
Source organism: Candidatus Microthrix subdominans (assembly GCA_016719385.1). Taxonomy (NCBI): domain Bacteria; kingdom Bacillati; phylum Actinomycetota; class Acidimicrobiia; order Acidimicrobiales; family Microthrixaceae; genus Candidatus Neomicrothrix; species Candidatus Neomicrothrix subdominans. Next base: position 866,817 of record JADJZA010000007.1, on the reverse strand, counting down.
GCCCGAACGGTCCGGCTCGATGCCCGTGAGCACCCAGTGGGTGAACCCGTCGACCATCGGCGCATCGGGGTCGTGACACACGACGACCAGCTCGGCCGTGCCGTCGGGAACGTCGCTCCAGGCCAACGGCGGCGACACGTTCTCGTTGGAGTAGGCGTACTTGTCGGCCAGCCTGTCCCCGTGCACGAAAGCGCTCGAGGTGATGGCGAGGTCGCCGAGGTTCAGGTCTGCCATGGTGGTCTCCTTGCGGATGAGCGGAACGTTCCTACGACTCGACCGTACCCCGTGGCCACGCCGACCAACCTGGACACCCGTGGGAGTCCGCAGGCCCGATGGGGGGCTGCCGTAACCTGGGATCGATATGTCCTCTCGTACCGACCCGCCTGCGCCCGATGACGCAGCCGACCCCGACGCCAGCGACCACGACTCACACTCCAACGCCTCCATCGAGGCGCAGCTGGAGATCTGGCGGCTGCGCGACGCCGTGATCGGCGCCGAGGCGACCGCCGGCGAACTGCGGGCACGCTTGACCGAGGCCGAGCACACAATCCTGGCCATGCAGCGACCGGTCACGCGACGCAACCGGATCGCCGGCAAGGCGATCGGGCTGGTCCGTCGCCTGCCCGGGTCCGAGGCGGCCCGTCAACGCGCCGAGGGCGCAATCCGCGCGAGGCGCAGCGCTCGCCCATGACCCCACCGCCGACGATCTCGGTCCTCACCCGGGCCTACGACACCAACGTCGACCTAGCCCGGCGACTGGCCGGATCGATGCTGGCCCAGCGGGCGGAGTGGGAGTGGGTGGTCGTCGACGACGCCTCCTCCTACACGGCCGGCCTCGACGAGATCCGACGGCAGCTGGGCGACGACCCGCGCCTGAAGCTGATCACCCACGACGCCAACCAGGGGGTCGTCGGAGCGACCGCCACCGCGCTGGCCACCGCCACCGGCACATTCGTGGCGTTGCTCAACCACGACGACGAGCTACACCCCAACGCCCTGGCGGAGGTGACCGCAGCGATCGAGGCCGTCGAAGAGGTCGACGTCATCTACACCGACGAGGACAAGATCGACCAGACCGGCCGCCACCACGAGCTGCCGTTCTTCAAGCCCGACTGGAGCCCCGAGCGGCTGCGCTGCCAGATGTACCTGGGCCACCTGCTGGTGATCCGCCGCACGCTGATGGAGCGCGCCGGCGGGTTTCGGCCCGGCTACGACGGCAGCCAGGACTACGACCTGGCGTTGCGGGTCACCGAGCAGGCCCGGCAGATCCATCACATCCCCAAGGTGCTGTACCACTGCCGGTCGGCGCCCGGGGCGGTGGCCGACCACATCGACGCCAAGCCCAAAGCAAATGACGCCGCCCGAGCAGCATTGGCCGACCACGCCAAACGGGTCGGCCTGGAAGCGGATGTCGTCGACGTGGAGCCCGGGGTCTACCGGCTGCAGCGCCACTTTCGTGACCGCCCAGCCCCGTTGGTGTCGCTCGTCGTACCAACTCGGGGCACATCCTCGACCGTGTGGGGTCAACGCCGGTGCTTCGTCACCGCCCTCGCTCGGTCGCTGGTGGACCAGACCACTTACGAGCCGTGGGAGTTGGTGTGCGTCGCCGACGCCGACACTCCAGCGGCGGTGCTCGAAGAGCTGTCAGGCATCCTCGGCGACCGTTTGGTCCTCGTCCCCTTCGATGCGCCCTTCAACTTTGCCCAGAAGACCAACCTGGGCGCCGCTCACGCCAACGGCGAGGTGTTGTGCCTGCTGAACGACGACGTCCAGGTGATCACCCCCGACTGGCTCGACACGCTGGTCGGGTTCCTGCGAGAAGACGACGTCGGCATGGCGGGCGCCCACCTGCTGTTCGCCGACGGCAACCTGCAACACGCCGGCCATGCGTTCCTGTACAGCAGCGTCACCCACCTGATGCTGGGCCGCAGCCCCACTGACGAGGCCAACCGGCGGGTGCTCATGTGCGACCGGGAAGCGGCCGGGGTCACCGCCGCGTGCGCCGTGATCCGCCGCGACGTATGGGACGAGGTCGGTGGCATGTGGGAGGGCCTGCCCGCCAGCTTCAACGACGTCGACCTGTGCCAGAAGCTGCGGTTTCGTGGATACCGCATCGTCGTGTCGCCTCATGCCCGGCTGTACCACTTCGAGAGCGTCAGCCGAAACCCTCAGGTTCTCGCCTGGGAGGTGGAGGCGATCAACGATCGCTGGCGCCACCGTGTGTACAGGGACCCCTACCTCAACCCCAACTGGGCCGACCATCGGGCGCAGCTGATCGAACCGACCAACTGGTAGTTGCCTCCGACACTTCTCCCTGGGTGGTTGTGCTCGGTCAGGGCCCCCAGAAGGTCGACTCTGCTCTCATCGAGGTGGAGGCTGGAGCAACACGAGCGGTTCTCGCCAGCCCAGCTGTGCACCAAGCTCGACACCCGACGGATGCCGCAGGTGGGGTTGCGCGACCCGCGATTTTCTGCTGGACATCGCCGGACTGCTCGGTAGGCTCGACATGTCGACCGGGGGGTCGACGGCTGCGGCAGGGATGCTTTGGGGTGGGGCCGATTGCCGCGGCGATGTCTGTGCGAGGGCCTCATGGGTGACGGCGATCTCTCTGAAGCGACCGAGACATCGACGGTCAGCCCTGCTCCGACAGGCGCCAATCAGCGAGCCACCAAGCGGCGCCGCGTAGGAGCACCAGCCATGTTCCTCTCCGCCCGCCTCGCCATTTCCGTGGTGATCGGCGGAGCGTTGCTGATCCCGGCCGCAAGCTGCGGCGGCGACTCCGGCAGGGAAGTCACCCCGCTGGCCGAGGCGGAGGCGGAGGCCACCACGTCAACGACAGCCGTTTCGGGCGACAGTGGGACCGCCGCTTCGACCGCTTCCGAGCCGTCCAAAGCTTCCGCCGCCGAACCACCTGACACACGCGGCTCAAGCGATCCGACCGAGACCACGGTGCCCCCGACATCGGCCCCATCTGCCGAGCGCTTCGCCGACGGCACCGTCGTGTCCGCTGGCGGTTACGAGGCCAAGACCCCCGCCGTCGCCAGGGGGCTGCTGCTGGAGCCGGAGTGGACCGACGAGCAGCAGGAAGCCGCCGACGTCATCCACGAGTACCTCGACGCCATGATCACCACGGTCACCGACACGAAGCCGGACACGGAGATCCCGACCTCGATGACCGACCTCGAACGCCCCGACCTTCTAGGCCAGGTAGAACCGCTGTTCGAAAGCCATGTTCGAGTCCAACGGCTAACCGACCAGGGGAGCTACTACGCCTACCCAAGGAACTCGGAGGGAGCGTTCTGGATCGACGACATCTCGCCTGCCGCCAACGAGCGCATCCAGATCTCGCTGTGCGAATACAACGACTACGAGAGTCGCAGCGCCAAGACGGACGAAACCAAGAACGACGGGGTCAGCTCTGCTTTTTGGGAAGCTCAACTCGTGCCGACACCCGAAGGACTGAGGTTCACAGCGATGATCCTTCAGAACGCCAGGAATGGGAAGACAGGATGCGCGTCAAATCTCTAACCCTCATAGTCGCACTGGCCTCACTCTCCATGACTCTGCCTGCAGGTGCAGAAGATGTGGGGGGCGGGGACGACGGGCAGATAGAGGCGGGGGCCGTGGCGCCCGGGAGCAATGGCGGCGGGGGTGGCGGTGCCGGACCCAGTTCTGCTGCTGGCGGGGGTGGAAGCGGCGGCCCGGGCAGCGGGTTTCCCGGTCGCGGAGGGGGCAGCTCCGCTGTCGACAATGACTGGGATTGTCGGTTCTACAAGCACATCGACAACGTGAACGGTGCTGCAATTGGCGGCGACGAGGTGACGGATCTCGCAGCCAACAACAACTACGTGCGGTACTGCTACTACCGGGGAGAGCTGCGGATCACCGAGTTGTTCACCTACAACCCATCGATGCCCGGCGGGCAGCCTCCGCCAGCCCCGGCCGACCCCGAGCAGCTGGCCAGGGCGGCACTGGATGCCGCCAAACTGCCCGACCCCGAGCTGGTGTCTGCACCACCCCAGGGTGGCACCACCCCGGTGAACCTGCCGGTGTGGTTCTGGGCCGATCTGCCCGGCCCGGACCAAGCGACGGCCCAGGCCGACGCCAACAACTCGGCGGTCACCACCGCCACCCCCACCGGCACGCTGACGATCGACCCGGGCGACGGCAGCGAGCCGATCATCTGTCCGAACGGCGGAGTTCCATGGGCCCGAGGCCGGCCGGACTCCACGCCAGGCGCCTGCCTGCACACCTACCTGAAGCCGGGCACCTACGAGGTGACCACCACGCTCACGTGGTCGGTGCGTTACGAGGCCAACATCATCGGCCTGCCGATCACGGGCGCACTTCCCGACGAGACCACCCGCTCCACCCGCAGCATCACCATCACCGAGCTCACCACCCGGCTGATCCCCAACTGAGCTGCCCCACGATCAGTCCCAACGCTGGAATCGCTTCTTTGGGATGATTACGGGCCAGCAGGTGACCTCAATCCATCCCAAAGATCGGATCCTTGGATCTGGGACGAGTAGAGGTCAGCCGGTGGCGCCGTCGATGGTGGAACGCAGCCATTGGGGCAGGACGTCGCCGTCCCAGCTGTTGACCCCGGCGTCGGTGTGGCTGCGGTAGTAGCGCTCCTCCTCGGTCGGGTTGGCGCTATCGGCGTACCAGGGGAGATGGCGGGCCACGTAGGGCCACCCGGTGCGGGCGGAGACTTCCTCGCGGGGCGGCGGGCCGGCCCGGTGCAACGCAAAGGTGGTGTCGACGTGAGCGGCGAACAGGCCGGGCTCGATGGGTTGCTTCCAGAACTGAGCCTCCCAACGCATCACGTCATCGCGATGTGCGTAGTGGCCCGGCACGTCGTCGATGCGCAGCCCGAGGCCGACTTTGGTCAGCCAGCGATGGCGATTGAGCACCTCGTGGAGATGATCGATCGCATCGCTCGGACACTCCTCGACCGGGATGACGTCGGGGTCGGTCACCAGATAGTGGCGGGACCAGCCCAGCTCTTGGGCGACGCCCGAGAGCCACGGCGAGCGATGTCCGAGGTTGCGCCCCAACAACCGGACGTCGTGGGGGGAGGCGGCCAGGTAGTCAACCAGCGGCGGGTAGGTGGAGTCGTTGTCGAGCAGCACCAGGCGCTGTGCACCGGCACGCTCCAGCCAGTCGACCAGCAGCGCCAGAGGCTTGAGCCGGTCGCGCACGATGATGATGACCGGTGTCGTGACGGTGCTCATCGGAATGCTGTGCTCATCGGAATGCGGCGCTCATCGGAGGACGAGGCTCATCGGAGGACGAGGCTCATCGGCCTGACGACCCGTCGGACCATCGCTCACTGATCGCCTCGGCTCCGCTGCACCGCTGTGCGCAACGGCGTCAGCCCCTTCCAGCTTTTGACAGCCTGTGCGGCGCTGAGGCCCTGAGTGAGCCGTACCGCCTCGGTGCGAGCAGCCTCGGCCTCTCGGATGAGCAGCTCCACCTTGGCGCGCAGCGCCACGTTCTCGACCTCGGAGCGCTCGGCCAGCAGCTGGGCGGCGCCCAATCGGTCGGATAACTCGCCCAGCGCCTTGGTGCCGTCGTCGGGCACGGCCGCCACGACGAACTGATAGGTCTCGGCGTCGGGATCGGCCTCGAGCGCTTCCCGCACCCCGGGTGGGGCCGCGTCGACCGCGGCCGCCAGTTCGGTGGTGCCCAACGGAACTCGCGTCGTGCGCCAGTCGACGCCGACCAGACCGGAGTCCCTCAACAGCCGCTGCAAGGAGTCCCTGGTGAACAGCCTGACGTGGGTGTCATCGAGCAGGCCGAGGTTGCGGTACTCGAAGCGTCCGGCGAGGAGCTCCAGGCGCACATCGCCATGCGCAACGTTGGGCACCGAGGCGACAACGACACCGCCGGGCTCGAGCAAGCGCCGGGCCGCCACCAACACCCGGCCCGGGTCGCGAAGGTGCTCGAGCACATCGCCGCACAGCACCGCCTCAAAGCGCCGGTCGCCAAACTGGGCCTCGAGATCGAGCGAGTCAAGATCACCCACGACCACTTCCTGCGCCCATTGGCGGGCCTCCTCGGCGGCCTCGGGGCTGACCTCGACTCCGGTGACATCACAGCCGGCGGCAGCAAGCCACTGGGTCATGTATCCGGTCGAGCATCCCAGCTCGAGCACCCGTCGGTTGGAGCCGACCAGGTCCAACAACAGCGTGTGGGAGTTGTTGGGCTCGTGGGGTCGCTCATCGACGTGATAGCGGCTGGAGGTCATCGCATCACGCTACCCAACGGCCAACGGACCGCCGCCGACCGCCTGGGTGTCTGTAGATCACCACCCTGGACCGATAGTGTTGCCAGGTCCTATGACCAGCCCCGCCGTCATCCTGAGCCACCGCGAGCTGATCAGCAACCTCACCCAGCGCGACCTGAAGGGTCGGTACAAGCGCAGCGTGTTGGGATGGGCCTGGTCGCTGATGAACCCGGCGATGTCGCTGGCGATCTACAGCCTGGTGTTCGGGGTGTTCTTCAAGGTGCAGGCGCCGATCGGCGCCAACGGCACGCTCAAGAACTTCGCTCTGTACCTCTTCTGCGGCCTGGTGGTGTGGAACGCCTTCTCGGCCGCACTCGATGGCCCGCTGGGTGCCTTCTCCGATACAGGTCAGCTACTGACCAAGGTGTACTTCCCGCCCGAGTTGCCGGCGCTGGCGTCGGTGGCGGGCGTGGCGTTTCAGGCTGCAATCGAGTTCGGCATCCTGGTTGCGTTCATGCTGGTCGTGGGCAACGCCACCTGGATGATGCTCCTGGCCCCGTTGGTGATGCTCTGCGCAATGGGCCTTGGGCTGGGCATGGGCATGGCCGCCAGCGTGTGGAACACCCGCTTTCGTGATGTGGGCTACCTGATCACGCTGATGCTGCAGCTCATGTTCTACGCCACGCCGATCGTGTACCGCCTCGACGACATCAACGCCGACGTCGGCCCGTTCACCGCGCAGCAGATCCTGAAGCTCAACCCGGTGACCCACTACGTCCAGCAGATGAAGCTCCTGATGTACGAGGGCCAAATGCCGTCGGTCAACAGCGTGGCGTACGGCGCGGCTTGGGCAATCGGATCGGTCGTGTTCGGCTGGTGGTACTTCTCCCGCACCGCCCCGTCGGTCATCGAGGAACTGTGAGCTTGAGGAAGCGGTTACTCAAGGCCACGGGCCCCGGAGAGCGCACGGGCGACTCGTCGATCCAGGTCAACGGTGTCTCCAAGCACTTCAACCTGCGCACCGAGGGCGCCAGCTCGCTCAAGGAGCGCCTCACCTCCGGGCGACGCGCCAAGAACGAGGAGTTCTGGGCGCTGTCCGACGTCAGCTTCGATGTGCCCGCCGGCTCGATGTGGGCGCTGGTCGGCCACAACGGCTCCGGCAAGTCGACACTGCTGCGATGCATCGCCGGGATCTATCAAACCACCGCTGGCACCATCGATGTGTCGGGTCGCATGTCGGCCCTGCTCGAGCTGGGCTCCGGCTTTCACCCGGACCTCACCGGCCGGGAGAACGTCTACCTCAACGCCGCCATCCTCGGCTTAACCAGGGCCGAGGTGGACGCCCGCATGGACCGCATCGTCGACTTCGCCGAGATCGGCGAGTTCATCGATGCCCCCGTGCGGGTGTACAGCTCCGGCATGTACGTGCGGCTCGGTTTTGCCGTGGCGGTCAACATCGACCCCGAGGTGCTGTTGATCGACGAGGTGATTGCCGTCGGCGACGAGGCCTTCCAGCGCAAGTGCTTCGAGTACCTCTACGAGCTGCGCAAGGGCGGCGCCACCGTGATCGTCGTCAGCCACAGCATGACGGTCGTCGAGACGATGTGCGACGGGGCGGTCTGGCTCGAGGGCGGCGAGGTGCAACTGGTCGGTGACGCCTCCGCCGTGGTCAGCGCCTACCTCGACCGGGTGAATGCCGCTGAGGACGCTCGGGCCGGGAGAAGCTTCGGTGACGTGGAACACCACGGCTCCGGCGAGATACAGATCACCGAGGTAGGGCTGGTCGACGACGCCGGAGCCGAGACCCAATCGCTGATCTGTGGCGAACCGGGCACGATCCGCTTCGCCTACCGGACCACCCAACCGGTCAAGGCGCCGGTGCTGGGCTTCTCGGTGCACCACGAATCGGGTACCCACGTCGCCGACACCTCCACCTGGCTGGAAGGACGCCAGCTGGGCACGGTCGACGGCATCGGCCATATCGATTGGGTGGTCGACAAAGTGCCGCTGGCGCCGGGCACCTACGAGCTGACCGTCGCGGTGCGCGATGAGCACAACCAGCACTTCTACGACCGGATCGACAAGGGATACCGGCTGGTCGTTCGACAGGGCTCGCGCCCGATCGTTGCGGGCCTGATCGACCTCGCCGGCAGCTGGGAGGCGCCACTCCCATGAGGCGGAGGGTCGGTCAGCTGGCGTTGATCGTCGCCACTGCACTGGCCGTGGTCGGGCTCTTCACCTTTCACGCCTCAGCCATCGCCGAGCCCCGGTACTCACTGAGCGACCCCGGTCGAACTGCCGCCGCCGCCGGGTGGACCATCGGGCTGTTGTTCGTCGCCTACATGGCCGGGTTGCCCGACGCTGTCCGCACCGTCGGTCGAGCGGTCGGCGCCAGCTTTGCCGCCCCGGCCGTCACCGTCGGGGTGGCGTCGATCATCCAGCTGGCCGCCGGAGATGCCCTGCTACCCCGATTCGTCGTGTTCGCCAGCTTGGCGGTGATGCCGGTGGTGAACCTGCTCGTCAGCCTGCCGTTGGTCGCCAGCCGAGGCCGAGGTGCGGTGATGGCGATCGTCCTCGCGTCGCCCGACCAGCTCGCCGACCTCGAACGGGTCACCGAGCGCGGCGTGCCCAACATGTTGCGCATCGGCGCCACGCTGAGCGTCGTCCCCGGCGCCACCGACACGGCCGAGCGGCTGCGCAGAGCCGTCGAGGTGCATCGGCCAAGCATCCTGGTGCTGGCCGACGACCTGATGAACGATTCGCCGTTGGCACGCGAGGCCGCACACCTGCACGCCGAGGGCATGCGCATCCGCACGCTGCTCGGCTTCTACGAGGACTGGTTCCGCCTCGTGCCGCTCTCCGAGCTGGCCGACGTGTCGCTGCTCTTCGACATCGGCGAGGTGCACTCCCCGGTGTACCTGCGCGTCAACCGGCTGCTCGACGTGGTCGCCGGCCTCACCCTCGGCCTGGCCTTCATCGTCGCCGTCCCCTTCGTGGCGATCGGCAACCTGCTGGGCAACCGCGGACCGCTGATCTACTCCCAGCCCAGGGTGGGCAAGCTCGGTGAGGAGTTCCGCATCCACAAGCTGCGCACGATGGTGCCGCTGCGCAACGCCGGCGATCAGGCAGAGGAAACGACAAAAACCCCGTGGACGGAGAAGGACGACCCCCGGGTCACCCCGTTCGGCAAGGTGCTGCGCAAGCTGCACATCGATGAGCTGCCCCAAGCTGCCAACATTCTGCGCGGAGACCTGTCCCTGGTCGGCCCTCGACCCGAGCAGCCGTCCTACGTCGCGGAACTCAGCGCCATCATTCCGTTCTATGACCACCGCCACCTGGTGAAGCCCGGCCTGACTGGTTGGGCTCAGATCAACCTCGGGTACACTTCTGATTCCCAAGGCGCGCGGGAGAAACTCCAGTACGAGTTCTACTATCTGAGGAATCAATCGTTGCCCTTTGACCTCCGCATCGTGATTCTCACCCTTCGCAGCCTGGTAGCGCTGCGCAAGGCCCGCTAGGTCGCCGGCTCCCTCCCATGACCACCGACGTCACTCCCCCGCTCCGCCCAGTTGCCGCGCAGCAACCGCTGCTCGTCTACCTCCGCGAGATGTGGCGCCGCCGCGACTTCGCCACCTCCCTCCCGATGGAGGAGGTCCGGGCTCGGCACCAGGACACGCTGCTGGGAAACCTGTGGCACATCACCAACCCGCTGCTGACGGTGCTGGTGTACTACGTGATCTTCGGCGTCATCTTGAACTCCTCACGCGGCGTCGACAACTACCTGCTGTGGCTCACGATCGGGGTGTTCTCCTACAACCTCACATCGAAGACCGTCTTGTCCGGCGCACAGGCGATCACCTCCAACGAGGGGCTGATCCGGGCGGTGCAGTTTCCGAGGGCGCTGTTGCCGGTGTCGGTGACCTTCAGCCACATCATCACGTTCTGGTTCGAGTTGGGCATGCTGGCGGCGCTGTCGATCGTCATGGGGCTCTATCCCAACCCCCGGTGGTTGGCCATCCCGGTGTTCCTGCTGATTCATACCGGCTTCAACCTCGGTGCCGCCATGATCGTGGCCCGCCTCAACGATGGATTTCGAGACGTCGCCCAGATCGTGCCGTTTCTGTTTCGGCTGGGGATTTACGCCTCCGGGGTCATGTTTCCCCTCGACAAGATCGCCGATCGGATCCATGGCCCCATGCTGTTGCTGGTTGAGCTCAACCCGTTCGCCGCCTACCTGACCCTCTACCGGTGGTCGTTCCTCGGTCTCCCGCTGACCGGACACCAGCTTGCGGTGGCGATCGGCTGGTCGGTCTTCGCCCTCGTCTGGGGCTTCAGGTTCTTCCGGCGGGCCGAGCTGCGATACGGGCGGGGGTGAGGGCGGTGACGACCCCAACCCCGGGCGAACGGCCGGGCGACGCATCCAACGCCGACTCCGCCCAACGCGGCCCGATGGTGCTGCTGCTCAACGACGTCGACATCGACTACGAGGTATGGGAGGACCGCCAACGCGGCCTCCGCGAGCGCTTCACAGGGCTGAAGGGTGCAGGCAGGACGATCATCCACGCTGTCCAGGGCGCCAGCTTTGCCGTCTACGAGGGCGAGTCGGTTGCCATCATGGGCTCGAACGGATCCGGCAAGAGCACCATCCTGGCCGCCATCGCCGGTCTGCTACCGGTGACCAACGGGCAGATCTACGCCGCCTACGAACCCCGGCTGATGGGCGTGGGCGCAGCCCTGTTGCCCAAGGTGTCCGGCATCCGCAACATTCGCATCGGTTGCCTGGCCCTCGGCATGTCGCTCGAACAGATCGACGAACACATGGACTCAATCATCGAGTTCGCCGACATCGGCGATGCGATCAACCGTCCGCTGCGATCGTATTCGTCGGGCATGAAGGCCCGTTTGCTCTTCGCCATCGCCACATCGATACGCCCCAAGATCCTGATGATCGACGAGGCGCTCTCGGTGGGCGATAAGGAGTTTCGAGCCAAGTCGGAGGGGCGAATCCAGGAGATGCTGGACCACGCCGGCACGTTGTTGATGGTCAGCCACAACATGAACGAGCTGAAACGCCTGTGCAAGCGTGGGATCTGGCTGGAGCAGGGCGTGCTGAAAGCCGACGGACCGATCGCAGACGTCATCGCCCAGTACACGGAGAAGCAGAAGTGAGCCCGCACCGACCGAAGATCGGCTCCCCCCACCAGCACGACGAAGCCACCCGGGACTGAACCATGCCTGTCGCCACCACCACCGAACGCGCCATGCTCGTGAGCCTCGTCGAGCGCCGATCCCACCGTCAGCGAACCGTCATCGCCGTCATCGCCGTCATCCTCGTCGGCGTCTTCAGCCTGCGCGCCATCGCCCAACAGGCCCTCAACATGTGGTGGTTCCGCACGGTGTCCGACGTGCCGATCTGGCGCACGACCATGGTGGCGCGGCTGCAACTGGGCGCGATCGCACTGGTCATTACCCTCGTCGTCACCGGCGCTTCCGTCTACCTGGCCAATCATCGAGGCGCAGCCGAGGTCGATCGACCCAAGGGCCGCATCCTGAAGTGGTACGAGGCCAAGATGGGTCCCGCCCACACATGGCTGACCGTGGCCGCTCCGGTGCTCTTCGCCCTGTGGGAGACCCGTCGGGTCGCTTCGAAGTGGCAGGTGTGGCTGTTGTTCCGCGAGGGTCGCCCGACCGGGATCGAGGTGCCCGAGCTGGGCGGAGACGTCAGCGATTACCTGTTCAAGCTGCCGTTCTGGAACCTGGTGACCACCTGGCTCAGCTGGATGCTCGTCGGCGCCATCGCCCTGGCCCTGCTCGTGTACCTGGTCAACCGGCGCATCAGCCTCACCCACTTCGTCAGCCGTTCCGACCAGCGGGCGGTGGCGCACCTGTCGGTCCTGTTCGGGCTGCTCGCCTTCGTCAAGGCGATCGACTTCATGGTCGTCCAGCAACGGTCCCTGGCCATGTCGACCTCCGGCGCCTTCGTCGGGGCGGGCTATACCGAGCTGACCGTGCAGCGCACCACCCTGTACACGCTGTCGCTGATCGCCGTGGTCGTCGGCTGCCTGTGCCTGGCCAACCTTCGCTTCAGGCTCCGACGCCTGGCGGTGATCGCGGCCGCGCTCTGGGGCGTGATCGCCGTCGTCGGGCTGTACCTGATGCCCGGCATCGTCACACGCCTCAGGGTCGCCCCGCAGGAGGCCATCGTCGAGCGACCCTACGTCGAGAACAACCTCGAGGCCACCCGGTCGGCCTACACCCTCAACGACATCACCGAACGTTCGCTGGTCGAGGCCGACCCCACGCCCCCGTCGCTCTACCTGCCGGTGTCGGCCGGCTCGGCCAAGGGTGTTCCCGCTCGTGTTCCGCTGCTCGACCCGGGGCCCTATGCCTCCACCTTCCAGGTCCTCGAAGGCCGAACAGCGGTGAAGATCACCAACGTCGACCTCGACCGCTACAAGATCGATGGCGAACTCCGGCCGGTGTTGCTCGCCGCCCGCAGCTCCGACGCAGGCGGCCTTCCGCAGGGCGGCTGGGAACAAAGGCACTTGGTCTACACCCACGGCGACGGCCTGGCAGTGGCCCCGGCGGACGAGGTGCGTCCCGACGGCCGCCCCGACTTCGAGTCCCTGACCGGCGAGTTCGAGGTCGATCACCCGGAGCTGTACTTCGGCGAGGGCGTCAAGAACTGGTACGCAATCGTCGGCACCGAGCGCGCTCAGCAGAACGGTGCCACCTTCGACGCCGACACGGGCATAGCGATGAATTCGATCTGGCGGAAGGGTGCGCTGGCACTCACCCAGGGCGAACTCGACCCGCTGGTCAGCGACTACGTCACCGACGACTCGCAGCTGTTGTACCGCCGCGACATCAACGAGCGCCTGCACACGATGGCGCCCTTCCTCAAGTTCGGGTCCGACCCGTACCCGGTGGTCGCCGACGGCCGGATCACCTGGGTGATCGACGGCTACACCACGTCGGACACCTACCCGAACTCCCAGTTCGCCAACACCGCAGGGCTGGCACCGGACAGCGACCTCACCCAGGGACGCTTCAATTACCTGCGCGCTTCGGTCAAGGCCACCGTCGACGCCTACGACGGCACGGTCACGCTGTACCGCACCGAGCGCCAGGGCGGCGACGACCCGATCCTCGACGCCTGGAGCCGTGTCTATCCGGGGGCGTTCACCCCGATCTCCGAGATGCCTGCCGGGATTCGGGCACACCTGCGTTACCCGGTCGACATGCTCAAGGTGCAGACCAACATGCTGGGCCGCTACCACGTGACCGACCCCGACCTGTTCCTCGACGGCAGCCGCAACTGGGTGGTCTCCGGCGACCCGGGCAGCGATATCGAGGGCTCGGACCCGGCACCAGGCGGCATTCCGCCGGTCGCCCAGGTACTCGACACCTCGACCGGCGAGGGACCCCGCTGGGTGGGGGTGCGTCCGTTCAACCTTGGCTCGGCCGCCAACGCCAACTCGCCGCGCGCCGCCCTGTCGGCGTTTGCACTGGCCGACAACGACGACGGCGAGAAGCTCGAACTGTTGACCGTGCCCAGCCCCGACGGGTCGGACGGCCAGACACAGATCGGGGGCCCTTCAGTCGTCCAGGCGGCGATCAACGGCGACACCGAGCTCAGCCAACAGTTCACGCTGCTCTCCGCCGGCGGGTCCACCGTTCGCTTCGGCGCCATGACGCTGGTACCCAACGGCAAGGACGTGCTGTACGTGCGACCGGTGTACGTCACCGCCAACGGCCCCGACGCCACCCAGCAGCTGGTCGAGGTGTTGGCCTACGCCGACGGGCTGGTCGGGCGAGGCAGCACCCTCGAAGAGGCGCTCAACAACCTGCGTCAACCGGTGGCCACCGCACCCGAGACGGTGGCGGCCGACGCCGGGACACCGGACGGCTGATCCGCGGGCGACCGAACTCCGTGAGCCCGGCCCTCTGGCCTGCGAGGCCTGAGCTGGAGGCGGCTGCCCTCTGGGCCGGCTTCGGTCAGGCCGGCTCGGCCTTGACCAGGAACTGGTAGGCAAACATCGTCGGCCAAGCCTGGGCGAGGGCGCCCTCCGCCTTGGCCAGCACACCCGGGCCCTGCTCATCAAATTCGCCGTGCTCATCGACGCCCAGCTCGCTGCGCTCGGCCAGCGCACCGAGCGGCAGGCCCACCTGGTCGAAGCTCACCACCCGAAGGTTGGCATCGTCGAGCAGGCGCATCAGGCTGCGTCGGGTGAAGAAGCGCACGTGGGTGCGATCGAGGATGCCGCGCATGTCGTAGTCGAAGGCGCCCAGCGCGGTGCGGAACCTCGGGTACCAGTGCCCGAAGTTGGGCACCGAGATCAGCATCGACCCCCCGGGGGCGAGCAGCTTGCGCGCATCGGCGAGCAGCCGGCCCGGATGACGCACGTGCTCGAGCACGTCGCCCATCACCACCACGTCGAAGGGCTCGTCGCCCAGCTCGACGATCAGCTCCTCGCCCAGGCCGGCATCGAGGTCGGCCTGTACAAACCGGTCGAGTCGGTCGGTGACCCCCGGCGCAGCGGCGACATCGACCCCGGTCACGTGGTGTCCGCTCGCCCGGGCCACTGCGGCGAACTGGCCGCCGGAGCAACCCAGATCGAGCACGCGCGAGGACGGCATCGAGTCCAGCCAGCGCAGCAGCACGCCGTGCGAGCTGTCCGCAGACGGCTTGAGGTCGTACTCCTCGCCGACGTCGGCGAAGCGCCCCTGCCCGAGGCCCATCTTGTTCAGGCGCCAAGTCACCACATGGGTGGCGACGTCGGCTGCGTACTTCATGCCGTTGACCCGACAGATCTCGTCCCCGTAGTAGGTGGGGATCGGGATCTCCTCGATCCGCATTCCAGCCTCAACCAGCTGGATGATGATCTCGGTGTCGAAATCGAAGTCGTCCGAGTTGCTCTCGAAATCGATCGAGGCCAGCGCCTTGGTCGAATAGGCCCGGTACCCACTGTGAAACTCCGACAGCTCGGTGCCGAGCATCAGGTTCTCGAAGCGGGACAGGACCTTGTTGCCGACGTACTTGTACCGGGGCATACCGCCTTGCAGGGCACCGCCGGGGGTCATCATGCGGCTGCCGAACACCGCGTCGGCCGAATCGCTCTCGAAGGGCACCACCATGTCGGGCAGCTTCTCGGGGGCATACTGCCCGTCGCCGTGCAGCAGCACGACCACGTCCAGGCCGTCGTCGATCGCCATGCGGTACCCCGACTTCTGGTTGCCGCCGTAGCCCAGGTTGCGAGGCTGGCGCACCATCGTGATCGGCAGGTCATCGCGGGTCTGGGAGTACCCAAGGCCGATCAAATAGGTGTCGTCGGTGCTGAAGTCATCGCACACGTAGACCTTCTCGACCCGGGTGCGAAAGTCCTCGGGGATCCGATCGAGCACCTCGCGCAGCGTCGACGCAGCGTTGTAGGCAACGACGAGGATGCCGATCCGCAGATCGCCCACCGCTGTCTCGGCCGGGGAGGTCATCTCAGGATCGGTCGGCTCTGGCACGGGGCACCTCGGGGTTGTCGACAATCCGTCCGGACGGCTGTCCCAAACGGCCCTCCAGTGTACCGAGGCCCGGACGGCCCCCAGTTTTCGGGGCAGTGCTCCAACGGCGGGCCGTCAGCCCTTGCGGACCGACCCCAGGTCGGCAAACGTGGTCTCGGCTTGGGCGAGATCGGTGGGAAAGTCCACCTCCATGCAACGGGCCGCAGAGATATCGACCGCCCGGAACTTGCGGCGGTCCCGTTGGATCGCCAGCTCGATGCCTCGCTCGAAGTAATCCTGGGGGCCGCAGTCCTCCAGGCGAGCGGTCAGGAACGGCTTGTCCGAGGAGCCGACAAAGTTGATGCCGACCGCCTCGCCCAGGCCTCCCGAGACCTCCTTGGAGATCTCGTTGATGAAGCCCCGGTCGTCGAGGGTGTACTTGACCTCCTCGTCGGACACCGACTCGGTGTTGACCGCCACGAAACTCTGGTCACGGTCGATGTAGGGCTGAAGAATCTCGAGCACTGCCGGGTCGAACACGACGTCGCCGTTGAGCCACAGCACCGGGTCGCTGCCGGTGAGGCGCAGCCCCCTCAGCAGGCTCTTAGAGGTGTTCGTATCACCGAACTCATCGTTGTAGATGTAGGAGACCTCGGGGTGCTCCTCCATGATCATTTCCTTCTTGAACCCCACGACGGTGGAGATCAAGTCGGCATCGAAACGGTCGCTGAGGTGGCGAAGCTGCAGGTCCATGATCGTGCGACCACCCGCGATGGGCGTCAGCGGCTTGGGATGGGGCTTGCCGAGGCGTGAACCCACTCCGGCGGCCAGGATCACAACACGTGGGCTCACTCGGCAGACCTTTCGCAGGATGAAAGGCCGATGGTAGCTGACCGTTCGAATCCGCCGACCAGGCGAAGCGACAGCGGACTAGAGGATCGGCGGACGACCCGCCCGGGTGAGGCGCCAGGTGGTGCGCCACCGCTGGGAGGTGCCCACCGGCACCGGCGGCCGGGGACACGGGCCCAGCCCGGTGCGGAGGCCCCGCAGCAGCGATGCGGCACCGGCGGCCGAGCGCGAGCGGGTCAGCCCGATCGCCACCCACACCACCAGGTGAACGAGCGCCACCGGCAGGGGCAGGTTGCGACGCACCAGCCACACCCGGTTGCGCATCGAACGCTCGATCGCCCCCGGGTGACGGGTGGTCGGCAGCATCGGGTGTGTGACGACCAGAGAGGGCGCATAGACGAAGCTCCAGCCCTGGCCGATTGCCCGCCACGCCAGATCGCTCTCCTCGTGGGCGTAGAAGAACGCGGCCTCGTAGCCGCCGACCTGGCGGAACATCGGCCCGGACAGCGCCGAGGCACCGCCGAGAAAGCTGGTGACCGGCCCCTCGCGCTCCAACCCGGCACCGCCCGGGCGGGGCACGTGGCGCTGAGCGGTGGCCCCGGTCGTCGGGTCGACGATGCGAAACGAGACACCGCCCAGCCGCTGATCGGATCCGAAGCGGGCTCGCAGGTCGGCGCACAGTGCGCCCGCCCCCACGACGACGGCATCGTCGTCCAAGAAGGCGATCACGTCGGCCCCACCTTCAACGGCACTGTTCTGGACGGCCTCGACGGTCGCGGCGCGCTCGACGCCGGCGCTCCCGATGCCGGCGCCCAGGTTGCGGCCGCCCGGGATGCCCAGGTTCTCCCCGGCGTGGATCACGTGCAGCGCACCGGCCACGTCGGCGGCCAGGCTGGACGCCGCGGGCGGATCGAGGTCCGGCCCGTTGAGCACCAGGTGGACCCGGTCCTCGGCGGCGAGCCCACCGGCGAGCGAGTTGAGCGCCCGAGCCAGCTCGGCCGGCCGGTCGCCGGTGGTCAGCACCACCCAGTCAATGCGCGGGTGGCTCACGACGCCACCCCCGAACGCGGCATCGCATCTGCGGCCGGACCGTCCGAGCCATCCAATCCGTGCGAGCCATCCAGGCCTACCGGTTCGGCCGTGCCGGCCCTCAACTGGCGAGCGCAGCCGGCCCCGAGCGCGATCAGCAGGGCCCAGGGCAACAGGTTGGCGCCGACGTAGGTCTCCAGCTGGTTGACCGCCACGACGTATCCGACAAACCCCAACGCCACGACGCCGACGGCGCGTTGAACGCCGGGTCTCGTCGCAACGACAACAATCGGCCAGGTCGTCACGCCGACGGCCGCCACCAACAGGACCGCACCGACGATTCCGACCCCCAGCAGCATCTCGATCACCGCATTGTGGGCCGTCGAGAAGTCGACGTCGAAGCGGCCGACCACCTCGGCCTCGAGAGCCCGGTCCTCCCACACCCCAAGCCAGCCCCAGCCGCTGAACGGGCGACGGCTGATCGCATCGATCAACCACCCCCACAGCTCGGTGCGGCCCGAGAGAGTCGTGCTTCGGTCCAGCCCGGTCGCCAGCGCCGATCGACCCACGACCGCCGCCAGCGCCAGGCCCGCCCACGTGACGAGCAGGCCGACGCCGAGCATCGCCGGGCTCGCTGCCCGGCCCGTCGCTGCGCCCGCCGGGCGGCGCCGGTGTGCCCACCACGGCAACGCCAGCGCCACCAGCGCGGTCAGCAGTCCCACGACGGCGCCGACCAGGGGCGTCAGCGAGGCCGAACGGATCAGCGTGTGAGCATCGACGAGCAGCAGGCCCACGATGACGGTGGCGACGACCACGCCGACGACGCTGCCGTAAGCCCGGGCGCCAGCTCCGTTGGACGCCCGCCGATCACCGCTCCTCCGGTCGCACCACCACAGCGCAGCGGTCGCCGTCGTCGCCAGCAGGGCCAACACCGACACCGGCCCGAGCGAGTTGCGGTTGAGGTAGATGCCCGCCCAGTCGCCGTTGAGGTCGATCGTGTTGGGCCAGCCCCGCCGCACCGCCAGCTGGCTGAGCACGACGCCCGCCTGGGAGGCGACCGCCAGGCTGAGGACGACGCCCCGCACGCCGACCCGGTCGCCCACCACCAGCGCCGCCACCGTCGTCAGCGCAAACAACACCCCCTGCGTCGCCGAGCGTCCCGGGGCCAGCGACCACCAGGCCGAGGCGATCACCAGCAGGTGGAGCGCCACGAGCAGCACGGCGGTAAGTCCAGAGATCGCCGGCCGACGCCGGGCGAGCACGAAAATCACGGCGATGACCCCCACGTGCAGCCCGACGAAGGCCGCGTTGACGAGGGCGTCGTCGATGTACTGGCCGCTCAGCGGTGGGTTGATGCGGTTGCGCAGCGTGTACACCGGCCCAAGGCCCAGGGCGAACAACCAGGCAACCGTGACGACGAGGCCGACCGGATCACCGAAGGAACCGATGGGGGACGCGGGCGACGCCTTGGCGTCGGCCGGGAGGTTCACCGGTTCTTGACCCGCTCGAGCAAGGGTTCCCACCAGTCAGGCCGATCGACGTAGAACTGCACGGTCTCGGCCAGCGTTTCCTCGAAAGGACGCGTCGGGCCCACCCAGCCCAACGCACGCACCTTGTCGCAGTCGACCGAGTAGCGGCGGTCGTGGCCCAGCCGGTCAGCCACGTACTCGACCGAGGTCTCATCCTTGCCCAACAGCCCAAGCACGCGGTCGGTCAGTTCCCGATTGGTGCGTTCGTTGTCCGCGCCGATGTTGTAGATCTCCCCCGCCGTTCCCCGGCGCAGCACCAGGTCGACAGCGACGCAGTTGTCGGTGACGTAGAGCCAGTCGCGGACGTTGAGCCCGTCCCCGTACAGCGGCACCTTGTTGCCCTGGATCAGGTTGGTGGCGAAAAACGGAATCAGCTTCTCGGGGAACTGGTAGGGACCGAACTGGTTGGAGCTGCGGGTCACCCGCACCGGCAGGTCGAAGGTCGAGTAGTAGCTGAGGGCGATCAGATCTGAGCCGGCCTTGGCCGCCGAGTACGGCGACCGGGGATCGAG
Source organism: Candidatus Microthrix subdominans (assembly GCA_016719385.1). Classification (NCBI taxonomy): domain Bacteria; kingdom Bacillati; phylum Actinomycetota; class Acidimicrobiia; order Acidimicrobiales; family Microthrixaceae; genus Candidatus Neomicrothrix; species Candidatus Neomicrothrix subdominans. Next base: position 847,171 of record JADJZA010000007.1, on the reverse strand, counting down.
CGGGTCGGTCTCGGTGAAGCTGCCGGCCTCGATCGAGCCGTAGACCTCGTCGGTCGAGATGTGGACCATCGCGTCCACCTCGACCTGCCGGGCGACATCGCAGACCACGTTGGTGCCGGTGCAGTTGGTTCGGACGAACACGTCGGGGCCGAGGATCGAGCGGTCGACGTGGCTTTCGGCGGCGAAGTGGACGACCGCGTCGTGGCCGGCCATCGCCTCGCTCACCGCGTCGCGGTCGCAGATGTCCCCGTGGACGAAGCGGTAGCGGGGGTCGTCCTCGACGTCGGCCAGGTTGGCCCGGTTACCGGCATAGGTCAATGCGTCAAACACCGTCACCTCATCATCGCTCGTGTCGAGCACATGACGGACGTAGTTGGAACCGATGAACCCGGCTCCGCCGGTGACGAACAGCTTCATATGAGTCCTTGCTGAGAGGTCCTGTTGAGGGGAGAGAGGTGATCAGGTGCGCAGTGCGGCGTGGGGACGCCACTGGGGCTCCAACGCATCGCGGCCGGGGTTGGCGGCATCCCGGTCGGACACCAGCGGGTCGACGAGCCCCCAATCGGCGTCGATCGCCGGATCGTTCCAAGCCACCCCCAGCTCGTCGGCCGGGTTGTAATAGCCGTCGACCAGGTAGGTGATCGTCATGTCGGTCAGGGCTGCGAACCCGTGGGCGACGCCGGGTGGGATGTAGACGCCCAGGTGATTGTTGGGGCCGCCGTCAACCTCGCCGATGTCCAGGCACAGGGTGGCGCCGTCGGTGGGACCGCCGGCGCGCAGGTCGTGGAGGACCACCCTCGCCCAGCCGTTGGGGACATACCAGTAATCGGACTGATGCAGGTGGTAGTGCAGGCCGACCACCGAGTTGGCCTGACGGTCGCCGCGGTTGCCTTGGATCATTTCCCGCTGACCGGGAAACCAGCTGCGCCGGTAGGTCTCGATGAACATGCCGCGGGCGTCACGGTGGATGTCGGGGGTGACGACGACCACGCCGTCGATCGTGTCGGATGGGTTCAGTTCGGCCATGGGCCAACCTCCAGGGTTGAGAACGACTTCGTGGGTTTACGCCAGCTCGACTGCGGAGTGATCCCCGAGCATCACCCGGGTTGCGTGGGGTCGACGGGTGCTGCGAACCACTTCGGTGTCGCGTCCCAGCAGCGAGTCGGTCAGGCGGGGCACCGACAGGATGCGGGCCCCCTCCATGATCACCGACTGATCGATCTCGGAATCGATCACCTCGCAGTTGGCTGCAATCGCCGTGAACGGTCCGATGTAGCTCGAGGTGATCGTCGAACCGCGTCCGATGATCGCGGGGCCACGCACCTCGGCGTTGATCAGCCGGGCCCCCGCCTCGATGACCACCCGGCCATCGACCGTCGAGTTCTCGTCGACGTCGCCGTCGATCCGCGGCTCGAGGCTCTCGAGCACGCGGCGATTCGATTCGAGCAACGGGTCCTTCTTGCCGGTGTCGAGCCACCAGCCGTCGAGGAGGTCGTGATGGACCGGAACGTCGTGGTCGATCAGCCACTGGATGGCGTCGGTGATCTCCAGCTCGCCTCGGTCGGATGGCTCGATCGCCGCGACCGCCTCGTGAATCGCCGACGAGAACAGGTACACGCCGACCAGCGCCAGGTCGGACGGCGGATCCTCAGGCTTCTCGACCAGCCGCACCACGTGGCCGGCGGCGTCGAGTTCGGCCACCCCGAAGCGATGCGGGTCGGGCACCGGGGTCAACAGGATCTGGGCCGCCGGGCCGCTGTTCGACCGGTTTGAATCATCGAGCGACGGTGGCCGGGAATCGGCGTGCATGGTCCGCCAGCGGTCGATAAACCCGTCGAGGCCCTGCTGCAACATGTTGTCGCCCAGGTACATGACGAAATCGTCATCGCCGAGAAACTCCTGGGCGATCAGCACGCAATGCGCCAGCCCGAGCGGTTCGTCCTGGGTCAGGTAGGTGATGCTCACCCCGAAGTCGGAGCCGTCGCCCACCGCCATCTCGATCTCCGGCGCGGTCGCACCGACGATGATCCCGATCTCGGTGATCCCGGCAGCGGCCATATCCTCGATCCCGTAGAAAAGGATCGGTTTGTTGGCAACCGGCACCAACTGCTTGGCGCTGGTGTGGGTGATCGGGCGCAGACGCGTTCCAGCGCCGCCCGAGAGAATCAGGCCCTTCATCACCGCCGTTCTAGCAGGTCCAGCGAGGTTCCCCAGCGTCCGGCTTCGTGCCGAGCCCAGATTGATCGCCGGCCACGGCCCCGACGGTAGCGTCGTGGGTCGATGTCCGAGCCCTCTACGACCGAGAACGACGCCGACCGGACGCCGCCCGCACGGGAGCCGTCCGCACGGGAGCCGTCCGCACGGGAGCCCGCTGTTCAGGTCACCTCAGCGCAGGTGCCGTCGGTTCGGGTCGTGGTGCTCAATTGGAACGCCGCCGACCTGACGTCGCGCTGCATTCGATCGATCGAGGCCACCGAGTGGCCCCCGGGTGAGCTGGACCTGGTGCTCGTCGACAACGGGAGCATCGACGGCTCCGCCGAGGTGCTCGCCCGCCGCCATCCCGGCTGGAGGGTCATCCGCAATGGCGCCAACCTGGGTTTCGCCGAGGGGATCAACCGGGCGTTGCGCCCAGCCGACGCCGACTTCATTGCGTTGGTCAACAACGATGCCGTCGTCGACCGTGGCTGGCTTGCGCCCCTGGTCGACACCCTCGAGGCCCACCCGGAGGTCGGCGCCGCCGCCCCGCTGATCGTGTTCGATCGTTGGTTCGTGGACGTCGAGGTTGCAGTGGGTGGCGAGGGCGGCCGGGCCCGGCTGACCGAGGTATCGGTCGACGGGCACGGGCGATGGTCCCAGGTGCTCGCCGGCCCAGGGGTGGCACGCCCGCCGCACTGGTCGATCCCACTTCGTCGCGAGCTCGAGGTGGCCAACGAGGGATCGATCGCCATACCGGTGCCCGCCGGCCTCACCGACGACGGTGACGGTGAGGGCGACCGCCAGGAACCGGCCTGGCTGGAGTTGACCTTCGAGAGCACCCGGCCGATCGCGCTTCGCTGCGGTGCATCGTCGGCGACCGGCGAGCCGATCGACGGCGTCGTGCGCCTCAGCCTTCCGGCCGGTGGACGACCCGGGCGCCGGGTCAACAGCCTGGGTACCGCGCTGACCGACCACTGCGAGGGCTACGAGCTGCGCCTCGGAGACCGCGTCGACAGCCTCGCCGAGCCAGAGGTCGTACCCGGCTTCACCGGGGGTGGCGTGCTGTTGCGCAGGGCTGCCCTGGCCGACGTGGGCCTGTTCGACCCCAGGTTCTTCATGTACTACGAGGACAGCGATCTGTCCTGGCGGATGCGACGGGCCGGATGGATGACCATGACCGCTCCGCATTCCGTACTCCACCATCGGCTCGGGGCGACCGCCGGGTCGTCGTGGTCGGGGTTCTTCTTCCTCAACTACCGAAATTGGCTGCTCACCGTCGCCCGCAACGGCTCGAGCACCGACGCCCGGCGAGCCCTCGGTGCCGCCTGGGGGAACTCCTGGCCGTTCGCCCGTCGCAACGTCGTGGGCAAGGTACGCCGGCTCCAGCGCCCCGACCTGGACATCACCCGCCGCTGGCTCGCGGTCATGGCCGGAACCGGTGCCTCCCTCCCCCGCGCCCTCGCCACCCGACTGGACGACCGTTGGCGCCGGGTGGGCACCTCGTCCACCGACGCGGTCGGCAGTCGCTGGCTGCGCACCTCGGCCCCGTCGGTCCCCCGGCCCGAGATGGGGGGACCGACCATCGTCTTTATCGACGTGACCGACACGCTCGTCTCGCGCTGGCGAGCCGGCATCCAGCGGGCGGTCTCCGAGCTGGTCACCAGGCTGGCGCTCGACCACCTCGAGCTGTCGCTGGTGCTCATGCGGTGGAGTTCGCTCGATGGCGCCTACCGGCGTCTCGACGACGCCGAGACCGCCGCCTTCTTCGACCCCGAAGCCATGCCCAACCATCCTCCGCCGCCCCCGCCGGGTCGGGCGCCCCGTTGGCGCCGGACCGTGACCCGGGCGGCCGCCGTACCTCCGGTGCGATCCCGCATCGACGCCACGCGCCGACGGACACAGCTTCGTCGACGCCCGGCCCACCACGGCGAGTTGATCATCGAGGAGTTCCCTGCCGGGTCGATCGTGTTGGACCTCGACGCCAGCTGGAACCTCGGCGACATTCCCCGTCGTGTGCTCTACCCCCGGCTGAGCAACGCCGGGGTCACCGTGGTCAGCCTGCTGCACGACGTCTTGCCGGTCACCCACCCCGATTGGTTCGACCCCAACCTGGCCCGGGTCTTCGTCGACCACGTCGACGCTGCACTCGCACACGCCGACGTCGTCGTCACCAGCTCACGGTTCTCCGCCGGCGAGCTCCTGCGCCTTGCGGACGACCGCCCACGCGACCGTCGCCGGGGGCCGCTGGCGATCGAGGTCATCCCGCTGGGTGCCGACCCGGTTGCGCGTTCACCCCAACCTGTCGATCAAGGCCTTCTCGACCGCCTGGCCGAACGGCCGGTCGTCCTCGTCGTCGGCACCCTCGAACCCCGCAAGAACCATGCCGGGCTGCTCGACGCCTTCGAGTCCGTCGACGCCGATGCCACCCTGGTCATCGTTGGACGCCAGGGATGGAAGGCCGACGAGCTTGGTGAGCGCATCCGCACCCACCCGGGGTTCGGCGATCGGATCGTATGGCCAGCCGAAGTGAATGACGCCACCCTCGATGCGCTGTACGAGCTGGCGACCGTCGTCGCCGTGCCGTCGCACGCCGAGGGCTACGGCCTGCCGGTCGTCGAGGCGCTTCGGCACGGCTGTCGGGTCGTCTCCTCGACGGGCGGCTCGCTACGCGAGATCGGCGGCGAGCTGGTCACCTACGTCGAAGCCACCGACCCCAACGCCCTCGCCGTTGCGTTGGACGAGGCCCTCACCGACGGGTTCGACCGTGCCGCCGACGTCGAGTTACCCACCTGGGACGCCGGCGCCTCTGCGTTGGCCGAGATCCTGGTTCGCGCAGATCCCAGGGGACAGGGCTGAGTCGTCCGACTTTCAGACGCCGACCGTCTGCCGGCCGGCCGGCGCTGAGTCGCCATTGGACGTGGCTACGGAGGCGACCGGCGCCTCCAGCGGCGCCGGCATGCACTGGTCGGTCAGCTCGACCACCTTGATCTGGTCCCGGTTCTCCCAGGTGATCTCGTTGGCCGGATCGCGACGGATCTTGAACTCCCGGAAGCTCATCTCCTGGGCGTCGAAGGCCAGGTAGCGGCCGATCAGCGGGTCACCGAGGTCGAGGAAGTACTTGATCGCTTCGACCGCCTGGATGCACCCGACGATGCCGGGCAGCACGCCGAGCACGCCGGCTTCGGCGCACGAGGGTGCCATGTCCGGCGGCGGGGGCTCGGGCAGCAGGTCGCGGTAGGTGGGCCCGTTCTTGGGGTCGAACACGGTGACGTGCCCCTCGAAGCGGAAGATCGAGCCGTGCACGACCGGGATGCCCAGTTTCACCGAGGCATCGTTGAGCATGTAGCGCACCGGGAAGTTGTCCGCTCCATCGACGACCAGGTCGTACCCGGAGATGATCTCCTCGATGTTGTCGGCGTCGAGGCGCACGTCGTGGGTGATCACCTTGACGTCCGGGTTGAGCTTCTCGATCGCCTCCTTGGCGGAGTCCACCTTGCGCATACCGATCCGGTCGGTGTTGTGGAGGATCTGACGCTGCAGGTTGGAGCGGTCGACGACGTCCATATCGACGATGCCGAGCGTGCCGACACCCGCCGCCGCCAGGTACAGGCCCGACGGGCTGCCGAGGCCGCCGGCGCCGAGCAGCAGCACCTTGGCATCGAGCAGCTTCATCTGACCTTCCTCGCCCACCTCGGGCAGCAGCAGATGGCGCTTGTAGCGGTCCTTCTGGTCGGGATCGAGGCTCTGGGGCACCTTCCACTCGCGGCCCTCGTCCTTCCACTTGCCAAACCCGCCGGCCATCGAGGCGACATCGCTGTAGCCCAGCTCCTCGAGCGTCTTGGCGGCAAAGGCCGAACGCACGCCGCCGGCGCACTGCACGATCAGCGGCGTGTCCTTGTCGGGCAGCTTCATCTCGATCTGGCTTTCGAGGTGGCCACGGGGGATGAACAACGCCCCGGGTACTGCACCCGCCTCGTACTCGTCGGCCTCGCGCACGTCGAGGATCATCGAGCCCTGGTCGCGCAGTCGGTCGGAGGTCTCGGTATCGACCTCACGAATCTGCTGCTTGGTCGTCTTGAGGAGGTCACGGAAGTTGGCCATCGATCACGCTCGTTGCTCGGGGTTGGTGCACTCCCGGGGAAAGTCTCCGGGCTCGCTTGACATAAACCCTACCAACCTGGTCGACATTCCCACCAAGCGGGCCGGCCGCCTGGCGCGTGACCACCCGATGAGGCCGCTCGGTAGGTTGAGGCCATGGCCACGACTCACCCGACCGCCGATCCCGAAGCCGTGCGACGGGCCGCTCAGCTGGTCGCCGACGCCCGGCGGATCGTCGTGCTGACCGGTGCCGGCATTTCGACCGACTCGGGCATCCCCGACTTTCGAGGCCCTGACGGCATGTGGACCCGAAACCCGGAGACGGAAAAGCTCTCGACGATCGATCACTACCTGGCCAGCCCCGAGGTGCGGGAGCGGGCTTGGCGCGCCCGCATGGACCACCCGGCCTGGCGCGCCGATCCCAACCCCGGCCACACCGCGCTCGCCGAGCTCGGGCGAACCGGCCGCCTGGCACTCACCGTCACCCAGAACATCGACGGTCTCCACGTCGAGTCGGGGCTGCCGACCGAGGAGGTCGTCGAGGTTCACGGCACGATGCGCCAGGTTCGCTGTGTCGGCTGCGGGATCACGTCGCCGATGCAGACCACCCTCGACCGGGTGCGCGCCGGCGAGGCCGATCCTCCTTGTCAGCTCTGCGGCAGCATCCTGAAGTCGGCCACGATCTTCTTCGGTGAGGCGCTGGTTGCGGCCGACCTCAATCGAGCGTTCGCCGCCGCGGCCCAGGCCGACCTGCTGTTGAGCGTCGGCACCACACTGCAGGTGTACCCGGTGGCCGACATGGTGCCGATCGCCGCCTCCAACGGCGCGTCGATCGTGATCGTCAACGGCGAACCCACGCCGATGGATGATCTGGCCGACGTGGTCGTGCTCGGTTCGATCTCCGAGGTGCTGCCCGCCATCATCGACACCTGAGCGAGACGGCACCCGAGCGAGACGGGAGCCGAACGAGGCGGCACCCGAGCGAGACGAGAGCCGGGCGAGACGGCACCCGAGCGAGACGAGAGCCGGGCGAGACGAGAGCCGGGCGAGACGAGAGCCGGGCGAGACGGCACCCAAGGGACACGACACCCAAGCGACACGACACCCAAGCGACACGACACCCAAGCGACACGGCACCCGGGCGCCTGCTCGCCCGAACCCACCAGACGGCCCCCATGCGGTCGTGCGAGAGTCTCACCGCCGACTTTCGCATGGTGGTCATGCGTAACCCGGCGGTCAGACTTTCGCAGCATGTCGGCTGGACCTGGGCGCCCGATCGACGGCGCCGCTCGGCGATGCCCGAGGCACAGGCCCCATGGGGACCGCCCGACACCAACCCGGTGGAGCGTCGCCCGGGGTGTGGTGCCCGTTGCCGAATCATCCGGCCCGGCAGACGCTGTTCTCATGAGCGAACGGGCCCTGGTCCAGTTGGCGACGCGTCAGCACGGTTTGGTGACGACCCAGCAGGCTGGGCAACTCGGCTTCGACCGAGGAGCGGTGACCTCTGCGGTGGCAAAGGGGCGCTGGCGTCGAGCGGGCATCGGCGTGCTGGCGTTGGGGGCCACGCCGGCCACGCTTCATCAGCGGACGCTCGCGGCAGTGTTGAGCATCGGCGAGGCATGGGCAAGCCACAGCACGGCCGCCCGCGTGTGGGGATGGGAGGTTCGTCATGCCCGGGTGGAGGTGATCGTGCCCGGCGGGCGCAAGGTTGAGCGTCGCAACGTGCGGGTGCACCGAAGTACGCGCCTGGACCCTGAGGACGTTGCGATCGTCGGCGGCATTCCCGTCACCAGCCCGGCTCGGACCCTGATCGACCTGTCCGGCCGCATCACGGTTGACGAACTGGCCACCTGCCTGGACACGGCCCTACGTCGTCGCCAGGCCACAATCGATGCCATCAACGCCATGATCACCGCCACCCAAGCGACGTACGGGCGGCGTCCCCGTGTGCTGAGCAACCTCATGGAGCTTCGGCGTGGCGCCGGTCCAACGGAGAGCCCGCTCGAAGCCCGGATACTCCGAGTGCTGGCCCAGGCGGGCGTCCCTCTCCCCACGTGCCAGCATCGGATCACGGTCGGCGTGAAGGAGTACCGGCTGGACATGGCCTGGGTGGATGCACGGGTGTTCTCCGAAGCCGACGGATTCGAACACCACGAAAGCCGCAGGGCCTTTGATGCCGATCGTCATCGCACCAATCACCTGGCCGCTGCGGGGTGGACCGGGGTACACCTCACGTCGGCCTTTTCCGATGACGAGATCGTCGAGGCGGTGCGCAATGTGCTCGCACTCGCGGCGCGGCCCGGCCGCAGCCAGGAGGGCACGGCGACAAGGTGAGGCTTGGTTTGCTGGGTCGCCGCGAACAGCGAACCAGAGCAGAGATCGCTGGGGCGAGCCGTTACCCGGAGGGACGAAGGGATCCGACGGTCAGCGTCAGGCGATGGTCAGACCGGCGGTGCGCTGGCCCCACGCACCATGGTCAGGTCAGGTCAGGTCAGGTCAGGTCAGGTCGGTATCAGGCCAGATCAACAGTCGTACCCGGATCCAGACCTCCTCGACGAACAGCAACGCTGCGACCACCGCCAGACAGAGGCCCCACTGGGCCCAAGTGAGCCCGACCGTGTCGAAGATCCGCTGGAGCACCGGTACCTCGACGACGGCGACCTGCATGGCGCTGACAGCGGCAATCGTCATCCACAACGCACCGTTGCTGAAGGTGTACCGGCGGAACACCCCCTTGCCGTCGGACCGGACGATGAGCGAGTTGACCAGCTGCGCAAACACAAACGTGGTGAAGGCCATCGTCGATGCCAGCAACGGATCCGCGCTGCGGTAGCGCACCAGCACCCAGATGATCGCTGCTGACATCAGCGCTGTCGTGGCGAGGATCCGGCGCAGGCGTGTGTTGGTCAGGATCGGCTCGGTACGTCCCAGCGGCTTGCGCTTCATCACCTCGGGGGCCGGCGGGTCGACGCCCAGGCTCATCGCCGGCGGACCGTCGGCGATGATGTTGACGAACAGGATCTGGATCGGGCTGAACGGTATGGGCAGATCGAGAATTCGCGCCGCCAGGATCGTGCCGACAGCCGCCAGGCTGGTCGTCAGCTGGAACCGCACAAAGTGCACGATGTTTGAGCGGATCGCCCGGCCCCGCTCGACCGCGGTCACGATCGTGGCGAAGTTGTCGTCGGCCAGCACCAGGTCGCTGGCCTCCTTGGTGACCTCGGTGCCGGTGATGCCCATCGCCACGCCGATCTCGGCCCGGCGTAGGGCGGCGGCGTCGTTGACGCCGTCGCCGGTCATCGCCACGACCTCGTCGTTGGCCTGGAGGGCCCGAACCACCCGAACCTTGTGCTCCGGCGACACCCGCGCACACACCGAGATCGCTTCGATCCTGCCGGCGAGTTCGTCGTCGCTCATCGCGTCAAGATCGCTTCCGGTGACCACCTCGCCGTCGAGGCCGAGCTGCTGCCCGATCGCCGCCGCGGTCGTGGCGTGGTCGCCCGTGATCATCTTGACGGCGATGCCGGCGTCGCGGCACTCCGCGATGGCGACGCCAGCCTCCATGCGGGGCGGGTCGAGGATGCCGACCACGCCGTAGAGCACCAGGTCGTCGAGCTCGTCGTCGGGATCCCCGTCCCAGTCCGCCGCCAGCTCCTTGCCGGCGATGGCCAGCACCCGCAGGCCGTCAGCACCCAAGGACCGCATCACCTCGGTGGCCCCTGCTCTGCGGGCCTCATCCAGGTCGGCGATGCCGTCGGCGACGAGCATCGCGGTACAACGACCGAACACCACGTCGCTGCCGCCCTTGACCGCCAACAGCCGACCGGGACCGCCGAATGGGTCCTCGGTCACCGTCGCCATCAGCTTGCGGGTGGAATCGAAGGGCAACACGGCGAGGCGGGGCAGATCGGCCCGTACCGACTCGGCGGTCACCCCGGCCTTGCCGGCGAGAACGATCAGGGCACCTTCGGTCGGATCGCCCACCAGCTCGTGGGTGCCGTCGGCGCCGGCGCGCAGCACGGCGTCGCTGGCCAGGGCGGCGGCGGTCACCATCCGGCGCACCGCGTCGGTGGCGGGTGGATCGATCGTTCCGTCGGGGCCGTAACCCAACCCGTCGATCTCGTGGGTTCGACCGCCACACCACGCCTGTGTGGCGGTCATCTGATGAAGGGTCAGCGTGCCGGTCTTGTCCGAACAGATCACCGTGGTCGAACCGAGCGTCTCGACCGACGCCAGTCGCTTGACGATGGCGTTGTGCTCGGCCATCCGCCGTACGCCGAGCGCCAGGGTGACGGTGACAACGGCGGGAAGCCCCTCGGGTATGGCGGCCACCGCCAGGGCCACGCCGCCCAGGATGGCCGCAGCAAAGGTGTCGCCACGCAGCATGCCGACGGCGATCACCAGCGCAACAGCGACGCCGGCGATGACCGCCAGGCGTTTGCCCAGCCGCTCGAGCTCCTCCTGCAGCGGGGTCAGCCCGGGCTCATCGGCCGAGATCATGCCCGCCAGACGTCCGAGCTCGGTCGACATGCCGGTCTCGGTGATCAGCAACTCGGCGGTGCCGCGCACCACCGTCGTGTTCATGTGTCCGATGTTGGACCGGTCGGCCAGGGCGACCTCGCCCTCGCCGGCGGGCAACGAGGGCTCGTCCTTGTCGACCGGTTCCGACTCGCCGGTCAGGGTGCTCTCGTCCACCGACAACGAGTTCGCCTTCACGAAGCGGCCGTCCGCGGGAATCCGGTCGCCAGACTTGAGCAGAACCAGGTCCCCGGGCACCACGTCGGCGGAGGCGATCTCCTCGACCGCGCCGTCCCGGCGCACCTTGGCCTGCGTGGTCAACATGCCCGACAGCGCTTCCATCGCCTGGTCGGCCCGCTGTTCCTGAACGAAGCCGAGCAACGCATTGATGATGACGACCACCCCGATCACGATCGGGTCCTTCAAGTCGCCAACTGCGGCCGAGATCACCGCAGCCCCGAGCAGGAGCAGGATGAGCACCCCGCGAAACTGGTCGAGCAACCGTTTCCACCACGGCCGTTTCGGTTCGCCGACCAGCTCGTTCGGGCCAGTCTGCTCCCGGCGCCGGACGGCTTCGGATTCGCTCAGGCCGCGAGCGACGTCGACGTCGAGTTCGTTGGCCGCTTCGGCGGGATCGAGGCGGTACCAGGGTGATCGAGGTTCGACGAGGCGGCCGTCGGGCGGGCCTACGGTATCGATCGTACGGGCGGCGGAAGGTGTCATCGGGAGTCCATCACAAGGTCGGTTTCATTCGTCGCCCCCGCCGTTACCGACCGAGCATTCGGGCATCGCTCGCCAACGCGGAGACCGTCCCGGTACGCAGCTTACCGGCGCCCACCTGCGGTGATCCCAGCGACCTGGGCTACGTTTCCCTGCAACGGCAAACTCTCCGCCTGCTCTGCCAACCGCTTCTGCCGCCCGAACGTTCAGCCTTGGACCGCTCGCTGTGATCTGCCCCCACTGCCACGCCGATACCCTCGATGATGCCCGGTTCTGCACCCACTGCGGGGCGGCGCTCAACGCTTCGTCCCCGGGTGTGGGCGATCGGTCGCAGACGCCCAGTGGTGTTCATCCGACCGCCGGTGAAAGCGCGGGCCGGGACACAAACCGGGATGCGGGCAACCGAGGTTCAACCGACGGCGAAGGACCGCCCGTCATTCAACGGCGACGCCGCTCCGAGGCGCCCGCCGCGGACGGGTTGGCGAAGACGGACGCCGTCGGTGTGGTGACACCCCCTCGACCGCCGCAGGACGGCGGAACCTCGACCCAGGTCAACCCGCAAATCGGCCCCGCCGGATCGCAGCCGCCGGAATCGCCGTCGGCGCCGACCTCGCCCATCGGGGGCACACCGACCTCGGTCACGCCGGGCATTCCCGCCGCTCCGTCGGCCTGGGACCAGCCGGACGGCGGGGCGGCGACGGCGGTGCACGACCTGTCGAGCCCGGAGCCGCCCCGAGCCGCCGCGAAGCCGCTTCCGGCGCCCGCTCCCAGCAGCGTCTGGTCGGCCCCTGCACCGCTGGCGGCGCCACGCCGGGTGCAGCCGCCGTCCGAATCCGGGTCGACGCCGGGGTCGGGGCGCTGGGCCAGGGTGGTCGCCGGGGTGGTCTCGGTGTGGCTACCGGTCAGCGCCTTGATCTACGTCGTACTCGACCAGGGCAAGCTGCTCGAGCGGTCAGGGCTTGAGCTGGTCGCCATCGCAGCACCGACGCGACTGTCGTGGGGTGTCTGGTCTTCGACCGCAGCGCCGCTGGCGTGGACGGTATCGCTGCGGGCGCTGGCGCTACTTGCCGGCTTTGGGGCGCTCGTCATCCTCGCCGCATGGATGGCCCGCAACCGCAAGGCGATGCAGATCGGCCTGATCGCGACCGGCGCGACCGTGCTGACCTTCGGGGTCGTCCAGCTCGTGTGGTTGATCGTCGGGCTCGACCTGATCACCGGTCTGACCGTCGGCCAGGAGATCCGCCAGATCTACGTTCCCGCCGGCGTCAGTATCGCGGTTGGCGTGCTACTCGCCTGCCTGGCACCGGTCGCCAGCCGGTCCAAGCACTGAAGAGCCGCTCAGGTCACCCCGGATCAAGGGATTCTCAATTTTTAAATCACTTTCACCCTTACGGTGAAAAGGTTATGTTGAAGGTCGGTCACCAAGCTCGCACCGAGGAGGCCCATCATGACGTGCCCACTGATCATCGGCCCATACCACCCACCCAAGACCTTCCAGCGCTACCCGTCGGCACCGGCCGGAGCGTTGCTGGTCGCTCACCTCCGACGCAATCGCTTCGAGGTGATCCTGCCCGCAACCGAGCCCGGGCTACTCAAGGCTCTGCGTCTCGGCGTCTACTACGTCGTTCGCCGCCACAGCGGCATCAACGAAGATGTCCATCATGCCCTGACGCGTGACATCGAGGTGGAGTTCAAGTTCAAGTACTCCTTCACGCTGGAGCTGAGCAACGAGGCCCAGCCGAAGCCCAACGGTCGGCGTACCGCCGGCGATGTGAAGGACGCATCCAACGCGCTGAAGGAGAACGCCATCGAGGCGGTGCGCTACTACAGCGAGCACGCCGACCCGGTGGTGCTGTTCCGTGCGCGCCTCCGCCAGAAGCTCAACGAACTGGCACGAGAGCACTCGAGGCCCGACATCGGCGAGCTCTACGACCGGGTGCTCGGGCTGAAGCAGTCCGGCTGTAAGGACTTCACCGAGACGCGAGGCATGAAGGTGTGCCTCGAACAGTTCAGCGTCTCGGTGCAACCGAGGGGCTTCGGCACAGCCGCCTGAAGACCGAGGCGCTGTCGCAACACCGTTTGTGCCAACAGGACGAGGTCCGGTGGCCCGATAGCCTGCGGCTCCGTGGAACCGCAGCGACCGTTCGTGATCGGGATCGCCGGAGGGTCGGGTTCGGGCAAGACGACGGTCACCCGGTCGATCGTCGAGGCCGTCAACCTCGTCAACGTGACGATGCTCACCGTCGACAGCTACTACTTCGATCAGTCCGACCGGCCGATGTCGGAGCGGGCACAGGTCAACTACGACTCCCCCACTGCGTTCGAGTGGCCACTCGTCTTCGAGCACCTCAACCGCCTGCGATCTGGGGTTGCGGTCGAGGTGCCGGTCTACGACTTCACCACCCACACCCGATCGTCGATCACCGAGCCTGCCCACCCCGGAGCGGTGATCGTCGTCGACGGGATTCTCGTGCTGCACGACCCCGACCTGCGAGAACTGCTCGACCTGGCCGTCTATCTCGACGTCGACGACGACCTCCGCTTCATCCGGCGGATGGAGCGCGACGTGACCGAGCGAGGGCGAACGACCGAGACGGTCGTGCGCCAGTACCTGACCACCGTCCGTCCGAGCCACGTGCAGTTCGTCGAGCCAACCCGACGCTTCGCCGACGTCATCATCCCTCACGGTGGACGCAACACTTCCGCGATCTCGATGCTGGTGGCGCTGATCCGCGAGCGGGTGGCCTTGGCGACCACCGAGCCAAGCACCGGCTGACACCTCGTGACCGAGACGCTGTTCGTGTTCCGAGACGTGGTCGTCGCCAGTGGGGGCGTCCGGCGGCTTGCGCTGGGAATGGCCGACATCGCCGAGGGCGGCATCACCGTCGTCTCGGGGCCGTCCGGCGCCGGAAAGTCCACGCTGTTGCGGTGTTGCAATCGGCTTGTGGTGCCGTCGTCCGGGACGGTCTCCTACCGGGGCATCGACGTTTCCGACTGGGAGGCCCGAGCGCTCCGACGCGACGTCGGCATGGTCTTCCAGCGGCCGATTCCGTTCCCCGGCACGGTTGCCGACAACCTGCGCGCCGCGGTCGCGCTGAGCGACGACGAGGTGTCGTCGCTTCTGAGATCAGTGGCACTCGAGCCGTCGATGGCCGAGCGTGAGGCCACCAGGCTGTCGGGAGGCGAGGCCCAGCGGATGTGCCTGGCCCGGACGCTCACCACCCGGCCGTCGGTCCTGCTCGCCGACGAGCCAACGTCGAGCCTCGACCCCGAGGCGACGGCCCACCTTGAGACGCTGGCGCTCAGCCTGGCCCAAGGCGGCACCACCCTGGTGTGGGTGACCCACGATCCCCAACAGGCCGAGCGGCTGGCCGACCACCACCTTCGACTCGGCCCGCCATGATCGCCCAATCCGGTGCCACCGAGCCGACGACGTGGGGTCTGGCAGCATCGGCGATCCTGGTGGCCCTTGCGCTGGCGGTATCGGCCTGGCGACGGCTCGGTGTGGAGCGGTCGCTGTTGTGGGCTGCGCTGCGCGCAGCGGGCCAGCTGGCGCTGATCGGCGGGGCGCTCACGCTGGTCGTCGGCGACGGCGCGCCGCTGGCGTGGAGTTGGTGCTGGTTGGTCGCCATGGTGCTCTTCGCTGCGATCACGGTTCGCCGACGTGCCCCCGAAGTGCCCGCAGCGTTCCCCCTGGCCCTTGTCGCCTTCTCGACCACGACGATCATCTCACTCGGTGTTCTCTTCGGTGCAGGGATCTTTCCGATGACGTCCCGCACCATCGTGCCGCTGGCCGGCATGGTGATCGGCAACTCGTTGTCTTCGACCGTCCTGGCCGCTCGTCGCACGATCGAGGAGCTTCGAGAACAACGTGACCGGGTCGAGGCACGGTTGGCGCTGGGCCTTTCGGGCCGCCAGGCCGTCCAGCCCCAGTTGCGAGCCGCGTCACGAACGGCCCTCATCCCCCAGATCGAGACGACCAAGTCGGTGGGGCTGGTCTTTTTGCCCGGGGCGATGGTCGGATTGATTCTGGCCGGAGTGGAGCCGGCGGCCGCGGTGAGGGTGCAGCTGGCGGTGATGTACCTCATCCTCGGTTCGGTGGCGGTGACGACGACCGTGATGGCGATCGGGTTGAGCACCCGGTTGATCACCGCCGACGATCGCCTGGTGGAACTCCCGCCGGCCGAGTGAGATCGTCAGCCGGCGACGTCGACGATGACCACCTCATCGTCGGTTGCGTAGGCCAGGCGCCGGTCGCCGAGCGACTGCACCCCGAACCGGCAATCGTCCGCCACCAGCGGTCCGGAGCCCCCTTGGGGGTTGTCTGCATCGACGAGCACCAGCTCGCCGGTGGCGTAGTAGCAGATGGCCAAGGTGCGGTCGTCGAGCACCGCCAGTCCGGAGGGCACCCGGGTGTCGGTCCAGGAGGCCACCTTCTCGGAACGGGCGGCGGTCAGGCGCAACAGCCGCTCAGGGTTATCACCCGGAGCGTTGTCGGCGACCCACACCGTGTTCTTCCCATCGGTCCCCAGCGCGAATGGGTTGTTGAGCCCCGTGGCGAACGGGCTGGCCTCACCCGAATCGTTGACGACGAGCAGCTTTCCGTTGGCGGTGTCGGGCAGCGGACTCGACTCGGGGTCGAGCAGGTCGCCGACCCCGACCACGAGCGTGTCCTGTTCGGCGGTATCGCCGCCCAGCACGGCCAGACGGCCACCGTTTGATCGCTCCGCAGCAACCGGCCCGTCCCAACGACGGGTGAGCTTCCCCGGGGAGCCGGCGACCTCGTCGATCACGAGGTGGCCGTCGGTGGCTGTGTAGGAGACGAGCAGGGTGCCCTCGGTGTCGATGGCGACATCGAGCAGTCCGCCCTGTTCCAGATCGGTGTCGAGGTCGTCGACGGTGAACAGCGCCTCGGCCTCACCCGAGTCCGGGTCGACCTTCGACACCCGTCCGCTGAGACGTTCGCCGACAAACAGTTGACCGTCTTCGTCAACGGCCAACGCCGTCGCCTCCTCGGCCGGAAACCGCGCCACGACCTGCGAGGCCAGCTCGGCCGGATCGCCAGACGGCTGAGGTCCGGAATCGGCCGTAGAATCCTCCGTCGAGGAGCAGCCCACGGCGAGGAGCACGAGGCCTGCCGCCCATCGGCCTGTGCGATGTCGGGCACCAGCGGCCACGGACCCCCGTCGGCTGGCCAACGTTCTCACTCCCCACTCCTCCGATGTTCCATCGATGCTCCCGGGCGGCCTTCTCGCCCACCAAGGCAACCTATCGGGCCGAGGCCCGGCACGGCATCGAGGGTGGCTCGCCGGGACCGATACCGTGGCATGGGTGTCACCGCCTACGCCGCTCCGCTTCACCGTCTCCCGACCCCTGGCAACCGGTGCCGCCGCCGTTGCGGCCTCGGGGTCGCTTCGGGTGCTGCCCGGACGGGTCCCGGGCGGTGCGGCGCGCTGGCAGCGCACCAACCACCGGGCCGAACCGGTCACCCTGCTCGGAGGCCCGGCGGCGGTCATCGGGCTGGCCTCCGGCGTGATGGTGGGGACGGTGATCGCAGGCGACGCTCCGGCGAGCGCAACGCCCGGGTTGGTCGCCGTCGTGGGGGCGGGCCTTGCCGGCGGTCTCGATGATCTGTTCGGCGTCACCGACACCAAGGGGATCGGGGGGCATCTCCGGGCATTGGCCCGTGGCGAGGTGACCACCGGGGCGGTCAAGATCGTCGCCATCGGCGCCGCCGGCCTGCTGGCCGCCACCCTGGGATCCCGTGGCCGATCCCACCCGCTGGTCGTGGCGGCGGACGGCGCACTGATCGCCGGTTCTGCCAACCTGATCAACCTCTTCGACCTCCGGCCGGGCCGGGCACTCAAGGTTTCACTCCTCGTCGCAACCGCTTTGGCGGCCGTCCCGGCGCAGCGTCAGCCAGGCCCCGAGTCCGGCGCGGTGATCGGCACGGCGCTCGGGCTGCTCGGCGACGATCTCGCCGAGCGGGCGATGCTGGGCGATACCGGAGCCAACGCACTCGGGGCGGCACTGGCGGTCGACGCGGTTCGTCGCTGGTCACCCAGGGCCCGCCACCTCGCGCTGGCCGGCGTGATCGCCACCACCCTGGCCAGCGAACGGGTCAGCTTCACCAAGCTGATCGCCGACACGCCCGTGCTCAACGCTCTCGACCAACTCGGCCGACGCAATGCACCATCGCTGGGGGGCACATCATGAACGACGAGCACGGCACGAACGAGGAGCAGGTCATCGACGAGGAGCAGGTCATCAGCGCAGCGAAAGCTCCTGCAGGCCTGGCGACGATCGCACTGCGCCCGGCCGTCGCGCTGCTCGTCGAGGGACCGGCCTCGATCGGTGAGCTCGTCGCCGCCAGCGGCATCTCGCGGCGGGGTATCGAGGCGCTGCTCGCAGGGTTGACGACCGCCGCCGGCGATGAAGAGGCCACCCCTGGCCTGAGCCTCGAGGACGACCGCTGGGAGCTCTCCGACCCGTTGCGGGCCGAGCTGATCGAAGGCTGGGCACTCGACGGGCCCTCGGAATCAGGAGCCTTCACCGACCCGGAACTGCACACCCGCCTTCAGGCCTGGTCGCTCGGGCTGGACGCACCGCGTCGGGATCTCGATCACCGCCCGGCCACCCACGACGGCGTAGCCGCCCGCCTCGACGTGCTCGACCGCCACCTCGATCTGCGGGGCGCCCACGTGCTCGTGCTGGGCGGACGCGACCTCGACGCCCTCGCGCTCGCCGCCGACGGCCGGGCTGAAGAGGTGGCCGTCGTCGACGTCGACGACTCCGTCCTCGCGACCCTCGGGTCGACCGGCCTGGACGGGCGCGGACCGCTGTTGCGGTGGTGTGACGTGCGGGTTGGTCTGCCCCGATCGCTGGCCGACTGGGCCGACCTGGTCATCGTCAACCCGCCCTTCACTCCGGAGGGCATGGCCGCGTTCCTCGCCGTCGCCACCGATGCGCTGGCGGGGCCCGACGGGCGGGTGGCGGTGACCTACGGTTTCGGCGAGACCCGTGCGACCCTCGGCTGGCAGGTGCAGCGCGAGATGATGCGCGCCGCCTTCGCCATCTCGGCCATGTGGCCCGACGTCGTCACCTACGCAGGTGCCGAAGCGATCGGCGGCCGCGCCGACCTGTATCTGCTCGCACCGACCGGCCGCGAGGGCACCCAGGGCGAGGCGGCCGAAAACCTCTACTCCCAGGGTCCGGCCGCTGCTCGTTCGGCGATCGAGGCCGACTCGGCGCCGCTGAGCGCCGCCACCGAGGAGGCCGGGCCGGACGCCCAGGTGATCGGGGTCCGGCGCTTGATCGGTGGCGACCAGGCGCCCAAGCTGCGCAGCGGAGCGGTCCCGGTCGTCGACCTGCGCGGCGATCCGGGGGCATGGTTGCCCCGAGCCCTCCTGGCGCTGGCGGCGCCCTCTGCGGTGCTCGTGTGCGACGTCGACACAGCCGACCGCAGCGCCGATCCCGAGCAGCGGGATACGACCGGAGGTCGCGGCTGGGTCGAGGCCCACCTGTCGAGGTGGTGGCGCCTCGAACCGGCCCAGCGGGCGGTAGCGGGGGCCGACCTGCTGGTCGCCCGCCGAATCGACGACGAGGCCCCGGCCTCACCTGCCGGCCCGCCGCTGGTCGGACGCGGCCATGCCAACCCCCGCAACGTGATCGCCGAGTGGCTGACCCGGTCATCGGAGATCGATCCCCCACCCACGCGTCGCCAGGCCCGGGCCGCAGCGAGCGACCACCTCGCCTCGCTCGGTACGACGGTGCGTCCCGGTGACTCGCTGCTCGACCTTCCCCTCGATCGGATCGCAGCGCTGCTCACCGACCCGGCACCGGCGTCGAGCTGACACCACAGGGTCCGGCGGACCCGTTGGGACTCAGGGGAGGCGGTCGAGCGCAGCGGTCAGGTCGGCGACCAGGTCGGCCGCATCCTCGATGCCCACCGAACAGCGCACCAGCGAGGCGGGCACCTCGAGGGGCGAACCGGCTGCGGACGCGTGCGTCATCCGACCCGGATGTTCGATCAGGCTCTCGACTGCGCCGAGCGACTCGGCCAGCGTGAACAGCTCGGTGTGGCTGACCACCTCGAGCGCCGCCGCCTCGCCGCCTCGACACTCGAAGCTCACCATGCCGCCGAACCCGGACATCTGCCGGGCGGCCACCCGGTGGGTCGGGTGGCTCTTCAACCCCGGGTAGCGCACGCGCTCAACCTGCGGGTGGGCCTGGAGCGCCTCGGCGATCACCGCGGCGTTGGCGCTGTGCCGCTCCATGCGGACGTCCAGGGTCTTGAGGCCCCGCAGCACCAGATAGCAGTCGAAGGGCGACGGCACCGCGCCGACGGCGTTCTGCAGGTAGCGCAGCCGCTGGGCCAGCTCCTCATCGGAGGTGGCGACGATGCCACCGACCACGTCGGAGTGGCCACCCAGGTACTTGGTGGCGGAGTGCACGACGACGTCGGCGCCGTGCTCCAAAGGACGCTGGAGCGCCGGGGTGGCGAAGGTGTTGTCGACCACCAGGATCGCCCCGTGGGCGTGGGCCACCTCGGCGATCGCCGTGATGTCCAGGCAGGTGAGCAGCGGGTTGGTCGGCGTCTCGAGCCACACCATCGTCGCATCGTCGGGCCAGTTGGCCTCCAGCTTGCCCGGGTCGGTCAGGTCGAAGGCCAGGTGATCGCGGCCTTCGAGGGCATGGACCGCCGAGATCAGCCGGTACGTGCCGCCGTAGGCGTCGTCGCCGAGCACGATCCTGCTGCCGGGCGCAACCAGCCGGAGCAGTGCGTCCTCGGCCGACAGCCCCGAGGCGAAGGCCACCGCATCGGTGCCTCCCTCCAGGCTGGCCAGGCAGGCCTCGTAGGCGGCCCGGGTCGGGTTGCCCGTGCGGCCGTACTCGAAGCCGCCCATCAGCTGGCCCACCTCGGGCTGGGCGAAGGTGGTGGCCAGGCTGATCGGGGTGACG
Source organism: Candidatus Microthrix subdominans (assembly GCA_016719385.1). Taxonomy (NCBI): domain Bacteria; kingdom Bacillati; phylum Actinomycetota; class Acidimicrobiia; order Acidimicrobiales; family Microthrixaceae; genus Candidatus Neomicrothrix; species Candidatus Neomicrothrix subdominans. Next base: position 826,678 of record JADJZA010000007.1, on the reverse strand, counting down.
ACGGCGCCGGTGATCGGATCGTGGGGCTGGCCGGCGTGGATCGCCCGGGTGGCGAAACCGTGGGCTTTCCCGGGTTGGGCGTCAGTCGACATGGCGATCTCCTCCTGGGTCATCCCCAAACTCAAGAAACCCCAGCACGTCGCTGCGGGTCAGGATGCAACAGGGCCGGCCACCGCCCAGCACGAGGAGGGCGGTAGCGGTGCGGAGCTGCTCGATCGCCAAATTGACCTCCTGGCCGATCCCGATCGTCGGCAGGCTGGGGCCCAGCACCGACTCGACCGGCAGGTCCAGGGTGGCCCGATCACCAGCGGCGGCCCGCATCAGCACCAGCTCGTCGACGGAGCCCATCACCTCTGCGGCGGCGAAGGGCGGCGTGTTCTTGCACACCGGCAGTTGGCTGATGCCGTTGGAGCGCATCACGTCGATCGCCTCCCGCACCGGCTGCTCGGGGTTGACGTACAACAGGTCGCGTGGCCCGCCCGAGCGCTCGATGGCGTCTGCAAGCGTCGGCCCGGAGGACGTCGTGAACCCGAAGTTGGCCATCCAGTCGTCGTTGAACACCTTGGACAGGTAGCCACGCCCAGAGTCGGGGTTGAGGACGACGACCAGGTCGTCGGGCCCGGCCGCGGCGGCCACCTGTAGCGCAGCGGCCACCGCCATGCCGCCCGAGCCGCCGACGAGGATGCCCTCGGTGCGGGCCACCCGCCGAGCCATCGAGAAGCTGTCCGCGTCGGACACGGCGATGATGCCGTCGTACAGGTCGGTGTTCCAGGCGTCGGGGAAGAAGTCCTCGCCGACCCCTTCGACCAGGTAGGGCCGCCCGGAGCCACCGGAGAACACCGAACCTTCGGGGTCGGCTGCGATGATCTGAATCTCGGGGTTCTGCGCCTTGAGGTACGTCGCCACGCCGGTGATCGTGCCGCAGGTGCCGGCGCCGGCGACGAAGTGGGTGATGCGTCCCTCGGTCTGTGCCCACAGTTCGGGGCCGGTCGAGGCGGTGTGGGCGGCCGGGTTGGACGGGTTGGCGTACTGGTTGGGCCGATAGGCGTTGGGGGTCTCCTCGACCAGCCGCTCGGCCACCGAGTAGTAGCTCTCGGGGTCCTCGGGTGCCACCGCCACCGGGCACACGACCACCTCCGCCCCGTAGGAGCGGAGCAGGTCGACCTTCTCGGGAGCCACCTTGTCGGTCATGACGAAGATGCAATCGTAGCCCCGTTGGGCAGCGACGATCGCCAGGCCAACGCCGGTGTTGCCACTGGTCGGTTCGACGATCGTGCCACCGGGAACCAGCTCGCCGGCGGCCTCGGCGTCGAGGATCATCTGCAGCGCCGGACGGTCCTTGGTCGAACCGCCAGGATTGGTGGTCTCCATCTTCATCGCCAGCGTGGCGACCAGGCCTTCCTGCTCGGACAGGCGACCAAGGCGGACCAGCGGGGTGTTGCCAAACAGGTCGAGGACCGAAGGGGCGATACCCGCCGGCAGGCCGCCGTGCCCGGTCGCTTCAATGGGCTCGGTCGGGCTCACGCAAGATCCTCGGTCATCGGGCACAGCCTGCCACCTCGGGCTCGATCCGACCCACCCCGTTGCGAGAACGACTGTTGCTTCAGAAACGCAGGCTGATAGCGACGATGACAAACATCAGCGCGGAGAGACCAAGGAAAACCGCTCCCAGCGTGGCCACACCGACCAGCGACCGATCGATATCCTCGGCCGAGGCGCCCGACACGTTGAGCTCCGAACCCGCCGCACTGGTCTTGCCCTCCTTGGTTGAGCGGGTCACGCTCACCTTGTCGAAGGCGTCAGACGTGACCGAACGCAACGGACTGGCCATCAGGATCGCACCGATCGCAACGGTGAGCAGCATTCCTACCAGGAGACTCCGTCGGATCGTCACGGCATGTCGCTCCAGCTGCTCGTACGTCGTACGGCTTGACCATAGCTCACCGTGGGACGCCAAGGCAAGCGCGTGCAGGGCCTCGCGCCGGCGCCGTCGCCGGATCCGCACTGGGTGACCAAACCACCGCTCCGCGGGCGGGAGATCTGCTCACCGGCAGGCCATGCGGGCGATCGCCGGAGCCGGGTCGTTCCGGGCACCCTTGCGCCACGAGTCCAGATAGGGCTGAGGGGCGAGTTTGCCCCTGCGATTCTGCCAGCCGGTGAGGCAAGCGGGCGACAGCCCGAAGTGGAGGTGGCAGCCGGTGCCCTTGGCGTTGCCGGTGTCGCCCACCGATCCCACCCGTTGCCCACGGCTCACTCGCTGGCCCACCGACACCTGCACCTTCGACAGGTGGCTGCCGTAGTAGCGCACGCCCCGGAAGTCGACGAGCGACACCAGCAGCCCGCTGCGCAGCGCAGGATCGTCGGTGGCCCGTCTCCACCGGTCCCGTGTCTCGACCTCCTCGACCACGGCATCGGTGGGGGCCACCACCGCCGTGCCGCAGGGGGCGAACATGTCCGCCGCCGGGTAGTGGTGGTGGGTGCGGGCATAACGGGTGGCCGACGACTTCACCGGGAAGGCGAACGCCCGAGGGGGCGTGGTCGCGCATCCGCCGGCCAGCAGCCCGACGGCGCTGAGTGAAATGGCCCACACCGCCAGGGCGCTCCCACCGCGGCGGGAATGCCCGAGCACTCGACTTTGACGAGGTCGCACCCGCAGGATGCTACCGCTTGCGGGAGTTGAGCAGCTGGGTAACCACCTTGCCGTCGGCCTGACCCTTGGTCGCCCGCATCACCTGACCGACGAAGAAGCCGGTCACCTTCTGATCGCCTTCGCAAAAGCGGGACCACTCGGCGGGGTTGGCCTCGATCAGCCCGTCGACGATGCCCTCCAGTTCGGAGGTGTCCATCGCCTCGAACCCGGCCGCAGCAGCAACCTCGGCCGGGTCGCCGCCCTCGGCGACCAGCGTGGCCAGCACCGTCTTGGCCTGGGTGGCCGACAGCTTGCCTTCGACCTCCAGGTTGACCAGCTTGGCAAACGCAGCCGGGTCCAGCTCGGCCGAACGCTCGTCCGAGAGGTTGTGCTCGGCGCGGGTGAGGGCACGCGCCGGGTCGGCCCCGGCGTCGATCGCAGCGAGCACCAGATCGTCCAGGCCGCGCTCGACGACGATGGCGATCCCTTCGGCGTCGCCTCCCGTCGCCTCACCCAGGCGAGCGCGCCGAGCGGCGGGCAGGACGGGCAGCGCTGCGCGCACCCGCTCGATCCACTCATCGCCCGGGTCGCACGGCACCAGGTCGGGGTCGGCGAAGTAGCGGTAGTCGTCCGCCTCCTCCTTGACCCGCAGCGTGTGGGTGCGGCCGTCGTTTTCGTTCCAGTGACGGGTCTCCTGACGGACGGTGCCGCCGCCCTCGATCAGATCGACCTGGCGGGCGGCCTCGTAGTCGACCGCCCGGCCCAACGAGCGCAGCGAGTTGACGTTTTTGATCTCGCAGCGGGTGCCGAGCGTGTCGGAACCCTGGGGGCGGACCGACACGTTGCAGTCCACCCGCATCGAGCCCTCCTCCATCTTGCCGTCGGAGGCCCCGACCGCCACCAGGATCGAGCGAAGCTCGGACACATAGGCCCGGGCCTGATCGGCGTCGCGGATGTCGGGGCGGCTGACGATCTCGAGCAGCGGCACGCCGGCGCGGTTGTAGTCGACCAGCGACGACGAGGCGCCCTGAAGTCGGCCGGTGTCGCCGGCGTGGGTCGACTTGCCGGTGTCCTCCTCCAGGTGGGCCCGCTCGATACCCACGATCTTGCCGGTCGGCAGCTCCAGCCAGCCGTCGATGTCGATCGGCAGGTCGAACTGGCTGATCTGGTAGTCCTTGGGCAGGTCCGGGTAGAAGTAGTTTTTGCGGGCGAACACCGAACGCTGCACGGTGCAGTTGAGCGCCAGGCCGACCCGGATCGCCAGCTCCACCGCCTGCTCGTTGAGCACCGGCAGGCTGCCGGGCAGCCCGAGGGTGAGCGGGTCGATGTTCGTGTTGGGCTCGGCACCGAACAGCTGGGGCGCAGCGGAGAACAACTTGGTGGCCGTCGCCAGCTCGGCGTGCACCTCGAGGCCGATGACGATCTCCCACGTGGACAGGTCCACCGTGGTGCTCGACGGACGCGGCGGCCGCACGGAACATGGCGGTCTCCCCCAGCGTCGGACCCAGCACCTGCACGCCGATGGGCAGCCCGGCACCGTTGGCGCCGAACGGGACCGACACGGCAGGGTGCCCCGCCAGATTGGCCGGGATGGTGCAGATGTCGCTCAGATACATCGTGAGCGGATCGTCCATCTTCTCGCCCAGGCGCCAGGCCGGCGTCGGCGAGGTGGGACACATCAGCAGGTCGTGGTTTTGATACACCGCGTCGAAGTCGGCCCGCACCTTGGTGCGCACCTTCTGGGCGGTAGCGTAAAAGGCGTCGTAGTAGCCGGCCGAGAGGGCGTAGGTGCCCAACATGATGCGCCGCTTCACCTCGTCGCCGAAGCCCTGGGTTCGGGTGGCGGTCATCATGTCGGTGACGTTGGCCGCCTCCACCCGGTTGCCGTAGCGCACGCCGTCGTAGCGGGACAGGTTGGAGGACGCCTCGGCCGTCGCCACCATGTAATACGCCGACAGGCACGTCGTGATCGACGGGACCGACACCTCCTCCACCGTGGCACCGGCGGCCTCCAGCGCCTCGGCGGCGGAGCGGATGCGGGCGACCACCTCGGGGGCGATGCCCTCGCCCATCAGCTCGGCGATGATGCCGACCCGCAGGCCGTCGACGCCGTCGTCCAGGTGGGCGCTCACCTCGGGGGCGGGCAGCTTCAGCGACGTCGAGTCGCCCGGGTCGTGCCCGCAGATCACCTCGAGCAACAGCGCGGCGTCGGCGACGTTGGCGGCGAACGGACCGATCTGGTCGAGTGATGAGCCGTAGGCGACCAGGCCGAGGCGAGAGACGGTGCCATAGGTGGACTTCACGCCCACCACCCCGCACAGCGAGGCGGGCTGGCGGATCGAACCGCCGGTGTCCGATCCGAGCGCCAGGGGCACCATGCCCGAGGCCACCGCAGCGGCCGAACCGCCCGAGGAACCACCGGGAACCCGCTCGCGATCGTGGGGGTTGCGGGTGGGGCCGAACGCCGAGTTCTCGGTGGACGAGCCCATGGCGAACTCGTCGAGGTTGGTCTTGCCGACGCTGATCGCGCCGGCGGCGCGCAGGCGCTGCACCACGGTGGCGTCATAGGGCGGCACCCAGCCGGCCAGGATCCTGCTGGCGCAGCTGGTGGGCACGCCGCGGGTGACCAGGTTGTCCTTCAGCGCGATGGGCACGCCGGCCAGGGGGCCGGGGTCATCGCCGGCCGCCACCTGGGCATCGACTGCGTCGGCGGCGGCCCGCGCTTCGTCGGCGGTGACGCACAGGAAGGCGTTGAGGTCGGCGTTGGCCTCGTCGATGGCGGCGAGCGACTCGTCGACCACGTCGCGTGCGGAGCGCTCGCCGGACCTGACCGCCGCCGCGGTCCCGAGTGCGGTGCGGGCGCTCATGCCCCCTCCCCCAGGATGGAGGTGACCTTGAACTTGCCGTCCTCCGACGCAGGTGCCGACGCCAAAACCTCGTCGCGGTCGAGCGTGTCACCGGGGACGTCGGCTCGCAGCACGTTCTCCATCGGCACCGGGGTACCCAACGGCTCGACCCCGTCCAGGTCGATCGCCGACAGGTCGGCGGCATGGTCGAGGATGTCGGCCAACTGGCCGGTGAAGGTGTCCAGCTCGGCCGGCGTCAGCTCCAAGCGTGCCAAGGCGGCCACTTTGGCCACGTCATCGGTTGTGATGGGCGGTGATCCGTCATCGGTGGTCACAGGGTGGGCTCCTTGATGCATTTCCACGAACTTCGGCGTGCGGATGGCGTCGGCCCGCTGGTCCGGGGCGGTCGTCGATCAGGCAGCGATGGTACCGAGGACCGGACCCAGGCCGGGAATGGGCGGGTCGGCCGGTCGTACGTCCCATCAATCGGTCAAGGACCTACGGATGTCTTTCAACACGGCGATGAGGTGCAGATCGTCGGTCGGCGAGCGCTCCGGGACGCCTTAGCTGGTCGGCGCAGGTTCAGGACAGCAACTGCGTATAGCCGGGGACGTCGTGGGGCGGCGTGGTGAGGTACACCTTGGCCTCCGGATTGCCGGAGAACTTGCCGTGGCTCCAGCGCAACTCAACCCGACCTTCGACGGCGCGCCGATCCTCCGCCGGCTCGAAGGGCAGAGCCTCCAGGGACGGAACCCCCGAGGCCGGCCGTTCATCGTCGATTGCGTCCGAACGCACGCGCACCTCCGCCCGCCAACCGACGACCGCCTGGCCGGCCGGTTCGGCGAACACCACAAAGGACTCAAGGGCATAGCGGCGACGGAAGTCCCACGGGGTGTCCACCCGGTAGCGCAGCGGCTCGCCCGAGCGGCTCTGGCCAAGCACGAAATAGGGCGCCGATTGCAGCCGCAACAACCGCCAGACCATCTCCTCACGCTGAGCCGGCACGGCGAGCGCACCCTGCCAACGCTTGGCCGTCGCCTCCGCCACCTCGCCGACGAAGGACCAATACTCCTGCGCCAGATCGTCGGGCCAGGTTCCCTTGGGTAGGGCCCGGCGCAGTGACGTGCGCTGATCTCGATCGAGTTGGGTCACCTCTGGCGGAAGATCCAAGCCAGACCAGGCCACCGTTCGGCGGTACAGGTCGCCATATGCCTCGGGGGCGACCTCGGTGAACCAGTCGACCGTCGTGGGGCTGCGCTTCTGGGCCAGGTGGCGGTCGATCAGATGGGCAGGGCTGACGTTATGGAGGATGTCCGAACCGTATTTACAGCTCACCAGATAGACGTGGTCGATGCGCAGGTCGGCCGGCACGGTCTCGAACCCCGGCGGCTTGTGGGGTCCCTTCCACTCGACCCGATGAGGCACCCGGCCCCGCAGGCCCTCGGTGGCGGCGAGGAAGGTGGCACCGTTGGTAAACGCCACCCGAGCGAGGGGTCCCAGCACGGGATCGTCGAGGTGATCACCCACCCGGCCGAGCACGGCAGGGTCCACCCCGACCAGCGCCCGGGGCGCAGCGGCGACGGCGTGATGAACGTCGGCAAAGCCGAGCGTGCCCAGGCCGGTGACGATCTCGGTCAGCTCGGTCCGCAGGTCGGCCACCAGCGGAGGCTAACGGTGTCCCATCCGAGGCGGTCCGTCCGGTAGTAGCGTTGCCCGGGTGACCCTCTACCTCGTCCGTCACGGCAGGGCCGGGAAGCGCGACGACGGTGATCCGTTGGACACGCAGCGGCATTTGGACAACAAGGGCCGCCGTCAGGCGATCTGGCTGGCCGACCGACTGATCGACCAGCCCATCGACGCCGTGTGGTCGAGCCCCCTACCCCGCTGCAACCAGACGGTCGAGCCTCTTGCTGTGACCGCCGGGCTGGATGTCGAGCTGTTCGATGGACTGGCCGAAGGGACCGACATCGACACCTCCTGGGCGGTGATCGCCCAAGGGCTCGAACACAACGGAGACGTCCTGATGTGCAGCCACGGCGACGTCATTCCCGACCTGGTGCGCCGCGCCCAGGGGCGGGGCATGATCGTGCCGGGTCGAGCTGGGTTCACCAAAGGGTCGCTCTGGACCTTCACCGTCGACGACGGTCGCATCGTGCGGGGCGACTGGGAAGCGCCACCGCCCAAATCAGCGCTGCCCGGCTAGCCCACGGCTAGCCCCCGTCTGGGTTCGAACCGCCGGCGGTGGTCGGTGACGGGCCGCTTTCGGGCTGCGTTGTCGAGGTCGGGCTGGGACCGGCGTCAAGGCGTCCTTCGGCCACCTGACGGATCGCGTCGGCGGTGACCTCAGGCGGCAACAGACCGCTCGGCCGCTCCCCCACCTCGTCGAAGCGGTCCAACAACTTGATGGCAAGCTCGGGCCGGTCCTGGGCGTTGGCGATGCCCGCCGACAACAACAGCGCCGTCGGCTCTTCGGGGTCGATCTTCAGGGCGGCGTTGAGGCGCTGCACCGCCCGGTCGTAGAAGACGCCCTGGCCGAGCGCAGTGAACACCAACCCCTGGGTGGTGAGAGCGACGACGTCGTCGGGGTTGGCCTCGATCAGGTCGTCGAAGCACTTCAAGCCGTCGGTGAGGCCCAAGGCGCTCTCAAGGTCGGGCAGGTCCTGGCCGGGGGTCGTTGTCGTCGCCGCTGCCGAGGCGGCATCATCCACGGTTTTCCAGCAGCGCCGAACGTTGTCGGGAAGGTTGGCCTCGGCCACCGCCGACTCCAGGTTCTGGTCCCGCAGGATGGTCACCATGCCCGGGGGCGGGTCGGAGGCCCAGAAGGCATCGAGTTCGTCCTGGGCGGCCTCGGGGTCGCCGGAGCGCAGCGCCACCGAGGCCCGGAACACCCGCACATCGGGATAGCTCGGGTCGACCTTCACCACCCGGTCGAACCGGTCGGTTGCCTCGTCGGTCCGGCCGGCCCGGGCCAGGGCCCACCCGCTGTAGGTGAGGGCCTCGATGTCGTCGGGCCGTTCCTCGACCAGCTGCTCGTAGCAGTCGATCTCGGCGCCGGAGTCGGCTCGCAGCGTGCGACATGCATCGAGGCGTTCGGAGAAGCCGGTGGCCCCCGAGATCGCCCCGCCCGGAGCTCGGGTGCCGGCCGACTGGGCGACGAGAACGCCGCCGACGACCGCCACGATCACCAGCGTGGCGACGACCGCCAGGTTGCCGCGCCGACGCCAGAGGGGGACCTCCGCGCGTTGGGTTCCATCCTCATCGGTGCCGGTGGACGCCTCGGATCGACGCGACCGTTGAGCCGGCCGGGCGGGCGCGTCGAGGCGACGCAGCACGGCGGCCAGGCGCAGCGTGAGGTCGTCGCGAACAGCGTCGGCCTCCTCGGCGTCGAGGTCGCCGGCGGCAGCGTCCTCGTCGAGGCGGAGCAGCGTGGCGAGCAACTCGTCGCGCTCGGCTTCGTCGGCGCGATGCGCAGCGCTGTCGCCCCGGGAGTGCTCGGGCCGCTCGGTACCGGACGGGCCGGTCCCGGGATCCCCAGCATCAGTAGGTCCAGCATCAGTAGGTCCAGCATCGGATGACCCAGCAGCGGTCGGCCCAGCGTCGGAGGGTTCATCCATGGGGCTCACCCCCCGCAAGAAAGTCCTGGAGCGCAGCCTCCACCAGACGACGATCCTCGGCGCTCGGGCGGCTGGCGCTTGTCTGACGGCGCTGACGGACGGTCAACACCGCGCCGGCGATCGCAACCGCAACGACGACGATCGGCAAAATCCACACCAGCGAGTTCACCCCGGATGCCGACGGGTTCAACAAAACGTCGTCATAGCGGGACGAGAAGTAGCCGAGGATCTCCTCGTCGGTGTCGCCATCGTCGACCCGCGTGCGGATGTCCTCACGGGCGTTGACGGCGAAGTCACTCTGCGACCCGGCGACCGATTCGCCCACGCAGGTGACGCACTTGATCTGGCCGGCGAGCGCCTGCACGCGATCCTCGCCCTCCGTCGGCCGGCGCCCGAACGCGCCGATCACCAGCGCCACAGCGACGACGAGGCCGAGGAGGCCCCAGGCGATCGGCCGCCACTTCCGCGCCGGCGTGCGCACCTCAGCCATCGTTGCCGACCTGAGCGCTCGCCCCGCTGGCCGCCGCGATCAACCGATCGATGTCGTCGGCCTTCACTCCGCCGGCGACCTTGGCGACGATCACGCCGCTCGGCGCCACCACGTAGCTCTCCGGCAACTTGACCACCCCGTAGTCGAGGGCGATCGATGAGGTGTCGCCGACCGCCACCGGCCAGTCGCCCCCGTTCTCGGCGAAAAAGGCCTTGAGATCGGCAGGCTCGTCCTGGAAGGCCACCGAGATCACATGGGCGTCACCGGGCCCGGCGTGCTGCTCGGAGAACCGCACCAGCTCGGGATGCTCGACCTGACAGGGCACGCACCAGGTGGCGAAAAAGTTCACCAGTACCCAGCTACCCCGGTAGTCGCGCAGGTCGACCGTGTCGCCGTCGAGCGTGTCGGCGACGAGGGGCGGCGCTTCGGCCCCGACCAGCGGCGAGCTGGCCGATTCCTTGGGGTCGTCGCTGCGCGTGGTCGCCACGATCAACACGCCGAACAGCAGCGCCATCACTCCCGCGACACCCAGCGCCACCCGGCGCACGTTGGTCCGGGGTGGCTCCGACCCCCCTACGGTCGCGTCCGGGGAACCCGGCCGCACGGTCGTGCTCACGGGGCCGGAGGCTCGGCTGCGCCCACGCCGATCGGTTCGGCGTCGGCGTCCACCGGATCGTCGATCGGACCCCCCTCGATGGGAGCGCGCCCTGCCGGTCCATCATCGACCGTTGAGATGCCGCGACGCCGGGCCCGGCCCGCCTCCGGAACGGCGGCCATCGCCGTGCCGATCACCATCACCATGCCACCGATCCACAGGAACGACACGCCGGGCTGGATGATCACCCGCAGCGTGATGCGGGGCTCGGACTCGGTCGGCGGCGCCGACACGGCCAGGTAGATGTCGCGGCGCAGGCCGGTCTTCACCGACGGCGTGCCGATCACCTGACCGCTGGAGGCGAAACGGGTGACCTTGGGCTCGTACACCTGGTCGTCGATGCGAACCGCCATCGTGTACTCGAGCCCCTGGGGCAGGTCGCGCTGGACGACGCCCTCGTAGGTGAGCGTATGCCCCGCCAGCTCCACCGTGTCCCCCTCGGACATCGTGAACTGGCCATTGCTGGCGTAGGCGGAACTCACGGTGAAGGCCAGCGCGACGACGACCAGCCCCAGGTGCACCACCATGCCGCCCGAGGACCGACCGAAAAGCCCGCTGACCCCGTGGCGGCGCACGGCGAGGATGAGGTGCCGCACGGCGGTACCCCCGGCAAACCCGGCCAGCCCGATCGCCACCAACGGCATCAGGCCCCTCGCCCCCAGCACCAGGGCGATCACCAGCGCTGCGGCACCGCTCCAGGCCGGCCACAGCAACCGTCTGGACAACAGCTCCGGGGCGGCGTTGCGCCAGGGCAACACGGGCGCCACCGCCATCAACGCGAGCAGGCCCAGCCCGATCGGGCCCGACATCCGCTCAAAGTACGGCTCACCGATCGACAGGGTGCCCCGGTTGAGCGCCTCGACGACCAGGGGAAATGTCGTGCCGAGCAACATGACGAACGTGAAGGCGGCGAAGAGGATGTTGTTGGCCAGCAGCGCCCCCTCTTTGGACATGGCCCGATCGATCCGGCCCTCGCCCCGCAACAGATCGCCCCGCCAGGCGATCAGCCCGATCGACAGCGCCACGACCATGCCGAACGCGCCGAGCAGCATCGGGCCCACCGTGCCCTCGGAGAAGGCGTGCACCGAGTTGACCACGCCGGACCGGGTGAGGAAGGTGCCGTAGATCGTCAGCGCGAACGTCGAGCACAGCAGCGCCAGGTTCCAGACCCGCAACATGCCCCGACGCTCCTGGACCAGCACGGAATGCAAGAAGGCGGTCCCGGTCAACCAGGGCATGAACGACGCGATCTCGACCGGGTCCCACCCCCAGTATCCGCCCCAGCCGAGAACCTCGTAGCTCCACCAGGCGCCCAGGATGATGCCGCCGGTGAGGGCGCCCCAGGCAAGCAGCGTCCAGCGACGGGTCTCGATCAGCCAGCCCTCGCCCAGCCGCCCGGTGATCAGCGCCCCGATGGCAAAGGCAAAGGGCACGGAGAACCCGACGTAGCCCAGGTAGAGCAGCGGCGGGTGGAAGGCGACCAGGATGTGGTTCTGCAGCAGCGGGTTGGGGCCCGGGCCGTCGAACCCGGGCGGCACCGTCGTCGACACGAACGGGTTGGTCGGCCCCAGCAACAGCAGAAAGAAGAACAGGGCGATCGCGAACAGCGTGACCATCGCCCAACCGACGAGCTCGTCGTCGATGCGCTTGCGGAAGCGCCACGCCACCGACGCCAGGTACCCGGACAGGATGATGACCCACAGCAGGATCGATCCCTCGAGCGCCGACCACATCGTCGCCACGTTGAACAGGGGCGGGGTGGCGGAGCTGCCGTGTTCGGCGACGTACTTCACCGAGAAGTCGCGCGTGATCAGGGCCCGCTCCATGGCAATCACCGCTGTGATGGCTCCGGCGAGCACCGCCCAGGCATAGGTGCGCGACGACTGCACCATGGCTGGTCGGTGCCTGATGATGCCGAAGGCGGTGCCGATGGCACCCATGGCCGCGGCAACCATGCCGATCGTGATGCCCAAACGCCCGAGGGCGACGTTGCTCACGAGCGGGAACCGCAGCTCAGCGAGGTGGATCCGTTACTCATCGCCCGGCGTCGCGGGCTGCGTCGATCCGGTCGGGGTTTTCCTCGTCGTAGTTCTCGTCATGCTTGATGACCAGCCGCTCGCTCTGGAACACGTCGCCCTTCCAGCGGCCTTCGGCGACCACGGGAATGTCGGTGTTCTCGAACAGTGCCGGTTCGCTGCCCGAGTGGGCCACGCTGGCGGTGGCACCGTTGTAGGTCAGGTCGAACGAGACGCCGTTGGGGGTCTTGGTGACGCTCTCGGGTATCACCGACCCCTGCATGCGGAACGGCTGATCACCCAGCTCGGCTCGCTCGGCCACCGCCTCGTCGACGTTGCGGAAGAACATCGTGGCGTCGGACAGACCCATCACGACGGCGACAACCAAGCCAACGAGCACGACGACGCCGACGAAACCCCAGGCGCGCCGACTGGACCGGCTGCGGGGCGGGACGGCATCGTCGGGGCCGGTTCGGGGGGTGAGGTCGAGCGAGTTGTCAGCCATGGGACGTCCCATCATGGCCCCCCTGGACGAGGAAACGACGTCGCTCGGGTGGCACCTCGCGGCTCAGCCGGCGACCTCGCCGTACGAGCACCGCCGCGTACACCCCGAAGGTGCCGAAGGTCACCGCAAACGATGCCCAGATCAGGGGCCACGGGTCGGCACCGGTGATCTGTTGGGCCAGGAATGCGCTCACGATTTTGCCTCCTCGGCTGGGGCAGTGGTGACCCCCTGGGATGGGCGCTCGATGCCATCGGCAGCCGACGCAGCCTCGGCACGACGGGCGTCGATCGCCTCGGTCAACCCGCCCTCTTCAAGTTGGAGCGTCAGCCATCCGACGCGGAACCGGTGGATGAGAAGCCAGGCCGCCAGGGCCATGCCGACGCTCAGGCCCAGAAACAGCGTGAACAGCTGCAGGCCGCCCATCGACGGGTCGAGCTCACCGAAGAGCGTCGAGCCCTGGTGGTAGGACCGCCACCAGTCGACCGACTTGTGCACGAGCGGGATCAACAGCGCCGAGCCGATGCCGAGCACGGCGGCTCGGGTGGCCCGGGTCGTCGGGTCGAGGATCGACCCGCGGAGGGCGACATATCCCAGGTAGGCGAGGAACATCACCAAGGTCGAGGTGAGCCGGGCATCCCAGTCCCAGTAGACGCCCCAGGTGATGCGACCCCAGAACGACCCGGTGAGCAGCGTGAGGCCCAGGAAGATGAGCCCTACCTCAGCGGCGGCCGCTGCCAGCTGGTCCCAGAACCGGGACTTGCGCCACAGCCACATCGCCGAGCCGATGGCGTTGACGACGAACAGCAGGTAGGCCGCGGAGACGGTGGGAACGTGGACGTAGATCGGTCGCATCCGCTCGCCCAGGTCGACGTCAGGCTTGGTGACCGCCAGGCCGAGCACCGCCAGCAGCACACCGCCGACGACGACGAAGACGCCGAGCACGCGGGTGGCGGTCGAGCCGGTGCCCTGCGGAGCGTCGGTGCGGACATCGGCGGCCGAACCGGTTCGAGTAGCTGTCATGAATCCTCCATCAGCGGCCGGTAGGCCAGCACGCCAAGCGACACATAGCTGAGTGCAAACACCCCGAGCAATGCCACCCAGGGCCATCCGCCGGTTCCGTCGGAGCCACCCAACGCCACGTCCGTGGCACGGGTTGCACCGATCAGCACCGGGGCGAGCACCGGCAACGTCAACAGGGGAATGAGGCTTTCCCGTCCCCGGGTTGTCGAGGCGAGCGCCGCCAGCAGCGTACCGACCGCAGCGATGCCTGCCGTGGCGGTCACCATCGTGGCGATACCGAGCGCCGGCCCCGACAACGGCGTTCGGTAGAGCACCGCCATCGCCGCCACCAGGACCGCTTCCAACACGAGCAGCTGCACGGCGACGGCGATCCACTTGCCGAGGAACATCGCCATCGGGGCGATGCCGGACAGGCGCAGCGCGTCGTCCACTCCGGGTTCGATCTCGAGTGCGGCCGAACGGCCGACGGTCAGGACGGCGGCAAAGGTGACGGTCACCCAGAACAGTCCTGGCGACACCTCGATGAGCAGGCGGCTCTCGGCATCGAGGGCAAAGGCCATGACGACGAGCACGAGCACGCCGAAGGGCAGCACCTGGGCCAGCCCCACCCGGGACTTCGCCTCGAGGCGCAGGTCCTTGCCGGCGAGGAGGGTTGCATCTCGAAAAACACGGCGGGTCGCGTCAGCCATCGGTCACCGCCGAGTCGAGCCGAGCCCGATCGGGCAACGGGTCAGCAGGGTTCGGGTCAGCAGGGTTCGGGTCGGCGACGACGACGCCTCCGGCGACGGTGACGATCCGGCCGGCGACGGTGCGGGCACGATCGAGTTCGTGGCTTGACATCATTACGGTGGCCCCGGCAGCCGCCGCCTCTCGGATCAGCTCGTCGGTCAGGTCCCGTCCCGCCCGGTCGAGGCCGGCGTGGGGTTCGTCCAGCAGCCACAGCTCCGGTCGGCGCAAAACCAGTGCGGCCAGGGCGGTCCGCTTGCGCTGACCCTCGGAGAGCCGTGCCACCGCCAGGTCGGTCAGCCGACCGCCAAGTCCGAGCCGATCGATGACGACCTCGAGGGCGGCATCGTCGGGGCCGAGATCGATGCCGGCCGCCTTCGACCAAAAGCGCAGGTTCTCAGCGATGGTCAGGTCCGGGTACAGACCCGACCCATGACCGAGGTATCCCACCCGACGACGCACGGTCGTGGGGTCGGCCACCAGGTCGGAACCGAGCACGACGGCGGTGCCCTCGACGACCGGCACCAAACCGGCACACACGCGCAGCAACGTGGTCTTGCCGGCGCCGTTGGGCCCCTGCAACAGAACGACCTCACCCTGCTCAAGCGTCAGATCGACACCGGCCAGCGCCGGGAACCTGCCCAGCAGTGCGACCGCCGAGGAGAGCTGGACAACGGGGGCCATGGACAGTCCATCGTAGGCGTCGAGCGCCCACCGACCTCAGCGGGGCCTGAGAACGGCGTCCGAGCCTGTGCCTTCCGCTCCGGTGGCCCACCTAGAGTTGAAACGATGTTGGCCCGCTTCCTCTCCGGCTTGGGTAAAACGATGATCTCGCTCGGCGTGATCACCTTTCTGTTCGTCGCGTTCCAGCTGTGGGGTACCGGGCTGGAGGAATCGAACGCACAGAACGAGCTCGCCGGCCAGCTGACCTCCGACTCGGCAGCGGCCGACCAAGACCTCGGCGAGGTCGCAGCCAGCCTGGGCAAAATCGACCCGGCCGACACCAAAGAACTCCCCAAGCCGGAAGAAGGGGAAAGCCTGGGCATCATCCAGTTCAAGCCGAACCTCAATAAGGCGGGCATCGACATGCGCAAGGTGTTCGTCGAGGGCACCGACAAGGACGACCTCAAGAAGGGTCCGGGGCACTACCTGGGGACGCCGTTCCCGGGGCAGAAGGGCAACGCGTCGATCGCCGGTCACCGGGTGACCTACGGCTCACCGTTCCACCGCATCGACGAGCTGGTGCCGGGTGACCTGATCAGCGTGTTCACTCGCCAGGGCGAGTTCACCTACCGGGTGCTGCCGCCGCCGGCCGACTTCTCCGGCGAGAAGGGCCCGGCCCACTGGATCGTGCCCCCCTCGGACGTATCGGTACTCGAGGACAAGGGCGACAACCGCCTGACGCTCACCGCCTGCCACCCCAAGTACTCCGCCGCCGAACGGATCATCGTCGCGGCCGAGCTGGTGGGCAACCCGGCGGCGACGACCAAGGGCAACCAGGCCAAGGGCACCGAGGTGGCCGGTGAGGCCGGCGTGGAGTTGGCGGAGGGGGCGACCGACCAGCTGGACGATCTCGGTTGGCATCCCGAGCACCTGCCCAAGGTTCTCGCCTGGACCGGCGCCACCTTCGGCATCTGGTTGGTGGCCTTCGGCGTCGGGCTGTTCGTCGGTTCCAAACGCTGGATCGTCTACCTGGTGGCCCTGCCGCCGTTCGCCTTCTGCCTGTGGTTTGCGTTCACCTGGATCAACAACTGGATTCCCAGCCTGTGACCCCGGGCCTGCGATGACCGGAGGACCAATGCGGAACGTGGCGGCCCTCGTGGCGTTGAGCGCTGTGCTGCTCACCGGCTGCGGCGGTGGGGGCGACGCCGTGCCCATCCCGCCGACGACCGAGGCCACGACGACGACCGAGGCCAAGCCGACCGAGCGCGACCTGTCCCAGCCGGCGGATGGAGCGGTGCCGGGCGGGGTGGAGAACCTGGAGCTCGGCGACTGCTATGACCCGGCGCCCGATCCGAGCCAACGCGACATCATGGTGCTGCTCCTACCCTGCGAGCAGGCGCATCAGTACGAGGTGTACGCCACGGACAGCTTCAACGAGGGCCTGTCCGACGGCTACCCGGGCGACGACGCAGTGCGAAACTTCGCCGAGGAGCGTTGCTTCGAGCGCTTCGAGGGCTTCGTCGGCCAGGTGTGGCGCGACTCCGATCTCGACATCGAGACCTGGTTTCCCACGTCGGTCTCGTGGGAGAAGGGCAACGACCGCAAGCTCAGCTGCGTGCTCTTTCACCGCAGCCAGGCGGACCTGACGGGATCGATGGAGGGCTCCGGCGTCTAGGCGGCGTTGTCCCGGGGCGGTGTTCGTCAGGTGGTCGGACCCTTGCGCTTCACGCAAGGCCCGCAGCGTCAGCCAGGGTGATCGGAACTCCTTGATTCGACCCACAATGCACGTTCACCGACCACGTCGACGGCTCACAGGCCCAGGTCGCGTGCCCGGGATTCTGCCGTGCCCTTGAGGACAGCGTCGTCCGAGTCGGAAATGTCGATGACCAGCTGCTTGAGACTCGCATCGCTGTCGGGCATCACGGAACCGATGGCGTACTTCCGCACGCCGACATCCGGATCCGCGAGCAGTCTGGTGAGGACCTGGTCGGCCTCCGGAACTGGGAGCAGGTTCGCGCTGGCCGCTACTGCGACACGGACCTCGCCACGGGGACTGGCGCTCGCCTCGTGAATCGCATCTACGGCCTCCGGCGTCGCGATTCTCGTCAGTGCGTACACCGCACGCGACGCCATCCACGCTTCCTCGTCGTTGAGGAGTTCCACCAGGAGAGGGACTTCGTCGGGGCCAAGGTCGACGTACATTTGCGGGTCGCCCTCGATCGAGCTGAGACGCAATCGCAACTCCGGCATGTTCAAGGCCATCTCCATCCCCTTTCAGAAGGCCCGGGTTAGGGGCGAGTCCACCATGGTTGCTACCTCCGTCTGGACGATGTCCGGCGGAGTATCGGTCCATCCGACGTTGGGGAACATCAGGTATTGGCTGTTGGTTGTTGGCGTTTTCGGCCAGTGGCGAAGCCCGAGCACGTGCGCGATTTCGTGGGCCACCAGCCAACGGGCGTTCGCCTGCACGACAGCGCATCCCGGCTGGTTGTTCGGGTGGGTGGCACACCCAAGAAGGTTGGTCGACGCGCTGCTATTCAAGGTGCGGACGACGTACACGACGAGCTCGTTGGCCCTCACACCGTTTCGGTTAGCGAAGAGCGCATTGTGCTCCGCCGTTGGGTTTCCGCGGGTGCAGGCGCCGACATCGAGGTCGACTACGCCCGCTAGTCTGGCATCAGCACTGAGGTCTTCTGTCGTTCCTCGGTAGGTTGCGACGCCGTAGTCGGCGAACAGGTCCTCCATCGCCTTGTACTGCCTGTCCATGAACGTGGTGAGCGCGGCGGACGGCGCGACGAGCATCTTGAAGTGGACGACCACATGGTCGAAGCAGGAGCGGCGGACGCCGAATCGGTTGTCATCGGTCTGCAGGTTCCACCCGCCGAAGCGAGTGCCGTTGGGAGCCATGACCGGCGAACCACCCCCGGGGACGGTCAGCTCGAGCACACCGAGACCCCAAGGGCTCGTAGCGAGCAGTTCAGCCCGCCCGTCCCCGTCGTAGTCCGCTGCAGGTCCGTACCGATTGTTGCGGGTGTCGACCACCCAGCCGCCCACGCGGGTTCCGTTGGCGGCCATAAGCGGCGATGTGAACGCCCCGCCGTTCAGCTCGAGTGTGCCGATCCCCCATGGGCTGGACATCAAGAGTTCCGCACGGCCGTCCCCGTCGTAGTCCGCTGCAGGGCCGAAGCGGTTGTTGGTGGTGTCGACGATCCACCCTCCTAATCGGGTGCCGTTGGATGCCATCGTGACCGCTCCGAGGGTGCCGCCGGTGAACTCAAGAATCCCGATTCCCCAAGGGCTGGTCACGAGCAGTTCCACACGGCCGTCTCCGTCAAAGTCGGCCGCAATCCGAAAGAAGTTGTCGCGGGTGTTGAGTAGCCAGCCGCCAAACCTCGTCCCATTCGGAGCCATCATGAGCGGCCGCAAGGTGTTCCCCTGCATTTGCAGAATCCCCACACCCCACGGGCTGGAGACAAAAATCTCGTCCCGTCCATCGCCGTCGAAGTCGCCGACGGGGCCAAACCGGTTATCGCCGGTCTGCAGGTTCCAGCCACCGAATCGCGTGCCGTTCGGCGCCATCATGGGAGCGGCGAGCGTCGACCCAGCAAGCTCCAGGATCCCCACGCCCCACGGGCTCGTAATCAGGAGTTCGGCACGTCCATCACCATCGAAGTCGCCGACCTTTTCAAACCGGTTGTCACCGGTCTGCAGGTTCCAGCCACCGAATCGGGTGCTGTTCGGCGCCATCATCAGGGGTGCGAACGTGTTTTTCCGCTGTTCGAGGACCCCGAGGCCCCATGGGCTGGAGAACACGATCTCCGCCTGTCCGTCTCCATCGAAGTCGCCGACCGGCCCAAACCGGTTATCGCCGGTCTGCAGGTTCCAGCCACCGAATCGGGTGCCGTTCGGCGCCATCATGGGAGCATTGAAGGCGCTGCCCAACATTTCCAACAGCCCGATGCCCCAAGGACTCGACACCAGCAGCTCGGCCCGTCCGTCACCATCGAAATCATCGTGTCGAGACATCTGAATCCCCCCACAGCTCCGAACGCGTCCAGCGTGATGAAGCGGTAACTGCATTATGCGCCTCTGAGCACATACAGTCAACCCGTTTGGCGTCATGAGTCTCGACCAGGACTCGACCCTTTCACCTCCCTGACGGTATTTGTGGCGGACTGGAAGCTTTGTTGGCAGTGCGGGTCACCGGCCCCGAAAGGTCGGGGTCCTCCGCTCGGCGAACGCCGCCCGACCCTCGGCGAGGTCCTCAGAGGCCCAGGCCGCCAGAAATGCCTCCCGGTAGCGGGGGTGGTCGGCGACCGGCTTCTCCAGCAGATCGAGACCCAGCTTGGCGCCGGCCTGGGACAGCGGCGCCAGGGTGGCCATGTCGGCGGCCCACGCCAACGCATCGTCCAGGTCGCCGCGCCGCTGCACCAAACCGAGGCGCCAGGCATCGTCGAAGTTCAACACGTCACCCGCAAGCACCATGGAACGCGCCATCCCCCAGCCGACCGCCAACGTCAAGCGCTGGAGCGTTTGATGGTCCGTCAGCAGGCCAAGCCGCGCCACCGGCACAGCAAAGCGAGCATCCTCGCTCGCTACCCGGAGGTCGACCGACAGGGCCAGCTGCACGCCCAGGCCCATGCACGATCCCGCGATAGCGGCCACGGTCGGGAACCTCAGGCCGACCAGCGCGTCGAGCATGTGGCGCAGACCAACCGTGTAGTCGGGGTCCTCGGTGGTGGTGATGTCGGCACCGGCGCAGAAATGGCCGTCGGTGCCGGTGAGCACCAACACCCGCGGTGCGGACTCGGCGGCGGCGTCAATCGCCTGGTGAAGGGCCTCGACCGCCTCGGCGTCGAGGGCGTTGCGCCGCCGGGGCCGGTTGATCGTTATCAGCTGGACGTCGCCACGGCGCTCGCTGAGCACGACGGCATCTGGGGCCGGCATCTGTTCGGTCGGTTCGGTCACGATCCACTCCAGTTCGGTCGGCGCTTCTCGAGGAAGGCGGTTGTGCCCTCGGTGGCATCGTCGAGCGACGAACCTAGGCTCAACATCGCTTGCAGGTGGGCGAGGGCGTCGGTCGCCGAGGCGTCGACCACCCGGTAGAACGAGTCGCGGCCCAGCGCCATCACCCCGGTCGGCGCCTCCGACAGGCCCCTCGCCAGCTCGGTCGTGGCGCTGCGAAGCTCGTCGACGGCGACCAGACGGGCCACGAACCCGAAACGATCGGCTTCGGCGGCGTCGATGCGGCGGCCGGTCATCATCAGCTCGAGGGCCCGCTTGGGCGGCATCGAACGCAGGAGCGGCACCGAGATCACATAGGGCCAGAGGCCCACGTTGATCTCCGGGGTGCCGAACACCGCGTCATCGGCGACGACGACCAGGTCGCAGGCGAGGGCCAGTCCCATGCCTCCGGCCAGGCAGTAACCCCTGACCGCGGCGATCGTCGGGGTGCCGCTTGCCCACATCGCCTCGAACAGGGCGGGCAGTTGCCCCCGGGACTCATGCATCTCAAAGGCCGAGCCGCCGGTCATCCCCGACAGGTCGGCCCCGGAGCAGAAGGCCCGATCACCGGCACCGGTCAGCACGACTGCGCCCACCCGACGATCGCTACGGACCTGTTCGAAGATCGTCTTCAGGCCGGTGATCATCGCCCAGGTCAACGAGTTGCGCTGCTTCGGGCGGTCGAGGGTGACCCACAGCGTGCGCCCGTCGAGCTCGACGGCGAGGCCGTCGATGCCGGCGCCGGGCAGATCGGCGGCGGACCCATCGGTTGCGGGCACGCCGGAGGCGGGTGGTGGCGCCGCTCGGTCGGATCGTCGCTGGTCGGTCGGTTCGCTCACGGTTGCACCGTAACCAGGTCACCGCTTCGGCGCAGCGCTTCGGCCGACGGGTGCCGCCCGCCGGTGTCGGGGTGAACTAGCGTTGCCCCCCATGTCGGCGCTCTTGGCACTGCTGCCCGTGCTGCTCGCCATCCTCCTGGGCATCGGCATCGGGCTGATCGGCGGCGGCAACATTG
Source organism: Candidatus Microthrix subdominans (assembly GCA_016719385.1). Lineage (NCBI taxonomy): Bacteria > Bacillati > Actinomycetota > Acidimicrobiia > Acidimicrobiales > Microthrixaceae > Candidatus Neomicrothrix > Candidatus Neomicrothrix subdominans. The sequence goes on along the minus strand of JADJZA010000007.1, from coordinate 805,496 downwards.
GAAACCTTCTCCAGTGGCGACCCGCCGCGTGGGAGGTGGCGGTCGGTGCGATCGTCGTCCAAGTGGTCGCCGATGCGTTCGGCTGGACCGGGGTGTTCCCGTTCGTTCTTGGCCTGGCCTCGGTCGCCGCCCTCGTGTACGTGGCCTGGATGAACCGACGCGTCGGAGGCATGGTGCTCGTCGCCGTCGGCCTGGCCATGAACCTCGTCCCCATGCTGGTCAACGGCGGAACTCCGGTCTCGACCGACGCCATGGTCTCCTCCGGCGCGATGACCAAGGCGGAAGTGGGCACCGTCGAGCTGACCGGTCCGCGCCATCTGGCTACCTCCGAAGACCTCGTCACCCCACTCGGCGCGGTCATCCCGCTTCCGTTCGGTCTGGTGATCTCCTTTGGCGACCTGATCGCCCTCGTTGGGGTCACCCTGGTGACCCAGGCCATCCTCCGTCGGCGGCAGGTGCGAATCGGTGGCCCCGCACCGCCAAAGCGCAGCCCACGGGTGACGCTGGCGACCTATCAGGAGGCCCTGGAGACGCTGGGCCAGGGCCCGGCGGACAACACCCATGGGGTGGAGGTCGAGCACGTGTCGATGGGCAGCTCCGGCAACGTCCGCCCGGTGCCGATGCGCACGGCCGACGCGCCAGCCCAACTCGACATGGTCGGGACGCAGGTCGAGGGCATGAGCGGTTCGGACTCCATCGACGACGACGGGAGCGTGATCGTTCATCGCGTCTCCCGGAGCGAACGCAAGGCCGATCCGGATCCCGCCAGCCGACCCCGCCGCCGGGTGGTCCCGACCCAGGGCGATATCCGGCCGGCACCGTCGGGGCTGGGGCCCGACACCGGCGAGTCGGCGGTCGTCGACCTCGAGCCCCTTCCGCCACGCGAGGCCGATCCCGGACCGGACACGATGGGTGACGATGCCGACCTGCCGCCTGGCTGGTCGAGGGCGGTCGATTCCCGCCAGACGTCCGAACCGTGGCCGGACGGAGACCCGGCACCTACTCCGGCACCGACGCCTGCACCGGCACCGGTACCCGCTTCGGCACCTGACCTGCTGGCACCGACCCCTGCACCTGCACCTGCACCGGAACCTGCTCCAGCTCCGGCACCTGCCCCCCCGACGATCTCAGCTCCAGCGCCCACCGCAGCCCCAGCCGAGGTCACGGCGTCCCGGCCCGAACCCGGCACCCGCCCCGGCGGGGTCCGACGCCGACCAACGATGAACCCGACGCCAGCGACGGTCGCTCCTCCCGTCGAACCGGCGGCTCCGCCACCGGAGCCGCCGCCCGAGCCGACCGTCGAGCCCGAGGTCCCGGACGACAGCACCTTGACCGCCGAACACGAGGCACTCAAGACGCAATCCACCCCCGCCGTGGTGCCCGAAGACTCGTCGCCGGGCAGATGGCGGGTGCCCGCGTCGGCCAGGGGGCGCCGACCGACGCGCGACGCCGAGAGCTCCTCCGGCTCCGACGACGACCCGTCACCCGCCGACGGTTCCTGATCGGCTGCTCCGCACCGATGACCACCGCAGCCGCCCGGCCGCACGGTTCCCTGCTCGCCCACGACGACGGCCCGTTGATCATGGGCATCGTCAACGCCAACGCCGATTCGTTTTCCGATCCGCGAGCCACGATGGGCCCCGAAGCGGTGATCGCAGAGGCGACCGAATTGGTCGACGCTGGCGCCGACCTGCTCGACATCGGTGGCCAGACCGCCTCCCCAGCGGTTGCCGAGATCAGCATCGACGAGGAACTCACCCGCGTGCTTCCGGTGATCGAAGCTTTGGCCGCCGAGCTCCCGCAGGTGCCGCTGTCGGTCGATACCTACCGTCTGGAGGTGGCCGAGGCTGCCCTGCAGGCCGGCGCGTCCGTGCTCAACAACATCATCGGCGCCCAACACGCCGAGTTCGCCGCCCTGGCTGTGCGCCACGACGCATTACACGTGATCACCCACAACCCTGGAGCCCCCAAGACCAAGCTGCTCGAGAACGATCGTTACGGCGACGTCGTCGAGGACGTTGGCGTCTACTTCCGCGCTCAGCTCGACGAGCTCGGCTCCGTGCCGGGCGCCCTTGAGGCCACGATCATCGATCCAGGCATCGACCTGGCCAAAACCCCGGCCCAGAGCCTGGAGCTCCTGCGACGGGCCTCCGAGTTCGATGCGCTGGGCGTCCCGGTTCTCATGGCGATCTCCCGCAAGGATGTGATCGGCGTCATGACCGAGTCGCCGCCCGACCAGCGCCTGGCCGGCACCCTGGCGGTGCTCGGCCACCTGCGATCCGGAGGCCAGCGCATCTTTCGCCTCCACGATGTGGCCGAGGCCCGGCGCTACCTCGACGTCTGCCGCTATCTCGAGGGAGACACTCAGATGGACGCTGCTGCCCGGCTGGCACCCGAACTGCGCCGTCGGCGGGCCTGAGCAGGGGCGACCGGTTTCGGCGGACGGCGGCTCAGCCGGCCCGCTGCGCCCGTTCCTCCCGCTCTTCACGGTTGGCGGCGCTCACTCCGTAGCCAACGATCACCGCCGGCACGAGGAACACCGCCGACAAGGCCAGGCAGGTGGTGACGACGACCACCATCCACTCCTCGAAGCCGGTGATGACGCCGATGGCAAACACGACGATGGCGATGAGGATCACCGAGTAGCCGAGGCGCTTGCCCAGGTTGGCCAGCTCCGAGGCCCGGGCTCGCTTGGCGAGCACGGGGTCGGTCGGCGGTACTGGGTCGGTCGGAGGGATTGCGGCGTCGTCGGGATCAGCCATGGGAGAACTCCTTTGGTAGCGAGCCCGGTCGCGGGCCCAGCCAGGTGTGGCGCAACCCGCCGAGCGACGATCCCGCCTGCACCCGCAGCGCCCCACGGCCGGCCCAGGGCCGCGCCCCGGTGACCGTGCCGTCTTCGGCCAGCGAGATCGGGTCGGCCCGACCGGCGCTGGCCAGCGCCGCCACCTCGTCCAAGCGTTCTGCGAGCGGTGCCGCAGCGTTCTGCAGCAGTGCCTCAACCCGGCTCCACGTGTTGCGGCGGCCGGCCCACAGCAGGGGCGCGAGCACCGCCGGAACGTCGGGGATCCGGAAGCGTTCCTCGCCCGGATCGAAGTCATAGGGGTGGCAATACAGAAAGGCAACGCCCTCGTCCGCCCAGCGGGCGAAGCCCTCGCGCACCATCCACCAGGGCGTGGCCCGCAGAAAAGTCCCCCCGCCGAAGTAATAGACGTAGCGCCCGACCCTGGCGAACTCGCCCGAGGTCTCGAGCAGCCCCGAGGGCCAACGAAACGGGTGGGGCGGAACTCCGGGGTACCACCAGAGCGGGTTGCGACGCGACGACACACCCGAGGAGTAGGCGTAGCCCTCCTCGGCGAGGATGTCGGTGGCCCACAACGACTCCCGCACCAGCGAGTACGTCGGGGCCCGGAAACCGATGACAGGGCTACCGCCCAGGTCTTCGAGCACCCCCTTGGCCCGTCGCACGTCGTCGCGGAACCGTTGTGGGGACAGCTCGGGAAGCGGGGTGTGGGTCCACCCGTGCACACCGATCTCGTGGCCGGCAGCAGCGACGGCGGCCACCAGGTCGCCGTGACGCTGAGCCAGTTCCCCAACGAAGTACCAACTGCCGCGCACCCCGAGGCCCTGCAACCAGCCGAGCACCTCCCAGGCCAGCTGCTCGTAGCGCAGCTCCCCCAAGGGGTCGGCCCAGTGGTCCTCCACGTCGATGGTGAAGCTGACTCCGCCGGACACGGTGGCATCGTAGCCCCGATCAACCTCTTCGCCGTCCGCCCCCACCCGTAGTTACCGTGCGGTAACTACAGCTATCCTGAGGCCATGCGCCTTCCCGCCGCAGCCCGCCGCCGCCAGTTGTTGGGCGTGGCCCTCGATATCTTCGGCGAGCGGGGGTTTCATGCGACCTCGATGAACGACCTCGCCGAGGCGGCGGGCGTCACCAAGCCGGTGCTCTACCAACATTTCTCCTCCAAGCGCGAGCTGTTCCTGGAATTGCTCGCCGAGATCGGCGCCGACCTGTCCAGCGTGATCGCCAAGGCGACAGTGGACCAGTCCTCCACCCGCCAACAGCTCGAGCATGGCTTCGACGCCTACTTCGCCTGGGTCGACCACAACCGGGCGGCCTTCGATCTGCTCTTCTCGGCCGGTACTCGGCGCGAACCCGACTTTTTGGCCGCAGCACATCGGGTGGAGGATGCGATTGCGGACCTGGTGGCCGACAACATCGTGATCAGCGGCCTCACCCGCGAGCGTCGCGTGCTGCTCGCCCACGGCATCGTCGGCATGGCCGAAAGCACCTGTCGGCGCTGGATCGCCAAACCCGCCAGCATCGACCACGCCGAGTTGGCAGCGCAGGTGTCCGAACTCGTCTGGTTTGGCCTGCGCGGGATCCGTGCGGCCGAACTGCCGGACCACCCCGCCGACCCCCGGCGTTGAGCCGAGAGACAAAGCGCTAGGTTGCACCGGTGACTGACGAATGGTTCGAGGTTGTCGTCGAGATCCCCCGGGGGTCGCGCAACAAGTACGAGATCGATCATGACACCGGCGACGTCTGGTTGGACCGACTGCTGTTTCAGGCGACGGTCTATCCGGTCGAGTACGGGTTCTTTCCCAATACGCTCGCCAACGACGGCGACCCGCTCGATGTGTTGGTGCTGCTCAGCGAGCCCACCTACCCCGGCGTTCACCTGCGGGTTCGGGTGGTCGGCATGATGATGATGCACGACGAGGCAGGCCGCGATGAGAAGATCCTGTGCGTCCTGCACGGCGATCACCGCCAGGATCAGTACAGCGACATCGGCGACCTACCCGAGCATCTGCTGGCCGAAATCAGCCACTTCTTCGAGGTGTACAAGGATCTCGAGCCGGGTAAGTACGTCAAGGTTGGTGGCTGGCACAGCCGGGACGAGGCACTCGCCGTCGTTGCCGAGGCCCAAGCCAACTTTCCGGGCTGACCGCCCACCGCTCGACATGACCACATGCGTGTGCCCATGACCGACGCCGGGCGGACCGCCGCCGATCCCGAGTCGCTGGGCGTCGACCCGGCCGGCCTGCAGCGAGCGGCCGACCGCATCCAGGCAGAGGTCGACACGGGACGACTCCCCGCCGCTCAGCTGGCGGTGGCCCGGCACGGACAACTGATACTCGACGTCAGCTTCGGCTCGGCGACGACCACCGACCGCTTCGTGGTGTATTCGTGCACGAAGGCATTCACCGGCGGGGTGATCTGGCAGCTGCTCGGCGAGGGACGCCTGGCTCTGGACGATCCCGCCGCCCGTTATGTCCCGTCGTTCGGGGCCAACGGCAAGAACGCGGTGACGATCGCCCACCTGCTCACCCACACCGGCGGCTTTCCCCACGCCCCGCTGGGACCGCCGCTCTGGGACTCGGCCGAGGGGCGCAACGAGGCGTTTGCCCGATGGCGCCTGGACACCGAGCCGGGGACCCACTTCGAGTATCACCCGACGTCCGGGCATTGGGTACTGGGGGCGGTGGCCGAAGCGATTCTTGGCCAGCCCCTGGGCGAGGCGATCGACGAGCGCCTGTGCCGACCGCTGGGGCTCACGTTCGGGCTGGGGCAGCCGCCCGAGGCTCAAGGCCCGATCGCCAACCCGGTCGCCGTCGGCGAGCCGCCCTCCCCCGACGAGTTGCGGGCGGTGTTCGGCACCGACAGCTTCGACCTGGGCGAGGTCACCCCCGAGGTGCTCACGATGTTCGCCAAACCGGGGGTTCGGGCCGTCGGCGTACCCGGTGCGGGCGGCGTGGCCACCGCCGCCGACCTGGCTCGCTACTACCAGGCGCTGATGGCCAACCCCGACGGGATGTGGGATCCCGAAGTGCTTCGCCTGGCCACCCAGGAGATCCTCGTCAACTTGCCCGACCCGATGCTCGGCTTCGCCGCCAACCGGTCCGCCGGGCTGATCATCGCCGGGGACGACGCCAACTTCACGCTGCGCGGCTTCGGCGCCGGCTGCTCACCACGGACGTTTGGGCACAACGGCGCCGGCGGCCAGATCTCCTGGGCCGACCCCGACACCGGCCTGTCGATGGGGTTCGTCACCTCGGGCATCGACGCCAACAACCTGCGCGAGGCGCGACGCACCATATCGATCGCGTCGAAGGTGGCCGACTCGGTCTCTGGCTGACGCGATGCGCCCAGGTCCAGGCCCGTCACCCCGCAGGCCGACGACGACCGCTACCCCGGCCGCCGACGCCCACACCCGCCGGTGCCAGCGAGCCGGAAACAGCTCGGTGTCGAAGGGCTGGACCGGCCAGAAGTGGTTACTGCGACCGCGGCGCTCGGATCCGGTGAGGCCGACCAGCAGGTAGGCCGGCCACCCGAACAGCAGGGTCCGGGCGATGCCCAACCTCACGGGTGTCGGCGCTCAGTACGTGACGTTGTAGCTGCGCAGCCAGCGACGCCCGTCGGCGAGCAGCACGAACTCGGACACCGAGCCGTTCTCGGCACCCTTGAACGCGAAGTTGGATGCCCCGGTCAGGTCGGCCAGCATGCGGGCGATCACCCCGCCGTGGACGACGAGCGCCACCCGCTGGTCTCGCCGCCCCTCGACGGCGGTGGCCAGGCCCCGGGCCAGGCGCTCGGAGAACGCCTCCTCGGCCTCTGCGCCGGGGATCGTGTCCCAGCGCTCGAGGAGCATCGCCGCCTTGACCACCGGATCGCCCGCCGCACCGGCCTCGCGCAACAGACCTCCCTCCAGCTCTCCCACATACACCTCCCGCAGGTCGGCCAGGGCGATCGGGGTGAGGCCCAGACGCTCCGCCAACGGCTCGGCGGTCTGCTGGGTGCGCACCAGCGTCGACGTGTAGATGGCATCGATGGGCCGCTGACCGGGCTCGCACAGGGCCTCGGCCGTCCGCTGCGCCTGCTCTACGCCGATCGGGTCGAGCGCCGGGTTGCCCTGACCGGCGAACATCGGGTGGCGTTGCCCCGGGATGACCGGGGCGGACGCGCCATGGCGGATCAACGTCACGGTCACCGAACCGGGCGGTGGCACATAGGGGCGCTGGTGGATCGGCGACGACTCGGTCATGGCATCGTTTTTAGCCGCTTACATCCGCACCGAGCGGCGAGACATCGGGAACACCAACCGGTTCGGAGGCGACAACACGGCCCCGAAGCCCTAGAATGAGAACACGTTCTAGTTTTGCCGACCTCGTTCCTGGCGACGCCCAGGGCGCTCGAAGGAGACAAGATGGTCACCGGACCCATTGCCACGACCCGTTCACCGTTCCCGGTGCCCTACGGCTGGTTCACCATGGCGTACTCCGAGCAGCTGAAGATCGGCGACGTCGTCCCACTCGAGTACTTCGACCGCCACCTGGTGCTGTGGCGCGACAACGACGGCGAGGCCCACGTCAACGATGCCTTCTGCCCCCACCTGGGCGCCCACCTCGGGCACGGTGGCGTGGTCGAGAACTGCGAGATCGTGTGCCCGTTCCACGGCTGGCGGTTCGACGCTGAGGGCCACAACACCAACATCCCCTACGCCGATCGGGTGAACAAGCGGGAGGTGGCGACCCCATACCCCACCGTCGAACGCAACGGCGCCATCGCTGCGTGGTATCACCCCCACGACGAGCCCCCCAGCTTCGAGCTCCCCGAGGTCGAGGAGTTTGAGAACACCGAGGAGTGGACCGAGCCGATCCGCCGCTCGTTCACCATCGAGGCGCCGTGGCAGGAGCTGGCCGAGAACGGTGTTGACGCCGCCCACTTCCGCTACGTCCACAACACCGAAATGGTGCCCGAGCTCGAGCGATACGACACCGACGGCTATCGCAGCACGATGCGCTCGGCCCAGAAGTTCCCGACGCCGCGGGGCGTCGTCGACGGCCGGATCGATTCCGACAGCTGGGGCCCGGGCTTCTCAATCACCCGGTTCAGCGGCATCATCGACACGGTCCTCATGGGGTGCAACACACCGATCAGCGCCAACAAGTGCGAACTGCAGTTCAGCTTCGTCACGCGCCGCATGGGCGACGCCAACTTCGAATCGACCGTTGGCACCGCTTTCGCCGACGAGGTGTCCCGCCAGGTGGTCGAGGACAAGCCGATCTGGGAGAACAAGGCCCACCTGGTGCGGCCGGCGTTGGCCCCCGGGGACGGCCCGTTCATGAAGTTTCGCAAGTGGGCCAGCCAGTTTTACGTCGAGCCGACGGAGTCCGAGGCGATGGTGTTCCCGCCGTCGGGCTCGTTCCCGGCCGAGGACGAGCGGGAGCTGACCGCCTCGAAGAAGTTCGGTACCCCCGACCCGGCGTTCAAGCAGTAGCAAACCGAGGGCAATACCCGACCACCTTGGTCAACTAGGTAGGGTTTCGAGGTGCGATCCCTCTTCACCTTCCCCGACCCGGTCGACGAACTCGCGGCGCGCAGCGTCGCCACCGGCGTCTTCGCCCTCACCGGCCTGATCATCGTCGGCACCGCCGCCGGGTTTACCGGCGCCAAGTGGATGGTCATCCCGCTGGCACTGGGGTTCTGGGCCCGGGTGCTCACCGGCCCCACCCTCAGCCCGCTTGGCCAGCTCGCCACCCGGGTGGTGGCTCCCCGTCTACCCGGCTCACCACGGTTGGTGCCCGGCGCCCCCAAGCGCTTTGCCCAGGGAATCGGAACCGTCATGTCGAGCCTGGCTGCCATCGTTTGGCTGGGATTGGACTGGAGCGGGGCCGGCTTCGCCCTGGTTGCGGGGATCGCCGTCGCCGCCGGACTTGAAGCTGGGTTCGCGCTGTGCCTCGGGTGCGTCGCCTATGGACGATTGGCCAACGCCGGCTTGTTCGCCGCGGCAGACTGCCCGGAATGTGCCGACATCTCTCTCCGACCGACACGAACCGGACGCGTCCGCCCGGCGCAGGACAGCCCACTGCGCCAGGCGCAGGACAGGGCACCGGCCTCCCGCTCCTGACCAACAAGCGCTGCGAATCGGCCGCTCGTGGTTGAGGGTGGCACTCCCCAGGACCGCGCAACCGGCGGTGGCGCGCCCGAGCACGGCATGGTCGACCACGGCGTGGTGTGGTTTCGCAAGGACCTGCGGCTCGTCGACAATCCGGCCTGGGATGCCGCCGTGTCCAAGTGCCGCCGAATCACGGCGTTGTTCGTGGTCGATCCGGCGATCGTCGAACCTGCCGGCCCGTACCGCCTTGCCCAACTGAGCGCGCACCTGCGCGCCCTCGACGAGGAGCTCGCTTCGGCGGGCGGCCAGCTGTGGTTGCGGCGCGGTGACCCGGCCTCCGTCGTGCCCCACGTGGTCGGCGAGGTGGAGGCGGGCGCACTGTACGCCAACGCGGACGCCGCCCCGGGTAGCCGCCGTCGCGACAAGCGGGTCCACCAGGCGCTGGCCTCGACACCAGCCGCCCGCCACCATCGCAACGAGCCTGTGCCCTTTCACACCTACTGGGGCACGTTGGTGCTTCCGCCGCTGTCGGTGACGACGAACGACGGCGGGGTGTCCAAGGTGTTCACGCCCTTCTACAAGCGCTGGCGGGACACCCCGTGGGACGCCTGGCCGGAGCGCAACCCCCTCGCCGAGGACACACCGCAGGTGACCCGCCCGCCGTCACAAGCGGCCTGGGGCGCCGGCGAGACGATGGCGATCGACGATCTTCCCCATGCCGGCGACGTCCCGCATCACTCCGGCGGATCCCAGGCGGCGCTTGGTCGCTTGGGCGCCGCCGTTCAGCGTGCCCCCCGCTATCGGGACGAGCGGGACCGCCCCGACCTGGCGACCACGACCGAGCTGTCGGCCGACCTGCACTACGGTACCCTGTCACCGCGACGCGCAGCGTCGGCGCTGGGGCACGCCACCGGCGGTTCCGACTCGGAGGGGCCGCCAGCGGACGCTGTCGAGGGCGGCGCAGCGATCGTCCGCCAGCTGGCCTGGCGGGACTGGTATGCCCACCTGCTGTGGGCCCACCCGCACCTGACCGACCGGGCGATGCGTAGCGAGTACGACCGGCTGCCCTGGCAGAACGATCCCGACGAGTTCGACGCCTGGTGCCAAGGGAGGACCGGGTTTCCAATCGTCGACGCCGGCATGCGCCAGCTGGCCGCCTCCGGCTGGATGCACAATCGGGTGCGAATGATCGTGGCGTCATTTCTGGTCAAGGACCTGCTCGTCGACTGGCGCCTGGGCGAAGCCCACTTTCGCCGCCTGCTCGTCGACGGTGACACCACCCAAAACGTCGGCAACTGGCAGTGGGTGGCCGGCACCGGCCCCGATGCGGCGCCCTACTTTCGGGTCTTCAACCCGACGACCCAGGCCGAGAAGTTCGATCCCCGCGGCGAGTTCGTTCGATCCTGGGTGCCCGAGTTGGCCGGTCTGCCACCGAAGTGGATCCATCGCCCATCGGAGGCCCCGGCCGGGGTGTTGGCCGATGCCGGGGTTGAGCTGGGGACGACCTATCCCCTGCCGCTGATCGACCACGGCGATGCTCGTGAGCGGGCCCTGGCAGCGTACGGTCAGGCCCGAGGCGACACCCCGTCGAAGTGACCGGGAGTGCACGGCACGGCCCCAGCCCACCCGGCCGATAGCGTCGGCGATCATGGCGGCCGAACCGACCTTGTGCACCCTTCATATCGGCGATGATCCAACGACCTGGCGGGCCGCCGGATTCGACGTCAGCCAACGGTCGACAACGATTCCAGCGATCCAGCTCGGCGCGGTGAGCATTCAGCTGCACGGCGCCGACGGGCCGCGCGGCCTGCTGCGATGGGACCTTGTTCTGCCCGAGCGGTCGGCTTCACAGGCCGACTCCCCGCCATCCGCATCCGCCGGTGGCGACCTCGATGGGTTGCCGACCGCATGGGTGGCCGACACCCCAGAGGCATCCCTCGCAACCCACCCCAACCGGGTGAGCTCGATCGACCACATCGTCGTCAGCTCACCAGATGTCGATCGCACGGTGCGCGCCCTGACGACTCACGGCTTCCGGGAGCGCCGCCGACGCACGACCGGCCGCTACGGCGAACCGATGGTGCAGGTGTTCTTCTGGGTCGGCGATGTGATCCTGGAGCTGGTCGGGCCGACCGACGTGCCGGCGGATCCCGGCGGACCCGCCGCCTTCTTCGGGCTGGCACTGACCAGCGCCACCCTCGAGGCGACCGCCGTCGGGCTCGGCGACCTGCTGGGCCCACCCCGCGAGGCCGTACAGCCCGGACGTTTCATCTCCACGCTGCGGCTCGACCGGGTGGGCGGGTCGGTGCCGACCGTCATCATGAGCCCGCACCCGGGCGACCCCGCATCCGCCTGAGGGGCGCACCGGCAGTAGGGTCGCCTCCGATGCTCGATCATGTCTTCACCGACGCCATCGGTGCGCTCCGCGATGCCATGGAACGGGCAATGCTGGAACGCCAGGCCTTCGAGGAGCGCTTTCAGACCGACATCCTGCTCGGCGACGTGAGCTGGGAGACCTCCTACGGGTTGCCCGGGGAGGGCACCCCCCCGCGTATCCGCGCCGACATCTCGTTGGATTGGCCGACGTGGAGCCAGACCGCCTACCGCTCGTGGTACATCGACGAGGATCTGACCGAGGCGCCGAGCATCGAGATCGAGGTGTCGTTCCGCATCCAGCGCATGTCGGAGACGCCCGACCTGGCCAGCCTGCTGGCGGCCCTGCCCGAGGACAGCCCCAACGTGGGCCCCGAGCGGCTTCACCGTGAGGGGCCGACCACCGAGGCATTACACGACAGCCACCTCACCAGCACCGAGTGGTCGGTCGAGGTGTCCTACGAAGGGGTCTACGAGCTCGACGAGTCCACCCTGGCCGACGGCTCGGTCCTCGACGACCACTTTGGTGCCATGGGCGGCTGGGTGGCGTCCACGCTGGTCAAGCTCGGCGACCTGACCTTCAGCTTTCTGCCCTCGAACGACATCGACCTGCCCTGAGCGGACCCGCCGGACCCAGCGGCGCCGCCATCCTCAGCTGAGGACCGCATCGACGAACTCCTCAATCGTCTCGACGGTCATCGTCGGCGGGGCCAACTCATCCGGCCAGGGGTCGGGCCCCCGCATCCACGCGCCGTTCAGCCCGACGCGGCGCCCACCTTCGATATCGAAGTGCGGGTGGTCGCCGACCATCCAGCCATCGAGCGGGTGGCCGCACAGCTCGGCGGCCAGCTGGAAGATCTCCGGTTCGGGCTTGCGGGCACCGACCAGCTCCGACACGACCACCGCGTCGAAGTGCCCGGCCAAGCGAGCGGCGTGGATCTTGTCCCACTGGCCGGGGGGCCCGTTGGTCACCAGGCCCAACACCCAGCCCGCATCCGCCAGCCGGGTCAGGGCGACCCCAACCGAGGCGTCGACCTCGATCGACGCCACCCAGTGCGCCTCGCGGTCAGCGGCGATCGCCGCCTCGGCCACGTCGAATCGCTCGGCCGCCAGCGGCATCCAGCGGTTCTTGTCGCCGTAGCCGTTGCCGTCGACGTCGATCAGCCACTCGAGCGCACCCGGCGCGTCGATCTGTTGCCGCTCCAACATGCCCGACGCCCAGCGGGCGAACATCGCCCGGCGGTCGATCAGCGTGTTGTCAAGGTCGAACAGGCCCAAAGTCATCGCAGCATCCGCTGTGTCACGGACGCGGGGGAAGGTCTTCGAAGACTCCCGGGCGTTTCTCGGCCTTGGCAGCGAAAGCCTCCATCATGTCGCCCGGCTGAAACATGCCCGATTGCCACCCGGCGATCTGATGCAGCGCGTCGGCGGTCGAATGGTCGCGTGCGTAGCTGATCGCCTCCTTGGTGCCCCAGATCGCCAGGGGCGACTGGGCGGCGATGCGCCCGGCGATCTCGAGCACGCCGGCGATCAGGGCGTCGTGGTCTGCGAAGACCTCGTTGAAGAACCCCACCTCGCGTGCCCGCTCCGCCGGCACGCGGTCGCCGGTGTAGGCCCACTCGCGCGCCACCCCGTCGGGGATCAGCTTGCCCAGGCGCTGCAAGGTGCCGACGTCGGCGGTCATACCGATGTTGATCTCCTGGATACACACGAAGGCATCCTCGGTGCCGTAGCGGCAGTCGGCCGCCGACACCATGTCGACCGCCCCGCCGATGCAGCCGCCCTGCACGGCTGCCAACACGGGAAAACGAGCCTCGGCCAAAGCGGTAAAGCTGGCCTGGAGGTGCTGCACCATCAGCCACAGGCTGGAGTTGCGCCGGCCCTGCTCGGTAGCGCCCGAGGCCCCGCCCAGTCCGCCGTCGGTGAACACCGCCAGGTCCATCCCGGCGGAGAAGTGCTTGCCGGTGGACGACAACACCATGACGCGGGTGGTGCCGGCGGCATCGAGCGCCCTCACGATGGCGGGAAGCTCGGTCCAGAACGCCAGCACCATCGAGTTGTAGGCGTCCGGGCGGTTGAGCTGCACGTGGGCGACGCCATCGGCGAGGCTCACGTCGAAGCACTCCCAGGCTGTGTCCACTGGGGGAACGGCCTCCATCGGCGATTCTCGATCGGTCGGTGTTGCGGTCACGGTGCGGGGCTCCTCTGGTTTGAACGACGCGGTGGATGCGGACGCGTCGTCACGGTACCCGGCCAGCGGCTGACAAACTGGCGAGGTGATACTTCGGCTGACCCTGCGGAGCGCCCGAGCCCACATACTTCGGTTCCTGCTCACCACCTTTGCGGTGCTCATCGGCGTCACCTTCATCACGACGGCCTACGGGCTGGCGGACCAGCTGCGGAGCATCCTCGACGAGGAGACCTCCGGCGCCGGCGCGCTGGGCGACGTCGGCGAGATTCCCGGTGCCAATCGGCTGTTGTTCGTGTCACCCGAGCTCACGTCGTTCGGATTCGGCGGCTCGCTCGATGCTGCCCTGGTCGACGAGATCGACGGCATCGACGGCGTCGCATCGGCGGTCGGGCAAAGCCAGCGTGGCGTCGCTTTCGGCGTGCCAGGGCGTCGCGTCGACGCCCTGGGGGCCATACAGAGTTCGGCCACCACCTCCGCCTTCGACGAGGCCCGGTGGAAGCTCACCTCCGGCACCGCCCCCAAAGGCCCCGATCAGTTGGCGGTCAACAGCGACGGTCTCAGCGCCGCCGACGCCCAGGTGGGCGACACGGCCTCGGTGTTTCTGCCGACCGGGCGACGGGACATGACCATCACCGGGGTGGTTTCGTCGGTGACCCCGGAGTCCTCCAGTTTGTTCACGTTCACCTCGGCGGTCGCCGTGTTCGACCCGGCGGTCAATGCCCAGCTGTTCGGCGGCGGCAACCGGATCGACAGCATCCTGGTGGCGGTCGCCCCCGATGCCGACGTCGCCACCGTCAGCTCGGCGATCGAGGCCAACCTTCCCTCTGGCATCACGGTCGGCGACGCCGAGGACCTCACCGGCCAGGTCGTCGGCCTGATCAACACGATCGTCGACGGCATCGAGACCGGCATGTTGGTGTTTGCCGGCATCACGTTGTTCGTCGGCACGTTCCTGGTGGCCAACACGTTCTCGATCGTCGTCGCTCAGCGCACCCGGGAGCTGGCGGTGCTGCGGGCGGTCGGCGCCGGCCGGCGCCAGGTGTTCGTTTCGGTGCTCGGTGAGGCGGCGGTGATCGGGTTGATCGCCTCGCTGCTCGGTTTGGCCGCAGGGCTGGCGCTGTCCACGCTTGCGGGCTGGGCGATCGATACCGACCGAGGCTTCGAGCTGATCGTGTCGGGTCGCACCGTGGGCATCGGGTTCGGTATCGGCCTGGGGGTCACGCTGCTCTCGGCGCTGTTCCCGGCGCTCAAAGCGATCAGGGTGTCACCGGTGGCGGCGATGCGCGACACCGAGTCCGACCCGTCGCGTTCGGGGCTCTCGGGCCTGTTGATGGGCCTGCTCGCACTGGGTGTGGGCCTCACCGGCATCGTGATCGGCTTGGGCGGCGGACGGTCGACCCCACAGCGCATCGCTCTGATCGGCGGCGGTGCGATCGTGATGTTCCTGGCGCTCGCCGCGCTGTCGCGGGTGATCGCTGCGCCAGCGGTGCGGCTGATCGGAGCACCGCTCGGTTCCGGCCCGGTGCCGACGCTGGCCCGCACCAACGCCGCCCGCAACCCCAAGCGAACCGCCACCACCGCCAGCGCGCTGATGATCGGGCTGGCGCTGATCGCTTTGGTGGCCACCGTGGGCCTTTCGGTCCGTCAGAGCCTCGAGAACCAGCTGCGTAACAACACGACCGCCACCTGGTACCTCGTCCCCAACCAGTTCGTGCCCCCGGACCCGGCTGCCATCACCGACGCGCTGAGCGGGGCCGAAGGCGTGGCCGCCGTCGTGCCCAGCTCGTTCGCCAACGCCACCGTCGAAGGACCGGCCGGGAAGACGACGGGGGTGGCGGTCGCCAGGCTGAGCGAGGTGGGTGAGGTGTACGACCTCAACATCACCGACGGCCCCTCCGACGGCGGGGTATGGCTGTCGAGCGACGCTGCCGACAACCAAGGCGTCGGCCAGGGCGCCCGGGTCACCGTGTCCACAGGAACCGGCGCCGAGACCACCGCCACCGTCGGGGCGATCTACACCCGCACGGCGGCGCTGAGCGACATCATCATCGACGAGCGGGTCGCCGACGAGGTCGGCGCACAGGCTTTCGTGCAGGCCATTGCGATCAAGGCAACACCCGACACCAGCCCAGCGGCACTGAAGGCGTCGATCGAGCCGGTGGCCGCCGACTTTGCCAACGCCGAGGTGATCACCCCCAGGCAGTTCGAGGAGAGCCAGACCGGCCCACTCGACATAGCGGTGAAGGCCGTTGCCGCACTGCTGTTGGCCTCAGTGTTGGTCGCCGGGCTGGGCGTGGCCAACACCCTTGCGCTCTCGGTCTACGAACGCACCCGCGAGATCGGCCTGCTGCGAGCGGTGGGCATGACGCGCCGCCAGATCCGCAAAACGGTTCGGCGTGAGGCGGTGATCACCTCGGTGTTCGGTGGGCTGCTCGGCGTGGTGGTCGGTACTGCTCTGGGCTCGGCAGCGGTCAAGGTGCTGCCCGACTCGCTGTCGAACACCCTGGTGATCCCATGGCTGTGGATTATCGCCTGCATCATGTTCACGATGCTGATGGGCCTGCTCGCCGCGCTGTGGCCCGCCTGGCGGGCGGCGCGTATGAACATGCTCGATGCGATCTCCCACGAGTAGCTGATTGCAACGACCGGCCTCCCCCGAAGCACTTGCCGGCCCGGCGCTGTGGGGCGCTGCGTTGGGATGCTGTGCTGAACTGAGCCCCATGTACACGGGTGAACGTCCAGCGGTGCTCGAACGTGCGGCCACCCGGCGCCGGTTCCTCCGCGGCGCAGCGCTGATCGGCGCTGGCGCGCTGGGGGCGGCATGCAGCTCCGACGACGGTGGCGACGGAGCGTCCGCCGAGTCTGTGGCAGCCACCACCCTGCCGCCGGTCCCCGAGCTCGAGGGCGACCCGTTTGCCCTCGGGGTCGCCTCCGGAGATCCGAACGACACGTCGGTTGTCCTGTGGACCCGGGTGGTCATCGATCCCGCCCGGACAGACGGGGGTGTCGGCGAGGCTCCGGTGCCGGTCGCCTGGGAGCTTGCCGGCGACGAGGCATTCGACCGGGTGGTCGCTTCGGGCACCGAGGTGGCCCGTGGCGAGTCCGCCCACTCGGTGCACGCCATCGCCGACGGGCTCGAGCCGGACGGAACCTATTGGTATCGGTTCTCGATCGGCGAGACCATCTCACCAGTCGGTCGCACCCGCACCATGCCGTCGGCCGGAAAGCAGCCGGCGTCGGGCCAGTTCCGCTTTGCCCTGGCCACCTGCCAGGACTTCCAGGGCGGCCGCTACGCCGCTTGGCGCGACGCCGCCGAGCTGGACGATCTCGACGCCGTCGTGTTCCTGGGCGACTACATCTACGAGTTGGAGAACCTCTTCACCGGACCCGACGGCGATACCAGCCGCCAGTACACGTCGCCGGTCCCCAAGGACCTCAAGGGGTTCCGGGCCCGCTACGGCCAGGTGAAGGGGGACGAACAGCTTCAGGCCGCACACGCCGCCGCCCCCTTCTTTGCCACCTGGGATGATCACGAAGTCCTCAACAACTACAACGTGGCAGTCGATCCCGAGCTTCGTGCCGCCGCCTACCAGGCTTGGTGGGAGCACCAGCCGGTGCGGCTGCCGCCACCCGAGAACGGCGAGCTGGCGGTGTACCGCACCCTCGACGTGGGTGGGCTGATCCAGCTGTTCATCCTCGACACCCGCCAGTACTCCGACGAGCCGCCGTGCCCAGGCGACGACGGCCTGGGCACGGTCGCCGACTGTGCCCAGCGCGCCGATGACCAGCGCACGATGCTTGGCGAGGACCAGCGCGCCTGGCTGCTCGACGGGCTGGCGGCGTCGGAAACGACATGGACCGCGTTGGCCAACCCGGTGCTGTTCGCCGGGCTGGTCGCCGGCGAGACCGACGAGGGCACTCCTCAGTTCTACATGGACACCTGGGACGGCTTCCCCGCCGAACGGGCCGCGATCCGTTCGGCGCTCGCCGAGCTGGACAACCCGGTGGTCCTCACCGGCGACTACCACGCCAGCTTTGTGCTCGACGTCAACGGCCCGAGCCCATCCGGCGAGGCGACGGACCCGACTGCCGGCGACACGGTGTGCCCGGAGTTTCTGGTCACCGCCATCAGCTCGATCCTCTTCAGCGCCAACTACAACGATCTCAACCCCCAGGTGCGCTACTTCCAGGCCAAGCACGGCTACGCCGTGTTCACGGTGACCGAGGACCGCTTCGAGTGCGAGTTCCGCTATGTCGACGACGTCTGGGATGCCAACAGCACGATCACGGTCGGTCCGACGTGGGCGGTCGACGCCGGCGAACATGTAGCCACCGAGGTGACCGCCTGATGAGCGCCAGGCCCCAACCGCTCGACGGCCCCTCAGAGCCGTTCGCTCTGGCCGCACGAGCGGCCGAGCAGCTCGCCGGTCGGCTGGGTCGCGACGACCACCGGTTGGCGCTGTGGCTGGGCTCGGGTTGGCAGCGAGCGCTCGACGAGCTGAACGTCACCGCCACCACGTCCACCGACGAGCTGGCCGGCTTTCAACCGGCCGGCGCCATGGGGCACGGCTCGGAGGCGCACAGCGTGCGGGTCGACGCCCCCGAAGGCGAGAGCCTGCAGGCGCTGGTGTTTACCGGTCGCACCCACCTGTACGAGGGTCACGGCCCTGCGGCGGTGGCGCACGGCGTTCGCACGGCTGCGGCGGCCGGTTGCACGGTTGCGGTGCTGACCAACGCCGCCGGGTGCCTGCGAAGCGGCGATGCGGGGGCGAGCGATGGTGGCCCCGACGGCGCAGGCGCAGCGTGGCCCATCGGCAGCCCGGTGCTGATCAGCGACCAGCTCAACCTCACCGGTGCGTCGCCACTTACCGGCCCCCTCCCCCCACCTCCGCACGCCTACCGCCACGTCGACCTCACCGATGCGTACCACCCCCGCCTGCGCGGCCTGGCCCGGAACGTTGCGCCCGACCTGCCCGAGGGCGTGTACGCCGGCTTCCACGGGCCCGAGTTCGAGACACCGGCCGAGATCACTGCGGTCGGGCGAGCCGGCGCCGACCTGGTAGGACAATCGACCGTGCTCGAGACGATCGCCGCCCGCCAGGTGGGCCTGGGCGTGCTGGGCATCAGCCTGATTACCAATGCCGCCGCCGGGCTGGGGGGAGCGCTGTCCGCCTCTGAGGTGATCGAGGTGGCCGGCGCCGCCGCTCCCAAGTTGGCCCGCCTGCTCGCCCGGGTGCTCGCAGCACTGGCCGCCGACACCGAACTGTGGGAAGGCTCTGTTCTGTGAATCAGCGCGACGCCACACATCCCATCAACGGCAAAGCCACAGTGCCCACTGACAGCGGAGCCACGGTGCCCACTCACGCGGGAGCCCTGGTGCTCACCGGCGGCACGATCATCACCTGCGACGCCGACGACCGGGTACTCGACGATGGTGCGCTCGCCATCGTCGGCGATCGGTTGGCGGCCGTCGGCCCGACCGCCGACGTCACCGCCGCCTATCCGGGCGCCGCTCGGCACCCCCTTGGCGGGGCGATCGTGATGCCCGGCCTGATCAACGCCCACACCCACTTGGCGATGACGCTTTTTCGTGGGCTGGCCGACGACGTCGACCTGGAGGGATTCCTCGATCGCATCATGCCCGCCGAGGCCAACGTGTTGTCCGGCGAGGCCGTCCGCGACGGCGTCACCCTCGCCGTCGCCGAGTCGCTGCTCGGCGGGGTGACCGCCGCCCTCGACATGTACTTCTGGGACGGGGTGGCCTCCGAGGTCGCCCGCAGCGGTGGCCTACGCCTGGCCGGCGGCCCCGCGTTTCTCGGCGGGGGTAGCCCGGAGGGCACCAGCTTCGACGCCCAGGTCGAGCGCGCCCGGAGGCTCTGGGCCGACCAGGCCGAGGAAACGCCCGACGATCCGATCGGCCGCTGGGCCCACCCCCACTCCACCTACACGGTCGACCCCGATCAGCTCGCGCTGGTGGCCGAGGCTGCCCGCGCCGCCGGTGCACGCCTTCACACCCACGCTTCGGAGTCGGCCGGTGAGGTGGCGATGGTCAGCGCCGCCCGGGGCATGCGGCCCATCGCGCTCCTCGACTCGTTGGGGCTGCTCGGCCCCGACGTCGTGCTCGCCCACGCCGTGCACCTCGACGAGGCCGAGATCGCCGCCATCGCCGCCTCCGGCACCTCGGTTGCCCACTGCCCGGCGTCCAACCTCAAGCTGGGCTCGGGTATCGCCCCCATCCCCGCCCTGCTCGCCGCCGGCGTGGTGATCGGGCTGGGTACCGACGGCCCGGCGTCCTCCAACGACCTCGACCTGTTTGCCGTCATGCGCCTCACCGCCCTGATCCACAAGGGGGTCAGCGGCGATGCGACCACCATGACAGCGCACCAGGTGCTGCGGGCGGCCACGATTGGCGGGGCAACGCTGCTTGGTGCCGGCGACTCGCTGGGATCGCTCGAGGTTGGCAAACAGGCCGACCTGGTCGTGCTCGATGCCGGAGCTCCCCACCTGACGCCCAGCTACGACCCGATCGGCACGGTCGTCTACGCCGCCGGACGGGGCGACGTCACCGACGTGTGGATGGCCGGACGCCGGGTGGTCGCCGACCGGACCCTGCTCACCATCGACGTCGCCGCCGCCCGTCACGCGGTCGCAGGGCGCCGCGACCAGGTGCTGGCAGCGCTCTCCTGAGCAACGCGACCGAGCTGGCGGTGGTGCTGACCGTCTTCCTCGTCGCGGTCGGATTCCGGCTCGCTGCGTTAACACTGCCAACGGACGAACGTCGGCGCGTCAACCGGATCGCCATCCAGATCACACTGGCGGCCGCTGCGCTGGGGATCGGGGTCGGCCTGGTGACCCCACTGCCACCGCTGGTCACCATGATCGTCGGCTCCACCGCCGGGGCGATCGCAGCGACGGCGATGATCCTGGGCCAGGGCGCCTCCCACCGGGCGTCGAACCTATCGCTGACCCCAGGCTTCTCGCTGTCGTCGCTCGCCCGCCGCAGCGGGCGGCTGGCCGGGGCCCACGCCGGGCAGGCGACAGCGCTCGGTGGTGCCCTCCGGGACCTACTCGAGCAGTTCGAAGCAGACTTCGGCCCGTGGGGCGAGGGACGGCTCGACCCGGGACAACCATCAGGCGGCGGCCAAACGTCGGGTCGCCCCAAGCCGATCTCGACGCCCGGCGACGCCCCCTACCGGGTACTCGGCGTCGATCGCAGCGACGATCGGGCCGCCGTACGCAAGCGGTACCTGGAGCTGGTCAAGCGGGACCACCCGGACAGCTACCCCACCACGGGCGAGCAGACGCCGGACCAGGCGCAGCGGCAGGCCCGGGCCGAAGCGAACCTCAAGATCATCACCGAGGCCTACCGCCTGATCCGCGTCGAACGCGGCTGGAGCTGAGCGGCCCGAGACCGCCAAGGAGCGCTCTCAAGACGCACAGTCGGTTCGTTGACGTACCTCCTGGACACGTCAGCCATCATCGGATGGCTCGAACGCAGCGACAGCTCGCTGCCCTCCCTCATCGCCGCCAGCGATTCTGCGCTATACCACCCTGTCGCCCTCGGCGAGCTCTACGCCGGGATCGAGCGCGCCGGGACCAGCCCAGAGCGGGAGATGCGGACGAACACGTTGCGGTTCACGGTGCAGCGACTTGAGCAGATCGGCGAACACGCTCTGCCCGCCGAACAGTTCGGCTTCCTGACCGCACGCTTCGGCCGAAAGCTCTCGCACAACGTCTACTGGACCGTTGCCAGCGCGATCGCCGCAGGTGGCCTCACGTTGGTGACCGAGGACGTGAAGTTGTTTGACATCGTGACCTCCACGCAGTTTCTGGAAGCGCTCGACGAACGTGCTTGGCTGCCGCCGCCATGCGAGCTCGTTGAGTCCCAAGCGGTTCGCTAGACCGAGCGAAGGCCGAGCTGACGCGGCGATCTCACCGCTGGCCGGTCAGACGCAGCCAGCTTCCCCACACCCCCCCCCCCCCCCCCCCCCCGGTGCAGCCCCCCCCCCCTCCTGCGCGGGGCCCCCCCCCCCCCCCCCCCGGGTGCCGGGCCGGGTGCGGCGTTCGGTGGAGGTCGAGTGCAGCCAGGCAGGGCCGTCGGCGGCGGCCGTCACGCTGACCTCGGTGTTGGAGCAGCCCCCGTCGGCCACCGACTGGTAATTCACTCGCGCCGACTGCACCCGGTGCACATTGCCGCGTTCGTCGATCGCGGTCGGGTTGGACCAGGCAACCCGAACCGGGACGGCGTCGCAGCGGGCGAACACCTCCGACCACACCATCGGTGACACCAACCGGTCGCCCGGCGCCCACAGGTCACGGATCACCTGGGGTTCGGCGGTGTGAGCAGGCGAACCGACGTTGGCCGACACGCCTGCGTCCGGACCTGCAGCGAGCGGCGTGATCGTCGCCCGCCAGGCGGTGAATCCAGGCGGCGGTGCAGCCGCCAGCGGGTCTGACGTCGTCGCCTCCGGCACGCCGTACCCGGGTGCAGAGGGACCGGTGGCCAAGTCGCCCGGCGCTCGGGCGACGGTCAGCCGGTAGGGCACGCCAACCCGCCACGGGTAGTCGACCGAGTTGGCGTTACCCGACGAGGAATGCAGCCATCCCCTGGCCACCGTCGAGTTCGCCGACGGCGCCGTACCCGCCCCAGTTGACCGCCCCGTGCCCGGGATGCTGGGCCGCCCACTGCGGGCCGGTGTGGGCGGCACCCTGGCGTCTGCCGCTCGCAGCATCCTCGAAGCCCACCTGCAACGCCCAGAAGTACAGGTCGTCGGTTCGAGGCTCGTCCAGGATGGTGAGGGTGACCCCCACCTCCACAAAGCGTCCGGGCAGGTCCCAGAACAGGTGCATCGACGACGCCCGGTTGCTCGAGGTGGGGTACCCGCGGGTGCGCTCGCTCGGGGCGAGCCCGCCGAAGAGGCGTCGTAACCAACCGCTCAGACCGGTGGGCCCATCGGGAGCGGCCTCGTCGGTCCCACCAGGCTCCTCAGCCAAGCGAGGCCTCAACCTCGTCCAGCTCGGTGATCAGACCCTCCCACTCGGCCATCGTCGCAGCCGCCCGGTCCTTCGCCTCGGCCAACTGGGCGACGAGCGACTTCACCTTGTCGGCGTCGTCGTAGGTGGCAGGGTCGCCCATCTTCGCCTGGATCTCGACCACCTTGCCCTCCGTGCGGCCCACCCGCTTCTCGGCCGCCTGCACCCGCTTGCGCAGCTCGCGCGTGGCGTTGGAGTGCCGCTGACGCTCCTCCGCCGAGGCCTGACGGCGCTCCGCCGGGTTGGTGCCGGCACCGGCGCCGCCCGAGGGGCCACCCCCATTTGCCCCGGCGGGTACCGAGGCGGCCGGCGGCTTCGTGCGGTTGCGGCCCTTGGCCCGTTGCTTGCCCTGGCCGGACCTCCCTTGACTGGCCTTGCCCTGGTTCGATTTGCCCTGGCCGGACGTCTTCTGCCCGGCGGAACCCGTGACGGTGGCGCTCAACGGATGCGGGTGCAGCACGGCCTCGTCGACCTCGGGGTGGACCGTGACTTGTCCATCGCGCACCTCGATCAGCCCCGCTGCAACCGAGCGGATCAGGTGTCGATCGTGGGTCACGATCAGCACGGTGCCCGGGTAGGCCTCGAGCGCATCCTCGAGCACGTCGCAGCTGGGCAGATCGAGGTGGTTGGTCGGCTCGTCGAGCACCAGCAGGTTGACCGGGTTGACCATGATCGACGCCAACGCCAGCCGGGTGCGCTCACCACCGGAAATGTCGCCGACCAGCCGGTCGACCGCATCGCCCCGGAAGCCGAAGGTGCCCAGGATCGAGCGGAGGTTTCGGCCTGCGGGATCTTTGCCGATGGCAGCCCGGAAGGTTTCCTCGACCGTCGCCTCCAAGTCGAGCTCATCCACCTGTTGCTGGGCGAAGTAGGCGACGTCGACGTTGGCGCCCAGCTGAGCGTGGCCCGCCGAGGCCTTCAGCTGACCCAACAACAGCTTCACCAGCGTCGACTTACCGGCGCCGTTGGGGCCGACCAGCGCCCACTTTTCACCGCGCTCGATCACCAGGTCGACGCCGGTGAGGATCGGGTCATCATCGTCGTAGCCCACCGAGATGTCTTCGAGTTCGGCGACCACGCGTGCCGAGCGCTGCGGCTTCGGGAAGCCAAACTTGGCGACCAGCTGGCGGTGGTCGGGCACCTCGATGCGGTCCAGCTTCTCCAGGGTCTTCAAACGGCTCTGCACCTGGCGGGCCTTGGTCGCCTTGTAGCGAAAGCGCTCGATGAACTTCTCGGTGGAGGCGACCGACTTGGCTTGGCTGGCCGCCTGGGCCTGCAGGTTGGCCAAGCGCTCCTCGCGGGCGACGATGAACTCGGCAAACCCGCCGACGTATTCGGTGGCGCCGCCGCCGACCACCTCGAGCACCCGCTCGGCCACCGCATCGATGAAGTCGCGGTCGTGGGAGACGAACAGGATCGAGCCCGGCCAGGCGGCCAGCTGTTCCTCAAGCCAGGTCACCGAGTCGACGTCGAGGTGGTTGGTCGGCTCGTCGAGCACGAGCACCTCGGGCTTGGCCAACAACAGCTGGCCCAGGGTGGCCCGCATGCGCCACCCACCGGACAGCTCCGACACGCTGCGGTTCGCATCGCTTGGCTTGAATCCCAGCCCGGCGAGCACCCGCTGGGCCTCGGCCTCCAGCTGGTAGCCGCCCGCAGCCTCGAAGCGGGTGCTGATCTCGCCGTAGGCGTCGAGTGCCGCCTCTGCCTTGGCCGCGTCGGGCGAGGCCATGTCGGCCTCCAGCGAGCGCAGCTCCTCCTCCATTCCGGCCAGCTCACCGGCGCCGGCCATCACATGGGCCAGCACCGTGTCGTTCACCTCGTCGGTGAGGTCCTGGGGCAGGTAGCCAACGGTGAGGTCCTTGGTGCGGTGCACCTCGCCGGCATCGGCCCGCTGGTGGCCGACGACGATCTCGAGGATGGTCGTCTTGCCGACGCCGTTGCCGCCGACCAGCGCGATGCGCCGCCCGGGCAGAAGTCGAAATGAGACGTCACGAAACAGTGTGCGGCCGCCGTGACCTTTTTCAAGTGAGGAGACCGAAATCATGACCGATCAAGGCTACCGACCCGCACCTCGGTGCCGGTCATCGCGAGCGAACGAACCGGGGAGCGGAAACGACCGTCAGGGCGCGCTCTGGGCTCCCGACTTGGGACGAGCGAACGAACCGGGGAGCGGAAACGACCGTCAGGGCGCGCTCTGGGCTCCCGACTTGGGAGATGGGTCGGGAGATGGGTCGGACGTGGGGACTGGGTAGGGGGCTTGCTTGGGGACGGTGGCGCCGTCGAGGGGGCCGAGGCCGGCTGCCAGCGCCGAGCCGACGACCAGCACCCCGCCCACGTAGGCGAGGGGGCCGGGGCGTTCGCCAGCGACCGCAACCGCCATCACGGTGGCCACCACCGGCTCGGCGGTTGCGATCACCGACGCCCGGGTCGACGAGATGCGGGTCAGCCCCACCCCGAGCAGCAGGTAGGCGAGCAGCGTGCTCGCCAGCGCCAACACCGCCAACAGCCCGGCGACCTCTCGGGTGGGCCACTCCAGGTCGGCGAAGGGGACCAGCGCCAAGCCACCGATGATCATGGCGATCGCGTAGGTGCGGATCGGGCCCAAGGTCTCGACCAGCGTGCGCCCGACCAGGTAGTAGCTGGCGTAGCTGAGGCCGGCCGCCAGGCCCCAGGCAACGGCCGCTGCGCTCACGGTGACGCCCTCGCCACCAGCGGCGGCGGTGAGGGCGACGCCGCCGGTGGCGAGCAGCACCAGCGTGACCGCCCGGACGGTCGGGCGGAGCCACCCGAGGCTGACCGAGCCGATCAGCACCCACAGCGGCGCTGTGTACAACAGCACCCAGGCCAGCGTGATGCCACCGCGCTCGATCGCGGCCGGGAGCGCCGTGTAGAAGACCGAGACGCCGATCAGCCCGAGCGCCACCAGGCGCAGCCACACCACCGGTTGTCGAAGCGGTGGTGTGATGGGCGCGGCGCCGCTCTCGAGACCGGTTCCATGAAGATCCGGACCGTCGGCGGTGCGGCCCCGCATTGCCTGGATGAGCCAGATGACCGCGAAGCCGACGCCGGCGATCATTGCCCTCCAGGCGGCCATGGTCACCGGGTCGATGCCCCGGGCGGCCAGGCCGTTGGCGACCGGGCCGATCACGCCCCACAGCACCGCCGCTCCCAGCACGGCCAGTGCGCCGATCGTTCCTGGGGCCAACGAGCGGCCGGCCCTTCCCCTGAGCGTCGAGTCGCCGCCCGGTTGTCCGTCACCGCCCGATCGGCGTCGGTTCATTCCCGGTCGGAGGCGGTCTTCTTGGCCCACGGATAGTCGGCCTTGCCGGTCGGCGACCGCACCACCTCGTCGACGATCACCAGCTTACGGGGCACCTTGTACCCGGCGATCGAGGTGCGCACATGGGCCTTGAGCACGTCCAGCGTCGGCTCGGCGCCCTCCGTGGCTGCCACGATGGCGGCGACCGTCTCGCCCCAGCGCTCGTCGGGCACGCCAACGACGACGGTGTCGAAGACGTCCGGGTGGGTCTTGAGCGCCGCTTCCACCTCCTCGGGAAACACCTTCTCCCCACCTGTATTGATGCTGACCGACCCACGGCCGAGCACGGTGATCGTCCCATCGGCCTCGACGACCGCCTGATCACCGGTGATGGCCCAGCGTTTGCCGTTGGCCTCGACGAACGTCTCGGCGGTCTTCTTGGGGTCGCCGTAGTAGCCCAGCGGCATGCGCCCGGTGCGCGCCACCTTGCCGATCGTGTCCGAGCCCGGCTCGATCGGCACCATGTCCTCGTCGAGAACGCAGGTGACCTCGGGATCGAGCACAAACTTGGTGCCCTCGGAGGCGCTATCGCCGGGCATGAGTCGCTGGGTGCCCTGGGCTCCGGTCTCCGAGCTGCCGTAGCCGTCGGCAATGATCAGGTTGGGCAGGATCTCCTGAAGGCGGGCCTTGTTGTTCGGGTTGAGCGGCGCCCCTCCGGAGGACACCGTGTACAGCGATGGAACCTCGAAGCCGCCCTCGTCGTCCCAGGCGTCGAGCAGCGGCCGCGCCATGGCGTCACCGATGACGATGAGGATGTTGACCCCCTCGGCCTCGATCTGGCGCCACACCTCGGCGCCGTCGAAGCTGCCGGGCAGCAGCACCATTCTGCCGCCGCAGAGCCACCACGACATCGACGTCCACTGGGCGGCGGCGTGGATCAGCGGCGCACAGGCCATGACAACCACCTGGTCGTCGAGGATGCGGTCGCACAGTTCGTCGACGCTGGACACGGGGCCGAGCAGGCGCATCGGGTCGCCGCCGCCGACGCAGGCGAAGAAGGCATCCTCCATACGCCACTCGACCCCCTTGGGCATGCCGGTGGTGCCGCCGGTGTACATCAGGTAGATGTCGTCGCCGCTGCGTGGGCCGAAGTCGCGAGCGGTCGACGCGGCCCCCACCGCCTCGGTGTAGTCGATCGCACCGAAGGCGACCGGGTCGCCTTGCGACGGCTCGGCTCGGGGATCGATGTCGTCGACCACCAGGCTGATGCGCAGGTCGTCCAAGTCGCCCGCTACCTCGGCCATCGCATCGGTGAAGCGTCGGTGAAAGACGACCGCCACCGCGTCGCCGTCCTGGAGCAGGTGCGACAGCTCTGCGTGGACGTAGCGGTAGTTGACGTTGAGGGGCACCGCCCGGATCTTGAATGCGGCCAGCATGGTCTCCACGAACTCGACGCAGTTCTGCATGTAGCAGGCGACGTGATCGCCCGGGCCCACCCCGGCGTCGGCCAGCACGTGGGCCAGCGCGTTGGACCGCTCCTCGATCTCCCGGTAGGTCACCCGCTGGCTCCCGACCACCAGCGCCTCCCGGTCGGGATAGCGATCGGTGGTCAGCTCCCACAGATCGGCCAGGTTCCACGGAACCTGCGTTCCGCTCGATTCCGTGCTCCGGTCGGTCATCTGTGTCCCCCTGTTGGTGAGCGGTGCGTTTCGGTCGCCCGATGCCCCGGCCATTCAAACTGCAACGTGTTCTACTCTGGGTCCATGGGCATGCCAACGGACATCGGAATCATCGACACCATGGTCGGGTTCCCCTCGCCAGACCGTAGTCAGGTTTACAAGTTCATTCAGCCTCATCTGCGCGACGAGGAGTCGAAGAGCTTCTCGATGCCGGCGGCCTACATGTTTAAGGACGTGCCGCCCGAGATCGATCCCGAGGCCGACCCGGTGGCCGTCGTGCTGATGAACATGGACGCCCACGGTGTCGAGCGGGCGATGGTCAACGTGGCCAAGGACGACCGGGAGGCGCCCCGCCGGGCCATCCGCGACTTCCCCGACCGCTTCATCGCCTGCGCCGAGCTCGACCCCAACGGCGGCATGGACACCATCCGGCTGCTCGAACGCCTGGTCGCCGACTTCGGTGTGCGTGCGGTGACCACCACCCCGTTCGCCTACCGGGTGGCGATCAACGACGCCCGCTACTACCCGCTGTACGCCAAGTGCGTCGAGCTCGACCTGCCGATCTTCGTCACCGCCGGCGTGCCCGGCCCTCGGGTGCCGATGGCCGACCAGAAGGTGGAGCTGATCGACGAGGTGTGCTGGTTCTTCCCCGAGCTGAAGTTCGTCATGCGCCACGGCGCCGAGCCGTGGGAGGCGCTGGCGGTGAAGCTGATGATCAAGTGGCCCAACCTGTATTACTCCACCTCTGCATTCGCCCCCAGGTACTACCCCCAGGCGATCATCGACTACGCCAATACCCGGGGTGCGGACAAGATCATCTATGCCGGGTACTTCCCCGCCGGGCTCACCTACGACCGGATCTTCTCCGAGCTGCCCGACGTGGCCTTCAAAGACGAGGTGTGGCCCAAGTTTCTGCGCACCAACGCCGAGCGCATCCTGGGACTCGGCTCGGCTCAGGAGTAACGAAGGCGCCGACGAGCGTGTTGGGTTATGCAGTGCAGCAACTGCCGCTGGAGTGATTCAGTCGATCAGGCGCAGGTCGACCGGTTCCGTCGTGTCCGCATCGGCGGGCAGGCCGATGCGGGCTGCGGTGTGCAGGCAGGCCTCGGTGAGCTTGGGGCCAAAGGTCTCTTTGACCGGGGCCAGGTGCCCCTCGTCGTAGCGCAGGAATTCGGCGGTCGGGATCAACAGCGCCGTGCGGGCCTGCTCGAGGGGCGACACCGCCCGGTCCCTCGTGGTGACCAGCACGGTGGTGGGCACGTCGCAGTACTTGATCCAGCGTCGGGAGTCGAAGGTGGCCACCGCCACCCCCGCCTCGGTGACCATGCGCCAGTCGTGGCGGCGCATCTCCTCGGACGCCCAGCGTTGGAAGGTGCTGGGCCGCTCCCCGGTCGGGGCGAACGGGATGCGCCTGCGGATCGTCTTCGGCAGCCCCCAGGTGACGCGCAGCGGCCCGGCGATCGCCGAGACCGCACCGACCACGACGATCTGTTGGCGCAGGCCGGGCACCAGCCAGCTGCCGGTGGCGGCGAGCACCAGGCCGGACACCAGCTCCGGGTGGCGCTTCCACAACAGCTGGGCGATCGGGCCGCCCATCGAGTATCCGACGGCGATCACCGGTCCGCAGCCGAGATGCTCGATCAGCGCAGCGGTGTCGTCGGCGCAATCGGCCAAGCGAAACCGCCGCCGCGAGCGGATGCCTCGGCCGTGGCCCCGCATGTCGGGAGCGATGATGCTGAAGTGCTTCGACAGCTCGTCGAACGCGTTGTAGTAGTTCAACCCACCGCTGGCCACCCAGCCGTGAAGCAACAGAAGGGTCGGTGCGCCCGGAGGCCCCTCGACCCGACGGTAGAACGTCTTGCCGCGGCCGGGCAGCTCAACCCGTTCACCCCATGGCAACCCGAGGACGTTGTGCTCCTCGGCCTCGTCGATCGGCCCCTCGTCGTCGACCAAGCTCGTGTCGGGATGGACGGTGTCGCGCTGTTCGGCCATGAACGTTCCCCCTGGGCCACCAAAGCGCGCACGCATCAGGGGATTCCGGATGGACCGTCCGGTGGCCACCGGCAGCTTAGGACATCGGCAACAGCTGTTTGACGGTGCGGGCCAGTTTTCGCTGCACCTCGTCGGCCTCGGTCATACCCGAGATCCATCCGACCAGTGCCGCCAACCAGACGTCGAAGAGGGTGTCGGCCACGTCGATCGATTCGTCGGTCGGTTCGGCCTCCATAGCGGCGACGATCAGGGCGCGCATGGCATCGGTGACGGTCTTGACCACCTCGGCCACCTCGTCATTGCCCGACACCAGCGCCCGGATCTGGGCGATCGACACGTTGGGGCGGGCCAACAGGGCGTGATTGGCCCGTCCGAGCACGGCCAACACCCGCTCGCCGGCCGAATTCCCCCGCGCGGGACGGGCCTCCAGGTCGGCGGCCAACGCCCCCACCTCGGCCTCCATCACCGATGCCACCAGGTACTCCTTGGAGGGAAAGTAGCGGTACAACGTCCCGATCGCCACGTCGGCACGGGCGGCGACGTCGCGCATCTGTACCGACTCGTAGCCGCCCTCCGCTGCCAACGCGGAGACCTCCCGCAGCATGCGTCGACGCCGGGCATCCTGGGCCGCGGTCAGCCGGCTGCCGGCGGCGTTCACTGAGGGGACGGGCTCGGCGCCGACGGCAACGTGGCCCACGAAACTGGCCGGCCCGCCACCTCGACGATCGCGTCGAGGTCGTCGAGCGCCACAGCCACGGGGCGAACCAGCGAACCCTGCGACGAGGAACCCTGGAAGGGAGCACCCACCCCGCGATAGTCCGCCTCGGTGGCGCGAGCGTGTTCGTCGGCGCTCATGGCGGGAGCATCGGGCGCCCACGCCTGCACGACCACACCGACCCCGAGCCGTTGGGCGAGCGCCAGCACCTCGGGCTCAAGTTCACCACCGTCGACCTCCATGCCACCGGCGCGCACGCCGATCGACGGGCGACCGGCCAGGCGAGCCATCAGGGCACCCGCCGCAGCAAAGCCCGGCAGCGGCGTGGTGGCGACGACGACCGACCGCGGCACGGCCGTCGGAAACGCGCGCCCAACCCAGAAGCCCGCCAGATCGGCCTCGACGACCGCCACGCCGTCGTCGGGTGCCGCCCCGGAGAGGTGAAGTGCAGCTCGAGGCGCCGACAGCGGCACCTCGTCGCGCTCGTAGGCAGGACCGGTGACCGCCGCCAGCGCCTCGTACAGCGGCGGGCGTGGCGCCGGGCCGCCGGCAGGACGGGTCCAGCCCTCTGCTGCGATCGAGAGCTGACGGGGATCGAGGTCGATCACGTTGCCGGTCGGACGGGCGGGCAGTTCGTCGTCGCCGACCCCGCAGATGATCACTACCACGGCGTCGTCGACGCCACCGAGCTCGCCGTCGCGGGCCTGGAGGCCGATCGTGCCGGCGTGGTAAGGGCTGTTCCAACGAAACACACCCTTGGCCCCGACCGTGTTGAGCACCGGCATGCCCAGGCGTTCGGCGAACGAAGCCAGTGCCTCGACCGAGCCGGAACGGACGACGCCGACGCCGGCGATCACCGCCAGCGGAGCGCCTTGTAAGGATGATCCCAGCTGGTAGGCCACCTGCCGGTCGAGCTCACCGCCCACTGTCAGGCCGTCGGGCACGTCTGCGCCCAGGTCGAGATCGAGGTGCAGCGCCACGGTGGCGGGCATCATCGGGTCGATTCCCGCCAGCGTGTCGAGCAGTTCCTCGGGTGATCCGACCGTCTGGGGAAACGCTGTACCGCCGGGGAGCGATGACAGGTGCAACAGCTGACCGGCGAGTACCGCTGCGCCCAGGCCGCCATTGACCGCCCCGTCGGCGTCGGCGAGCAACACGGCCAGGTCGGGGTCGTCGACGTCAATATGGGGAAGGCCCCCGGCGGCCGTGCCCAGATCGAGTCCGACCGTGCGCCGCACGCCGAGTGCTGCCAGCGCGCCGGCAAGCACCTCTGCGACGGTGCCCGGCTTGGTCTCGGCCTGGCTCACGTCGGCTCCTCCCCGCCGCCGACCAGGGCGTCGAGGGCCGCTTCGACGGCGCCCACCAAAGAGGGATCGAGGTCAGAGAATCCGTTCACCGAGGCGAGGATACGACGCCAACCCTCCTGGGGCGTCCCCCAGCCCAGGCGGCGACAGGTGCCGGTCTTCCAATCCTCGCCCTTGGGCACGTCGGGCCATGCCGCGATGCCGACCACCTGTGGACGGACGCACGCCCACACGTCGACGAACGGATGACCGACGACCGTGACCCACTTCGACGCTGCGCTGCGCTGGGACTCGGTGAGGTGCCACTCCTTCGTGCCCGGGATGAGGTGATCGACCAACACGGCAAGGCGGGCCTGCGGCCCAGGAGCGAACCGGGCGACCGCCGCGTCGAGGTCGTCGATCCCGCCCTGGGGTTCGACGACGATGGCGGCGTCGCGCAGGTCGTCGCCCCACACCCGCTCGATCAGGCGGGCATCGTGGTCGCCCTCCACCCACAGGCGGCTGGCCCGGGCGACCTTGGCCGGGCCTTGTGGGGCGGCGATCGAGCCCGACGCGGTCCGTCCCAGCGACAAGCCCGACGACGGAACCCGGTCCACGCCGATCAGCGTGATCGTCTCGCCGGCGACAGCAAAGCCGCCCGCCAGGTTGGTCACCCGACGTGTCGTGCCATCCAGCAGCCGCAACACCACCCAGTCGCGGTGCCATTTGTCGACCGTTCCGCGGGCGCCGGTCGCCCGGTGCACCACGGTCTCGGCATCGGAAACCCGTCGCTCCGGCGGGCCGGCGGCGATGGGGTCGTTGCGCAGGTCCAGGATGTCACCGGGAACCGGGTTCGACGCGGGTCGTGAGAAGCGTGCCACCCTGCCAACGTAGGAGAGATGGCGGAGCGACCGGCGCATCCGGGCTCCGCCATCCCGACCGACGGGAACATCCGGGCGTGGGCTTCAGTAACGCAGACCCGGGGCTCGGGTGCCGAAGATGTCGACTCCGAGCTGCGAACCCAGCTTGGTGGCGTCCCAGCGCTTGCCCTTGTTGTTGAGGGTTGCGCCGTCGCTCCAGCCCTCCATCCAGATGATGTTCTCCGCCACCGCGCGGATCACCTGACCGCTGACGTGGGCGGCCTCATCGGAGGCCAGCCATGCGACCAGCGGCGAGGACACCGACGGGTCCATCGGGTTCC
Organism: Candidatus Microthrix subdominans; assembly: GCA_016719385.1. Classification (NCBI taxonomy): domain Bacteria; kingdom Bacillati; phylum Actinomycetota; class Acidimicrobiia; order Acidimicrobiales; family Microthrixaceae; genus Candidatus Neomicrothrix; species Candidatus Neomicrothrix subdominans. The sequence goes on along the minus strand of JADJZA010000007.1, from coordinate 772,870 downwards.
ACTCGCCCTCGGCCACATCGTCGGCCTCGATCACGTCGGGCGCACCGGGCATGGTGGCGGTGATACGGGTGGCGGCGGCGGGGCCGACGCAGTTGACCGTCACGCCCATCTTGGCCAGCTCGAGGCTGAGGGTCTGGGTCATCCCGGCGATGCCGGCCTTGGCGGTGGCGTAGTTGGACTGGCCGAAGTTGCCGACCAGGCCGGCACCGGAGGTGGTGTTGATGATGCGGCCGCCCACCGGCGCACCGCTGGCCTTGTTGCGCTCACGCCAGTGCACCGCTGCGTGCTTGGACGGGGCCCAGGCACCCTTGAGATGCACGGCGATCACCGAGTCGAAATCCGCCTCGTCCATGTTCCAGATCGCCGAGTCCCGCACGATGCCGGCGTTGTTGACCAGGATGTCGAGCTGCCCGTAGGTATCGATCGCCTGCGCAACCATCTCGCCCGCCGCTGCGTAGTCGGCCACGTTGGCAAAGTTGGAGGCGGCCTGCCCGCCGCGCTCGACGATCAGCGCCACCGTGTCGTCGGCGGCCTTGCCGGTGCCCTCGCCGTGCACCGAGCTGCCCAGGTCGTTCACGATCACCTTGGCGCCGTGGCGGGCCAGCTCCAGCGCATGGCCTCGACCGATGCCCTGACCGGCCCCGGTTACGACGGCCACCTTGTTGTCCAACATTCCCATGTGCGGGCGCTCCTCGTTCGAAATCTGACGGTTCGTCAGATTCTAGAGGGAGCGGGTTGAAACTACCTACAGACGACGCAAGTGCACCCGCTCCACCCGGTGGGCGCGGCCCTTCTCCAGAATCACGTCGGCCCGCTCGCGGGTGGGCAGGATGTTCTCGGCCAGGTTGGCGCCGTTGACGGTGCGCCAGATTCGACGGGCGGTCGCTTCGGCCTCGGCCTCATCGAGCCGGGCATAGGTCGTGAAGTAGCTGTCCGAGGTCTGAAACACGGTCTCGCGCAGCTTGAAGAACCGCTCGACGTACCACTGCTCGACCAGGTCCTCGGGGGCGTCGACGTACAGCGAGCTGTCGAAGAAGTCCGACACGAACACCACGGGGGTGCCCCGCTCCACCATCGGTGCTTGCAATACGTTCAGGCCCTCGACGATCACGATGTCGGGATCGCAGATCACCTGCGACTCGTCGGGGACGATGTCGTAGCTCACGTGGCTGTACACCGGTGTCGTCACCGATGGCTCGCCGCTCTTGAGCCGGCTGAGCACGTCGATGAGCGCGGCCCGGTCGTAGCTCTCCGGAAACCCCTTGCGCTCCATCAGGCCGCGCTCGGCCAGTACGGCGTTGGGGTGCAGGAAGTTGTCGGTGGTGATCAGCGCCACCTTGGGGTGATCGGGCCAGCGCTTCAACAGCGCCGCCAACACCCGGGCGGTCGTCGACTTACCCACCGCCACCGATCCGGCCACCCCCAACAGGTACGGCACCTTGACCGCCGGCGCACCCAGGAAGGTATCGGTGGCACGGAAGAGCGCCTGAGACGCGCTGACGCGCAGGTTCATCAGGCGCGAGACCGGCAGGTACACCTCCTCCACCTCGTGCAGGTCGAGACGGTCGTTGATGCCGCGCAGGTCGGCGACGTCGGCCTCGCTCAGGGTGAGCGGCGTGGAGGCGCGCAGCCCGGCCCAGGTGTCTCGGTCAAAGCTCCGATACCGGGACTGGGGGTTCACACGGCCTGCCAGCTCAAGGGCGAGAGGGCCCGATCAGGCCCGGCTCAACCAGGCGTCGCCCGCGGCAAACTCGGCGTTGATCTGCTTCTCCAGCTCGCCCTTGGACGCCTTGGCGATCCGATCGCCGATCAGGGGCACCTTGATCGAGACGTCCATCTCGATCTCGTAGTGGGTGGTGCCGTCGTCGTTGGAGGTGATCAACGTGGTGCCCTTGGTCTGCTGTGGAACACCGTCCATCGTCACGTCGAAGTGGCCGCCGTAGGTGCCATCGCCCTTGTCCATCCAGACGTCATCGGTGGTGACCAGCGGGCTGGAGGGCAGCACCTTCTTGGCGATCGCCGGCACGTCGAGATCGGTGTTCCTCTTGATCACCATGCGCAAGCCGTCGTCGGAAGGCTCCTCGGTGATCACCTCGATGTTGTGGTGACCCATCGCCTCGAACTTGGCGACGTGTGCCTTCGGGTCGGAAAACATCGCCCACACCTCCTCGATCGGGTGGTCGAAGTCGTGCTTCATCGTCAGCTTCACGGTGCTGTGGCTCCTCATCCCCGCGGGGCTCTGGGTTCGGGTTGGAATCCCAGAGCGTAGGTCAAGGGCGGCGAAGCACCTCCACGAAGAAGCGTTCGCCAGCGCGGGCTGGGGGCCGGAGGTCCGGGATACGGTGTGTCGATGAGCACATCCACGGGCGATCACGACGAATCAAACCGCAGCGCCGGCCGGGCCGAAGGCCACGACGGTGCCTCCCACGAGGAGGTGCTCGCCTCGACGCGCGAGGCCCAGCACCGCTTGGAGGCGTCGCCCCAGCGTGTGCCGATCAACGCCTACCGCTCCGACGCCGCATTCGTCGTCGTGGCACCGGTGCCCGGCGTCAGCCCCGAGGACGTGCACGTCGAACTGCGCCAAGGATCGGTCCGCTTCTGGACCAACGTCCGCTCGGCGACGACGCGCACCTATGACGTGCACGAATGGCACTACGGCGGTTACGAACGGACCATCGAGGTACCCGACGGATTCGGGGCGTCGGTGTTGGTGTCGCTCGGCAACGGCCAGCTGGTCATCCGGGTCGCCGCCGGTCCGTTTGGCGGCGACGTCGACCTTCAGGCCACCCAGGCCGACGCAGACCACCATCTCGCGACCGACTGAGCATCCTCAGCGGATGGCGAGCGGGGCGACCGGCGTCGATGTGGCGCCGACCAGGGGTTCGGGCACGGCGATCAGCTGAGCGGTGGCCGGCCGGTCGGGATGGGCGGCACATTCGTCCGCCAACGCCTCCAGGTTCCAGTTCTGACCCTGCACCATGCCCAGATCGCGCAGGCACAGCAGGTGGACGGCCAGCAGATCGTCCCAGTTGCCGGTCTCGGGCGGAAACACCTCGTGGCTGTAGGTATCGCTGAACACCCCGGCCAGGTCGTGGCGGGCAAACCACTCAACGCAGCTGACCCCGATGCCCGGCAGCTGCCAGTCCTTGCCGACCGCGTAGCGGCGACGGTCACCCGACAGGTAGTGGCGGACGTCGCCGGTGCGCACCAACACGACATCGCCCGGCTCGGGTGTGACCCCGGCGCGCTCGATGGCGGCGTCGAGCACGTCGGCGGTCACCGCCTGCCCCGGTTCCATGAAGTCGATCCCCAACGTGCGGGGCACGTCGAGGAGGATCGCCCGGGTGTTGATCGGCCGCAGCTGCTCCGCACCGCACCAGGTGGCGCCGGAGGCGGCACCGATCGTGTCGGTCGACCGGCCGTTGTACAAGAGGCCGTCGTAGGCGACATGTGAAAGCGCGTCCACGTGGGTGCCGGCCGAGGTCGACATCGTCAGCTGATCGTCGCAGCCGGTCCAGATGCCGGGAGCCATCGGATCGCGCTCGTTCATCGTCGTAAACGTCAGGACGGCGTTGAGCCGACCGGCCGGCTGGCCGACCTGCACGCCCTTGCCCTCCCCCAGCAACGGGAGCGCCAACGGAAACGCCGCGCCGTCGACGACGCAGGCGGCGCCGCGCCGCGCCGCCTCCGGGGTCAACAGGTTGCCGGTGCCGGCCTGGTCGTCGTCGCCCCAGCGACCCCAGTTGGAAACCCGCTCGGCCAGCTCGCGCAGTTCCTCGGAGAACGCCACGGTTAGATCGGTTCGGTTCCGGACACGGCGAGCACGCCGCGGGCCAGCTTGCCCTCGTGCAGCTCGTCGAGCGCCTTGTTGAACTCCTCCAACGGATAGGTGGCGCTCACCAGCTCGTCCAGCTTCAGGCGACCGGCCTGGTAGAGGCGCACCAGCATCGGGATGTCGTACGCCGGGCGCGACGAGCCGTAGCGGCAGCCGGTGATCGACTTGTCGTTGTACATCGTGTTGACGACGAAGCTGGCCTCGGCGCCCATCTTGGGCACCCCCACCATCACGACGGTGCCGCCAAAGTCCAACAGGTCGGTCGACATGCGGATCAGCGCGGTCGACCCGACGCACTCGAAGACGTAGTCGACGCCGTTGGGGCAGATCTCCTTGATCGCCTCGACCAGGTCGACCCCCTCGCCGGCGCAGACGAAGTGGGTGGCGCCAAACTCGCGGGCGAGCTGCTCCTTGGCCGGGTTGGTGTCGACGGCGATGATCGGCAGCGAATCGGACAGCGCCAAGCCCTGCACGACGTTGAGGCCGATGCCGCCCACGCCGATCACCACCGCCGACTCGCCGTGGCTGACCTTGGCCCGATTGATCACGGCGCCGACGCCGGTGATGACGCCGCACCCGATCAGCGATGCCGAGCTGAGGGGAATCTCCTTGGGAACGGCGATCGCCGAGGTGGCCTTGACGACGGTCTCCTCGACGAACGCCGACGTGTTGGCGAACTGGAAGGCCTTCTCGCCGCCGACGGTAAAGGGACGGCCCAGCCGCCCGGCGTTGGCCCGACAGAACGTCGGCTTGCCCCGGGCGCACTCGGCACAGATGCCACAGTTGCCGAGGGTGCTGAGCACCACGTGGTCGCCCTCGGCCAGGGTGGTGACGTCGGGGGCGACGCCGACGACGACGCCCGCTCCCTCGTGGCCGAGCACGACCGGCGGCGGAAACTTGATCGTTCCGTCGATCACCGACACGTCGCTGTGGCACAACCCGGCCGCCTCGATGCGCACCCGGACCTCCCCGGCGCGGAGGTCCCGCACCTCGATGTCGTCGCGAACCGACGCTTCGCTTCCGTCGAAAACAATGCCCCTCATGCGGTGGTGCCCTTCCTGGTTTGCCCGGCCCGCTCCTGGCTGATCAGCGGCCGAGACTTATCTGACGACCCGTCAGAAGCTATCGGGTCGCTCGGCGCAGTTCACCCTCTCGTTTGGCCCATCACGACAACGGGTACGTTTCCCGCTCCATGTCGCCCGCAATCGAAACCCACACCATCAAGCGCACTTTCGACGGCAGGCCCGCCGTCGACGGGGTCGACCTCAGCGTGGCCCCCGGCGAAATTTATGGGTTTCTCGGGCCCAACGGCGCCGGCAAGTCGACGATGGTGCGCATGCTGTGCACCCTGTTGGCACCCACGTCCGGAACGGCCGCCGTGCTCGGACACGACGTCGCCAAGGACCCCAACGGCGTGCGGTTCAACATCGGGGTGGCGCTGCAGGACGCCGGGCTGGACGAGCGTCAGACCGGGCGGGAGATCCTCGACATCCAGGGTCGGCTCTACGGCCTGAACCGCTCGGAGATCGCCCAGCGCACCACGGACATCATCTCGTTCATCGACCTGGGCGAGGCGTTCGACCAGCGGGTGGCCACCTACTCGGGCGGCATGAAGCGGCGCCTCGACCTGGCCGCCTCGCTGGTGCACAACCCGCAGGTGCTGTTCCTCGACGAGCCGACCACCGGTCTCGACCCGATCAGCCGCAAGAAGGTGTGGGACGAGGTGCGCCACCTCAACGAGGAGCTGGGGATGACCGTGTTCCTCACCACGCAGTACCTCGAGGAGGCCGACGAGCTGGCGGACCGGGTGGGCATCATCAGCCACGGCAAGCTCGCGGTCGAGGACACCCCGACCGCGCTGAAGCGCCAGCTCGGCAACGACCTGATCGTCGTCGAGGTCGAACATGCCCAGATGGAGCTGGCCGAATCGACCCTGGCCGGGCTCGAGGGCACCGAGGGCGTCGAGATGCGAGGCCACGAGCTGCTGGTCGGCACCCCCAACGGTGCCGCCCTGCTCAGCCCGGTGGCGATCGCCCTGGGCAAGGCCGACCTCAAGGTCCTCAGCCTGACGCTGCGCACGCCCACCCTGGACGACGTGTTCGTCTCGGTGACCGGCGAGCGTCTGGCCGGGGACGACGACGACCAAGACGACGTGGAGTCCGAGTGAGCAACACCGAGATCAGCACCCAGATCAGCGCCCGCCCCGCGGGCTTCTTCACCGACCTGGCCACGGTGGCCCGACGGGCGATCCGCAGCCTTCCCCGGGAGCCGGAGGCGATCATCCCGGCGATCATCGTGCCGGTGTTCTTCTTCTTCGTCAACGTGGGATCGCTCCAAAAGTTGGCCCAGAGCAGCGGCAGCGTGACCGACTTCAAGGCCTTCCAGCTGCCGGTGGCGATCATCTTCGCCGTCACCGGTGTGTCCCGTGCCTCGGCGCTGGTGACCGACATCCAGGACGGCTACTTCGATCGCCTGTTGGTCACCCCGGTAAAGCGGCCCGCGCTGCTGCTCGGGCTGATGATCGCCGACTTCGTGCTGGTGGTCGTCCTCAGCATCGGCGTCACCGCCCTGGCCATGGTCATGGGCGTTCGCTTCGTCACCGGCCCGCTGGGCATGCTGGCCTTCCTGCTGATCGCCGGCGCCTGGGGCGTGGCCTTCACCGGTTTCCCGTACACGATCGCTCTGCGCACCGGAAACCCGGGCGCGGTCGCTTCCAGCTTTCTGCTGTTCTTTCCGTTCGCCTTCCTCACGACGTCGTTTCTTCCCAAGGAGGCGCTCAGCGGCTGGCTGCAGACCGCCGCCACCTACAACCCGGTGACCTACCTGCTCGAGGGCCTGCGGGCGATCGTGTCCAGCGGGTGGGAGGTGGCGCCGATCGCCAAGGCCATTGCGGCCGTGCTCGGCTTGGGCCTGGTGACCTTCACGCTGGCCTTTCGATCGCTGGGCGCCCGAGTCTCCAGCGACTGAGGACCCGCTGCGCGTGTCGACCGGAAGGCCGACCGATGTTGTGGAGCGTTGCGCTCAGCGGCCCAGGCGGGGCGCCGCCAACACGTCGGCATACAGGTCGCGCTTCAACGTCGACACGATGGTGGGCGCCTTCCCGGCACCGTCCGCCGCCAGTTCGAGCGCACGTCCCTTCAGGGCGTCTGGTTCGGCGATGTGCTCGACGATGCCGGCGGCCAACGCTTCGGCCGCGTCGAACCGGTGGCCGGTGGTGATGGCCCGGTGCGCCGTCTGGGGCATCAGACGTGCCCGGATGAGGGCCAACTGGAACGGCTGGAACGCCAGACCCAGGTCCACCTCGGGCAGGCAGAACCAACCCCGGTCGGCGCGCATCACCCGCTGATCGTGGGCCAGTGCCAACATGGCCCCGTATCCGAAGGCGTGGCCCGACAGCGCCGCCACGGTTGGGCCGGGGTAGGTCAGGATCCGGGCCAGCACGTCCAGCGACCGCTCGACCTCGGCCTCCACCTCACCCTGCTCCAGCCCGGCAAGAAACTCGAGGTCGTAGCCGGTGCAGTAGGCCCGCTGTGACCCGATCGTCACCAAGGCCGGCGGCTGCTCGGCACCCTCGAGCCGATCGATGGCGTCGATCACCCCATCCAACCACTCGCCGTCAACCGTGTTGAGGCCGTCACCCAAGACCAGGACGGCCGTCCCATCCAACTCGGACAACGTGACCGCACCCCAGCGTGTCACCGCGTCCTCAACGTCGGCTGCAGCTGCGTGATCGTTCATCAGCTCAGTGTGTCGCATCAGGACCGCGGGCGACGGTTCGGCCACCGCCGAGTCCGCCCACAAGAGCGGGCGCCATCGTTCCCAAATCGCTATGACGTGCGACACAAGCGGTACCCTCACCGAAGCACTGAGCACAGAGGGTCGGAGGGACCATGACGCAGCCCCGAACGCACGCACGAAACGGAGTGGTTGCGGCGCTGTGCGCCGTGGCGCTCATGGTACCGCTGACCGCATCGAACGCCGGCGCCGCTCCGACGTCGCCACGCCAGGACGATGCCCCCACCCAGGACGACCTCAGGCTCAACGAACTGCAGTTCCTCGGCAGCCACAACAGCTATCACCTGCCACCGCTGAAGGGCCTGTTCGACTTCGCCAAGACGATTGCCCCACCCGAGCTGAAACCCGAAGAGTTGCTCTACGAGCACGGCCCCCTGCCACAGCAGTTCTCCGGCGAAGGGGTCCGCCAGATCGAGCTCGACCTCGTCGCCGACCCCGAGGGCGGCCGCTACGCCGATCCGGTCGCCAACATCGTCACCGGCATCGCGCCGTACGACGAGGAGTACGAGGCGTGGGACCCACCCGAGCTGCAGGAGCCGGGGACCAAGGTGTTACACATCCCCGACTTCGACATGCGCACCACCTGCGTGTTGTTGACCCAGTGCTTGACCCAGGTACGTGACTGGTCGACAGCGCACCCCGGCCACTTTCCGATCGCTGTTCTGCTCGAGTTGAAGGACGATATGTTCGAGGGCGACCTGCCGGTCGACCTGACCGAACCCCTGCCGTTCACCGCCGCGCGTCTCGATGACCTCGACGCCGAGATCCGCACCGTGTTCCCGGAGGACGCCATGTTCACGCCCGACGACCTGCGGGGCAACGCCGCCACGCTCGACGAGGTGGTGACCGGGCCGGGTTGGCCGGCGATGTCAGCGCTCCGTGGCCAGACCATGTTCCTGCTCGACAACGAGAACGTCATCGCCGACCGCTACCGCGACGGGCACCCGGCGCTCGAGGGACGGGTGATGTTCACGTCAAACGCCCCCGGGGAACCCGACGCTGCGTTCGTCAAGCTGAACGATCCAATGACCGACCGCGCCACCATCGAGCAAGCGGTCGAGGCGGGCTATGTCGTCCGCACCCGCGCCGACACCCCGATCAGCCAGGCCCAGTCGGGAAACACGACCATGCAGGACGCCGCCTTTGCCTCGGGCGCCCAGTGGGTGTCGACCGACTACCCGGTGCCCGGCCTCACCAAGCTGCTGGGCGTTTACGGGTTACCGTTCGCCGACTACGTCTCGCCCCTGCCGCCCACCAGCCGCGGCGCTGCGTTGGTCGCCGAGCGTGCTGCGCCGGCCGACGCCCCGCTTCGCGTGGCCCGCTGCAACCCGGTCAGCGCGCCGGACTACTGCTTCGACCTGGCCCTCACCGAACCGGAGCCGCCGTCGACGATCGAGGCACCGCCGAGCGGCGACGACGAGGCTGCCAAGCCGCTGCCGCCGAAGTTCACCGGCTGAGCACGCCCGGTTCAACCCATCGGCCCTCTGCATGGCGCCATGCTCGATCGTGCTCATGACCACCGATCCCATGGCCGTGTCCATCAGCGCAAACGCAACCGAACCGTGGGCAACGCCGTTCGGGTTCATATGACGCTCGCCGAGGAGGAGGGTCACGGTGCCGGTGGCCTCACCGTCGTGAACCGTGAACCCAAGGTGCTCCTTGAACGGGAAGGTCTCCTGATCCGGCCGTCGCGTCATCGGTCAGAGACCCGCCGCCAACAGCACCCAGCGCACGACCATGCCCACCACCACCGCAACGATCAGGTTGCGGGTTCGCCAGGCTGCCAGGCCGGCCGCCAGCACGCCGAGCAATTCCGGCGTGCCGACCGGCGGGGCGCTCGGCCCCCACAGATCGGTGACGACCAGCGCCGACAGCACGGCCGGGCCGACGTTGCGCAGCGCCTTGGACACCACCGGGGGTGGGGTGCGATCCGCCAGCGCCAGGATGAACACGCTGCGGAACAGGTAGGAGCCGATGCCCGCCAGCACGATGACCAGCAGGATCACGGCTCGGTCCCTTCGCTCAGGTCATCCAGGCCCGTGAACTCCTCGGCGATGTCGTGGGCCGAATGCTCGGCGAGATCGCGGGCGGCTCGATCGGCCGCGTTATGGGTTGCCGGCGTGGAGGGGTCGCCGTCGTCGTGCTCGGGGACGCGGTCGATCGGGCGCAGGCCACCCGCCTCGTCCTCACCTTCTCGATCGGCCAGCGTGCCGACGATCACGCCCACCAGCCCGCCGGCCAGAAGCCCCAGGTTGTTGGGCAGCCCGGCGAACAACCACGCCCCAACACCCCCGCTGACCGCGGCGACGACAGCCGGCATCCGGTTGAGCGCCACGACCACCAGACCGAGGAACATCAGCGGTACGGCGAAGTCCAGACCCCAGGAATCGGGCACCAGAGGGCCGAGAAGGATCCCGAGCGCCACCGTGGTCTGCCAGAGCGTCCAGAAGACCGCCCCCGAGGTCAGGTAGTAGCGGCGCCAATCGTGAGCGTCATCCTCCAACGGCTCGGTGAGCGCGAACTGTTGGTCGATCAGCACATATGGAGCCAGCCAGCGGAACCAGCGGGGCTGGTCGGTGAAGCGCGAAGCGAGTGCAGCCGAATACATCAGGTGCCGGGAGTTCACTGCCAGCGCCGCCCCCAGCGCACTGAACGGGGCGCCACCAGCAGCGAGGATGGTGATCAGGGTCAGCTGGCTGGCGCCGCCAAAGATGATCCACGAACTGGCCCAGCCGACGAAGTTGTTGATCGACGACTCGCCGATCGCCACGCCCAGCACCATGGCGAAGGGCACGGCCGGCACGAAGAGCGACAACGCGCCGCCAAGGGCACGACGAGGTGGAGAGGGCCCTTCGGTAGTCGACACAGCGGCGCACGCTAGAACACAAACGTGCCGAGAGCCTCGCCATGATCAAGCCGAATGGCGACGGTGGCCAGGCAGACGGCAACGGGTGCCGGGTCGAGCTGAACCGGCCATGGCGACACGCCCAGCAGTCGATAACGGGGGCCAGCAACCCCATCGGCCGGCTCCGCCGTCGGGTCAGGGTATGAATTCGCCGTGGCGTTGGGACCACAGGACGTCGCCCGAGGGGGTGATCCAGTGGAACGTGCCATCGGGTTGGTCGTGCGGGTCGTGGTTGGGCAGCATCTGCCAGTCCCGTCGGTGGGTGACGTCGTGGTGGGTAGTGCATAACAGGGCGAGCGACACCCGAGATCGCTGCGGCCGCCTGTGGACCAGTGCACGACGTGGTGTGCCTGGGTCCAGCCGATCGGTGCGTCGCATCCCGGGAACACACATCCGCCGTCGCGCAGTCGCAGCGCACGTCGTTGGGCGGGGGTGGCCAGCCGGACCGCCCGGCCCATCTGGAGGATCTCGTGGGCCGAGTCGGTGACGAACGTGTGGATGACCGGGTTACACAACAGCCGCCACAGGTTGGTGTCAGCCAACCGGGCGGTGCCGGCAAGCACGTCACCGCGTTGGCCCAGCACCCGCCGAAACCAATCCCGGGACAGCTCCCCCACCGGCGGACGTCGATTCAACCCGGCCGGTTGGGCGAGGTTTCCGGCAGGGGCACCATCGCCGGGGACCGCTTGGCCGGCCGGCGCTCCGCTGGAATCGTGCGGAATCGAGCAACCGGGCGGACCAGCGTGACCGCCGGCGCTCTGGTCGGCACCCACGGGGTCGGTGTCGGTCTCGGCCGTGTCGGCCATGTCCTCGGTGTCGGTGCCGGCGGTGCCGGAGACGGCGCTGTCGGTCTCGTCGGTCTCGTCGGTGTCGGCGGTGTCGGCGGTGCCGGTGTCAGTGTCGGCGCTGTCGGTGTCGGTGTCGGTGTCGGTGTCGGTGTCGGTGTCTTCGGCTGGCATCGGGGCCGCTTCGACATCCAGGTTGATATGAGTCTCCGGACCGCCACCGCCCCCACCCGACGAACCCCACCGCAACAACTCCAACACCGCACGAGCCCGCAACACCCCACGCGACGGCACCCCCAAATCCGGAGTCAACCTGGCATCCCGCCGGGCCCGACGCACCAACCGATCGGTATGTGCCTCCACCAACTGTCGGACCTCCTCAGCGGTCGACCCCGAAAACGTGCCCCTCAGATCGACCAGCCCATCCAGGGTCTCAGACAAAAACACCTTGTCATCCCGCTCCACCACCGGCTCAGGACCATCCGCGTCCAACAACGCACACACCGCCGACAACTCCCGCCGCCACGCACCAAACCGGCGGCCAGGAACCCGAGCCAACAACTCGTCCTGCAAATCGACCAACGCGTCTTCGATCCGCTCGTTCGACGCCCGCACCAACGCCGCGCAATACGAATGATCAATCTCACCAGCAGCCAACGCCCCAGCAAACCTGTCGAACGTCGAATCCAACGCAGCCGCCACCCTCGTCGTCTCAGCCGCCTTCCACCCCGGCAACCCCTGCGTACGACCCAACCACGCCGTCGTCCGCTCACCACGCGCCTTCACCGACGCCTCCGCATCCTCCAACCGGGCCACCATCACCGACTCAGCCGCCGCCAACATCCGCCGAGCCCGACCAACCAACTCGACCGCCACCATCACATCACCAACATCCACAACACCAGCCCCAACGGACCCAGCCCCGGAAGCACCGGCCCCAACACCGTCGGACCCATCCCCATCCGAAACACTGCCGTCCGGACCAACCCCACCAACCCCACCGACCCCACTGGCAGGATCATCCCCACCCACGCCGTCGCGACGAGCAGCAACCCCAGGACCCGGATCGGCCACCACACCCCGCTCCACCAACACCGCCACCGCATCAACCACCGAACCCGCCACGATCGACACCGGAGCCCGCAACTCCCGATCCGGATCACGCCGCGCCTCCGCCTCAGCAAACACCACCGCCGCATCAGGCAAACCGGACGTATCGACGAAGTCGAACATGTGTCCAGTATGAAGAGGGCCTGTGACAAGGAGGACTGTCAGCCGACGCCGACACATGTGACCCGTGCCACTCGGACGGCAACCGGGTCAGGCCTCCCAAGATGGCCATGGCTGGGGACGCAAGGGCAGGAATGGGGGCTCTTCCCCTGATGAAACAGAAAAAGCCAAGGCACCGGTGTCGGCGCCTTGGCTTCTTCGTACTCGGTTGAGGATCGCGTCAGTCGAGGGCCACACCCACCGACCCGCTGGGCCCCCTACTTATCGAAGTCGAGACCCAGCATTTCGATAGCGTTGCCGCGCATCAGCTTGTAGATCACGTCCTCGGGAAGGTGACCCATCAGCTTCTCGGCCACCTCCTTGGAGTGCGGCCAGGTGGAGTCCGAGTGCGGGTAGTCGGTCTCGAAGCAGATGTTGTCCACCCCGACCTTCTCCAGGTTGTCCAAGCCGTACTTATCGTCGAAGAAGCACCCGTAGATCTGGCGGTAGTAGTAGGTGGACGGCGGCTCGGGCACGTTCTCACCGAAGCCACCCCACGCCCGGTTCTCCTCCCAGACATTGTCCGCCCGCTCGAGGATGTAAGGAATCCAGCCGATCTGGCCTTCGGAGTAGGCCAGCTTCAGGGTGGGCAGTCGTTCCAGCCAGCCGGAGAACAGCCAGTCGGCCATCGAACTCATGGCGTTGCCGAAGGTGAGCGTGGAGCCCACCGCAGCCGGCGCATCGGCCGAAGTCGACGGCATCTTCGAGCTGGATCCGATGTGCATGTTGATGACCGTGCCGGTCTCTTCGCACGCCCGGAAGAACGGCTCCCAGTAGTCGGTGTGGATCGACGGCAGGTTGAGGTACGGCGGGATCTCCGAGAAGCACACCGCACGCACCCCGCGCTCGGCGTTGCGATGAACCTCGGCGGCAGCCAGCTCGGCATCCCAGAGCTGAACGATGGTCAGCGGGATCAGGCGACCCTCGGACCCGGCACACCACTCCTCGACCATCCAGTCGTTGTAGGCCTTGACGCACAGGTCGGACAGCACCTTGTCGTCGGCTTCCATAAACGTCTGACCGCAGAAACGGGGGAACGACGGAAACGACATCTGCGCTTCGGTGTGGTTCATGTCCATGTCGGACAGCCGGGCGACCGGGTCGTAGCAACCGTCACGCATCTCCTCGTAGGTAATGCCCGTGACCTTGACCTCTTCGCGACTGAAGCCGGCCGCGGCCGACAGCCGGGTCTGGGGCACCCGCTTGTCCTCGTACAGCCACCAGTCGCACAGCTCGCCCTCGTCGGAGGGTTCATAGGAGAACACACCCCCGACGAACTGCATCTTGCCTCGCTCCTGGATCACGCGCGGACCCACTTCGCGGTACTTGGCCGGCAGGCGGTTCTGCCACACATCTGCCGGTTCAATCACGTGGTCGTCGATCGAGATGATCTTCGGGATGTCCATGCCGACACCCTAACGCCGAAATCTGACGGTGTGTCAGAAACTCGCGCGTCAAGCTGTGAAATCTCGCACCTCGGGCCGAACGAGTCCGGCTACCGCCCCGATTCCAGGTCCAGCCCGGCCGCCGATCGCGTGCCGCCGCGCTCGACCTCCAGGCCGGCGGCGTGCTGACTCGATCGTGCCGCCGCCGCATAGACGCCCTTGGCCATCAACGACAGCTCCGCATCCCGACGGCGTTGGTACAACCCGGCGCGAGCCTCATGAACCGCCGCGTCGTCGGGGAGTGCCCGCGACACAAGCTCGACCAGCTCGCAGGCCAGAGCGAGTTCGCCGTCGTCTGCCAAAGCCTGGGCCCGGGTGATCACCGGGTCGGCACCGCCGGCAAGCCCAAGCAACTCCCCGCCCACCGCCGCCCGGGTCGGCGGCTTCAGCGACGCGGCGTTGCCGTCCCACCAACCGCCGAAGCGTCGCCAGATGTTGCGCACCACAAACTCGGGCTCGTCGTACACCGGCGTGAGGTAGGGCTTCTCGAGCACCTCGGCAGGCAGCTTGACCTGCTCGACGATCGCCTCCAACTCCATGCCGGCGTTCATGGATTCCAGCACCCCGGCGACGAGGAACTCGAGCGCGCTGGCCGCCTCGTCGAGCACCATGGAGATCCGGTCCGTCCCGACGATCGGCAACCCGTGGGCGGGCACGAACAGCTCGGGGCCGAGCACCGCCATCTTGCGTAGCGCGACCGCCCAGTCGTCGGGGTAGCGCTGCACCTTCTGCGGGTTGCCGGCGTTGGGGAACACCCAGATGAACAGGTCGCCGGGCAACAGCATCTTCTCCTCGGGAAACCACGCCCAGGCCCGCCGACGGGCTGATGCCGCCGAACTGGCGGGCGTTGATCGCCACGTTCCACCCGTTGGTGCGCTCGTAACGGGCCAACCGCTGCGGTAGGGCCTCGTGCCCAATCACGCGCGGGTCGGCATGGCCGCGTTGCCGTCCGTCTGCCACCAAAAAGCCCGAACCGCCGACGTGATCGACGTGGCCGTGGGTGTAGACGATCGTGTCGACCGGATCGGTGGACCAGCTGCGGAGCGCCTCGGTGACGGCGCGCCCGGTGAACGCGCTGGAGGTATCGAAGACCGCCAGACAATCACCCGAATCGACGGCAATCGAGTGGCTGAACGACTCGACCAACGCCACGCCGTCGGCCAGCTCGGACAGCTCGTTGGTTACCCGGTTGGGTGCGTCGGTGGCGCCGGTGTCGATGATGCGGTTGGACAGCTCGATCGGGTGCTCGGACAACGTTCTCTCTCCTCCCCTCGACCTCTCCCCGCTTGCGTTGGCGCGCGCTACGTCGAGATCTTGCCAGCGGCCCGCCAGTCGCGCATCCAATCTTCGGGCGCGGACCCGTCGAGCAGGCTTCCCTCGGGGAGCTCGGGCCACAGCTGGTCGTAGCGCAACTCCTCCGTCTGGGAGATACGGCGGACGAACTGGTCGGGGCGGATCTGACGACACGAGTCGTGCCCGAGGACGCCGAGGATCGTGTTGAAGTTGGCGATCGTCGAGTGTTGGTAGGCGCAAACCCGCTGGGCCTTGTCCTCCACATCGAGCCCCCTGGTGACCATCGGGTTGTTGCTGGTCACGCCGCTGGGGCACTTGTTCGTATGGCACTCCCGGGCCTGGATACAGCCGAGCGCAAACATCATCGTGCGGGCCGAGTTGGTGTAGTCGGCGCCTTGGGCAAGACGCCGTGCGATGTCGAACCCGCTGGCGACCTTGCCCGATGCACCCACCTTGATGCGGTCCCGCAGCCCAGCGCCCACCAGCGCCCGGTGGACGGTGGTCAGCCCGTCGTCAAGCGGCGTGCCGGCGTGGTCCTCGAACTCGAGCGGGGCCGCACCGGTGCCGCCCTCGGAGCCGTCGACGATGATGAAGTCGGGATAGGCATCGGCGGCGATCATCGCCCGGAGGACGGCGAGAAACTGGGCTCGCTCGCCGACGCACAGCTTGAACCCGGTGGGAAGGTTGCCCGACAGCTCGCGCAGCCTCACCACGAAGTCCACCAGCCCCTTCGGTCCATCGAAGGCGCTGTGGTATCCGGGGGACACCACGGTCTGACCGACGGGAACCCCGCGGGTATCGGCGATCTCCTGGGTCACCTTCTCCCCCGGCAGCACACCGCCCAGCCCGGGCTTGGCGCCCTGGGACAACTTGATCGAGATCAGCTTGATCGCGTCGGTCTGACGACACAGCTCGGCGAACCGATCCGGGTTAAAGCCACCGTCGGCGGTGCGACAGCCGAAATAGGCCGTGCCGATCTCCCACACCAGGTCGCCACCCTGGAGGTGATAGGGCGACACGGCGCCCTCGCCCGTGTCGTGGGCAAAGCCGCCCCGGCGCGCCCCCTCGTTCAGTGCCGTGATCGCCGGACCCGAGAGCGACCCGAAGCTCATCGCCGAGACGTTCATCAACGCCATGTCGTAGGGCACCGCACCACTGGCCTCACCGATCCGCACCCGATGCTGGCCCTGCGCTGCCGGCTTGGGGTAGATCGAGTGCCGAAACCACTCGTATCCCGGCGCGTAGGCGTCCAATTGGGTGCCAAACGAAGCGGTGCCCGCCCCGCCCTTGGCCCGGATGTACACGTCCGCCCGCTGCTCGGTGCTGAAGGGGGTGCCGTCGGTATCGGACTCCATGAAGTACTGGCGAACCTTCGGGCGGGTCGCCTCCGCCGTCCAGCGCAAGCGGCCAACCACCGGGTAGATGCGGCGGATCGAGTGACGCGGCTGGAGGTAGTCCACCAGGCCGACCACTGACAGCCCGACGGCGGGAATGGCCAGCCACAGCCACCACCAACTGATCAGGATCGACAGCAATCCGCCGGCGAGCGCGCCGACCAGGCAGGCCGCCCACATCCCGAAACGGAAAATGGCACTTCGTGAGACGATGAAGCTCAAGGGTTTCCTCCTCAGGTCGGGCCGAGCAGCGCGCCCAGCACCGGGTCGACCTGGCTGTTTGGCAACAGGCTGCCACCGTCGACCACCACATTCTGGCCGGTGACGTAGGAGGCCTCGTCGGACAGCAGAAAGGCGATCACCCGGGCCACCTCCTCGGCGGTCCCCACCCGACCCAAGGGTGTGGCGGCGCCCAAAGCATCCTCGACGCCAGGCTGATCGAGCAGGATCTGGTTGAGCGGCGTGGCGACGAAGCCGGGTGACACGCAGTTGACCCGCACATCGGGTGCGGCCTCCATGGCCGCCGACTGGGTCAAGCTGATCAGCCCCGCCTTGGCCGCCGAATACGGAGCCTCACCCAGCGTCGGCCGAACCCCCGATGCCGAGGCGACGTTGACGACAGCGCCACCCCGTCGCGCCGGGCCGCCGCGAGCCGCCGGACCTCTTGACGCACCGGTCCCCGGCCTGGCCTGGAGGTGAGGCAACGACGCGGCGAGCACCCGGTACGCGCCCGTGAGGTTGACCGCGATCAGCCGGTCCAGATCTCGGTCCGAGTAGCGCTCGAGGCGGCCGAGCGACCCGGTGCCGGCGTTGTTGACCAGGTAGTCCAAGCCGCCGAGCTCCTCGACCAGCGAGGCGACGCCGGTTCGTACCGCGTCGGGGTCGGTCACGTCGACGACCGCTGCGGGCGCCCCCAGCCGATCGGCCACCGAGGCCAAACGCTCGGCGTTGCGGTCGAGCAGAGCAACGCCAACCCCGAGTTCGCTCAGGTGGCGGGCCGTTGCCTCGCCGATGCCCGATGCTCCGCCGGTGATCAGAGCCCGGGCGCCCGCCATCGCACTCACGCGCCGTCTCCCGGCGCAGGGGCTCGGTCATCGATGACGACGGTGGGTTCCCCGGTGATCACCCACACCAGCCGCTTCAGGTCGAGCAGGGCCGCCTCGTCGGGCGCCACCAGCTCGGCATAGGCGGGTTCTGCGGTGAAGGCCCACATGTCGTCCATCTTGTCGAAGTGCTGCACGGTGACGCCGTCGCAGTCCTCGGTGCCCGACATCGGTCCCGCCTCGGCCCGGGGGTGCTGCTCGTAGCGCCGGATGTGGCGGGCGAGCTCGGGGGTGTTGGCGATCAACGGACCGTGACGGTTCAACCAGTGGTCGAGAAACTCCTCGTGTGTCGTGCCCGATCGCCGGGTGAGAAACGCAAACAGCTGGACCATGTGCCGAGCTTGTCAGAAACCACAACCGCAACGCCGAGAGGATGGATACGCTGCTCCCATGTCAGACCATTCGGTTCCCCGGGATCAACTGCGCAAGATCAAGCTGTTCGAAGGCTGCTCCCCTCAGGAACTCGATCGCATCGATCAGCTGAGCGACACCCTGGACGTCAAGGCCGGAACGGTGTTGGCCCGTGAGGGCACCATCGGCAAGGAGTTTGCGGTGATCGTGTCCGGGTCGGCCACGATCAGCCGCGAGGGCAAGGAACTGGCGACGATCCAGGCCGGCGAGTACTTCGGCGAGATCGCGCTGCTCGACGGAATCACGCGCACCGCTACGGTGACCGCCGCAGAGGACTCCATCCTCGAGGTTTTGGACCGGCGGTCTTTTCGCAGCCTGTTGGACGAGTTCCCGCTGATGTCGCGCACCATGCTTCTGGGCCTCACGCACCGGATCGTCGAGCTGACAGACGAGAACGAACAGCTGCGCAGCCGGCTGCGTCATCCCACCGAGGGCGACGCCGCCACGTAGCTCCAACCAGCGCCACCGCCGAGGGGGCCCACATGCACGATCGTGTTGAGCAATCAGATTCGGTCTATCGGGATCGGTGGATCACGCTGATCGTGCTGTGCGTCAGCCTGCTGGTGATCGTGTTGGACAACACGATCCTCAACGTGGCGCTGCCGCGCATGGCCCGACCCGCCGCCGAGGGCGGCCTGGGCGCCTCGCAGAGCCAGCTGCAGTGGATCGTCGACAGCTACACGATCGTATTTGCGGGGCTGTTGCTGACCACCGGCACGATCGGCGATCGCTTCGGCCGATACCGGTTTCTGACCGTCGGGCTGATCATCTTCGGCACCGGTTCGGTACTGTCGGCGCTCGCCTCCGACGCCAACGTGCTGATCGGCACCCGCGCCCTGATGGGCGTCGGCGGGGCGTTCATCATGCCGGCGACGCTGTCGATCCTGACCAACGTGTTCACCGACCCCAAGGAGCGGGCCAAAGCGATCGGAATCTGGGCCGGGGTCTCGGCCCTGGGGTTGGGGTTCGGCCCGATCACCGGCGGCTTTCTGTTGGCCCACTTCTGGTGGGGGTCCATCTTTTTGGTCAACGTTCCGATCGTGATCGTCGGGCTGTTCCTGGGCTACCGGTACGTCCCCGAGTCGAAGGACCCTGCGCCGTCCAAGGCCGACCCGCGCGGTGCCCTGCTGTCGATCGCTGCGCTCGGCGTCCTGCTCGCCGCCATCATCGAGGCACCCGCTCACGGCTGGACCTCCCCGGAGATCCTCGGTGGATTCGCTCTGGGCATCGCTCTGTTCGTCGTCTTCCTGGCCTGGGAGCGCCACTGCGACCATCCGATGCTCAACCTGGACTTCTTCAAGAACCCACGGTTCTCGGCGGCCAGCGGGGCGATCACGCTCACCTTTCTCGGCCTGTTCGGCATGATCTTTCTCCTCACCCAGTACCTGCAGTCGGTGCTGGGCTACGGCACGATCAAGGCCGGGGCCGTCCTCGTTCCCCAGGCGCTGGTGATCATGATCGCCGCGCCGCTGTCGAGCATCTGGGTGAACAAGCTGGGAAACAAGGTGGTGGTGGCCGGCGGCCTGTTCGTGTGCTCGCTGGCCTTCCTGGCCTTCACCCGCTTCACCGTGGACACACCGGCGATCGCCGTCATCGGTCTGACGATGGTGCTGGGCCTGGGCATGGGCAACGTGATGGCCCCCGCCACCGACTCGATCATGGGCTCGCTGCCCCGGGCCAAGGCGGGCGTCGGCTCGGCAATGAACGACACGACCCGCCAAACCGGCGGCGCCGTCGGCGTGGCGGTCCTCGGTTCGCTGCTGTCGTCCCGATACGGGCCGGAGATGGCCACCAGCTTGGCAGGCAAGGTCCCCGCCGAGTTCATCAAGCCACTCCAGGACTCGATCGGGAAAACCCTCGGCATCGCCGAGAAGGCACCTCCCGCTCTCCGGCCCGTGATCGAGTCGGCGGCCCGGGAGAGCTTCGTGTCCGGCATGCATCTCGCCTCGGTCGTCGCCGCCGGGATCCTGCTGATCGCAGCGCTCTCGGTGCTGAAGTGGTTGCCGGCCCGGGCCCCCGACGACGACCGCTCCGGCCCAACGCCACCGACGCCAGAGGACGCGGTCCCTCGCCCAGGTGCCGTCCAGGCGTGAATGGGCCGGGCCCTCACGCGACCACCCAAGGCTGGGCGGGCGCCGGTCGATGCGGCCATCGGCCTACTGGTGAACCGGGACGCCGGCGACCTTCACGAGAGGCGGGGTTCAACCGTGTGTGCGATGGCCACCAACCACGTAGGGTTCAGCCATGGGTAGCAGCACCAGCAAGCCGCGCAAGGGTCACAAGAAGCCTCAGCACCTGCCCAAGGTTGGGTCGCCGGCCAACGAGCGCTGGGAGCGCGAGACGCGCCAGCGGCAGGTGTTCGGACAGAGCCGAGTCACGGCCGTGATCATCGGGGTGATACTGGTGCTGGCGTTGATCGGAGTGCTTTTCGTCACGCTCTGAGCGCCGGCAGTCCGAGCGCACGCCGTTCCGCCGCGCTCCGGCCCAGCATGCGCCGGTGACCCTGGAGGTTCCAAGCGACTGGGATCAGCCGGTCGTCGTGCCGGTGACCGCTGCCAGCAGAAGCCGCGCCACCGCGTCGATCATGTCCTCGTCGGGGATCTCCGAGGCGGCAAAGATCTCCCGTTGGATGGCGACGTTGACCAACATCGTCACTGCCACCGAGGCCATCGCCCACGGGTTGGCCGGGGCGTCCGGCAATGACTTGCGCTGCACGCATTCGGCGAGGCCGTTGGAGAAGCCGGCCAGCAGATCCTTGCGCGTGGAGCGGATGCGGCCTTCACCCTCGGCCGCCTTCAGGTCGATCACCCGCATCAACGGTCGGTTGGCATCCCAGAAGTCGAGAAACCCGGTGACCAGCATCCGCACCGACGCTTCGGCGTCCTCTCCGCTCCAGCGGGTGCCCTCGAGCAGGCCGCCGAGCCGGGTCGCCCCGTCGGCAGCCATGTCGCCGGCCAACTCGGCGATGGCGGCATCGACGTCGGTGAAGTACTGGTAAAAGGTGGCCGGGGAGGTGCCCGCCTCCCTGGCGATGTCCACCACCTTGAGGTCGCGGTACGAGGCGGTGTCGAGCATGGCCAGGGTGCACTCGAGCAATCGTTGGCGGGTGGCCTGGCCGCGTCGGCCCGGCACCCGGCCGTCGGAGGCGCGGGCGGTCACGAGCCGGCGTCGAGCACCGCCGACGCCCGCTCCCTCAGCTGGAACTTCATCACCTTGCCGCCGGCGTTGATCGGCAACTCGTCGGTCAGCTCAACAAATCGCGGCACCTTGAAGTTGGCCAGCCGGTCGCGACACCAGGCAACGATGTCGTCGCTGTTCGGCGACGCGCCCGCTGCCGGCACGACGAAGGCGAAGCCCACCTCGCCCAGCCGGTCGTCGGGGACGCCGATAACGGCCGCCTGGGCCACGTCGGGATGGATCAGCAGTTGCCGTTCGATCTCGGCGGGATAGGCATTGAAGCCCCCGACGATGAACATGTCCTTCAAGCGGTCGGTGATCGTCAGATATCCGTCGGCGTTCAGCACCCCGATGTCGCCGGTGGCCAGCCAACCGTCGACGTCGATCGTCTCGGCGGTCGCCTCGGGGTCGTCGAGATAGCCGACCATCACGTTGTAGCCGCGAATCCGCACCTCTCCGGCCACTCCGGGAGCGGTCGGCCGACCGTCATCGTCGAACGTAGCCACTTCGACACCGGGGATGGCCCGGCCCGACGTCGTAGCGATCGTCACCGCATCGTCGCCGTCGCGACACATCGTGGCGATACCGCAGGCCTCGGTGAGCCCGTAGCCGGTGATCACGGTCTCGAAGCCGAGCGTGTCGCCCATCGCCTCGATCAGCTCCACGGGCACCGAGGCGGCACCGGTGACGGCCAGGCGCAGGCTGGTGAGCGCCGCAGTGTCGAGATCGGGATGGTTGAGGATGCTCTGGTACAGCGTCGGCGGGCCGGGAAGCATCGAGATCTTCTCCGCAGCGATGCGCTCCATCACCTTGTTCACGTCAAATACCGGCTCGGGGTAGAGCGGCGCGCCGACGGTCATCGCTGCGATGATCCCCGCCTTGTACCCGAAGGCGTGGAAGAACGGGCTGACGACCAGGTAGCGGTCCTCGTGGGTGAGGCCGACCACCGAAGCCCAGGCGGCGTACGCCCGCACCACCTGGCCGTGGGTGCACACCGCGCCCTTGGGTCGCCCGGTGGTGCCCGACGTGAAGAGGATGTCGGCGGGGCTGTCCGGGCCGAGGGCTTCGATGCGAGCGTCGATCTCAGCGGCGGTCACCTCTTCGGCGCGGCCGAGGAACGCCTCCAGGCCGACGACGCCATCGCCGGTGATCGCATCTTCGATGACGCCGGCGTCGGTGCGGAGCACGACGACCGTCTCGGTCACCGTCGGCCGTCGGTCGCCCAGCATGGCCAGGTAGTCGGTGCCCAGGAACTCGCCAACGGTGAACAGCAGACGGGCGTTGGAACGCTCGAGCAACTCGGCTGCCTCTTCGCCCCGATAGCGGGTGTTGATCGGTACCAGCACGGCGCCCGCGCAGTGCAGGCCCAGGACGGCGACCACCCATTCCCAACAGTTGGGCGCCCAGATTGCCACCCGGTCGCCCGGGGCGATGCCATGGGCCGCCACCGCACGCGCCAGTCGGTGGGACCGCTCGGCCAACTCTGCCCACGTGAGCGTGCAACCGTCGTCGACCACCCCCGGGTCGTCCGGATAGCGGGCGCTGACCTCAGCGAGAAGCTGGGGCGTGGTCCGCGGGGCTGCTACATCATCTGAAAGATCATCTGACACAGCGTCAGATCGTAGTGCCGCCTCACACCGGCTGGTTCAGAGGACGGTCCGAACCAGCCGCACCATCAGCCACACGCTGAGCGCCGCCGCTGCGACCGTGATCGTGGTGAGCGCCAGCACCACCATCACCGAGATGGCGATCGCCGCCAGCGAGGACCGGCGGGTGCGCTGGGGTTCGACCAGGTCGGCTCGAAGCAGACGCACGTTCTTGGCGTTCGACTTCCACATAAAATCGAACGCGTCGCCTGCGAAAGGGACGACGCCAAGCATCGAGTCGAAGAGCACGTTGCCCACCATGCGCACGACGGTGGGCACCGACACGCCCTGTCGGACCGCGCTGAGGATGACGATGGCCGAGGTCACCAACCCGGCGCCGTCCCCGACGACCGGGATCATGCCGATTGCCCCGTCGATGCCCACCCGCCGATCAATCACCGGGATACGGATCCAATCGTCGAGCACCCAGGCCAATGCGTCGACGTAGGCGGGCACCTCGACCGCGTCAGGGTCGATCCGATCGCTCGCGCCGATTGGGTCGCCGGCGGGGATCACCTCATCGGGTTCGAGTACCTCATCCACAGCGGCTCTCACCGTTCCATCCATCCTCACCCGCTGGTCGTACCCACGTCGGCCTGGTTCTACCCACGTCGGCCGAAATCTCTCAGCGACCAACGAGGCGCAGCACGACAAACACCAGCCCTGCGACGCCGATCACCCGACGCCACGGGTTGACGCCGCGGATCACCTCGTCGGCGGCCCACCAGGTCAACGCCCCGGTCGACACCCACCAGAACACATCGGCCCATTGCCCGCTTTCGGGAATGACCCACCGCGTGAAGGTGGTCGCCAGGAAGAGCCACAACGCCGGATTGGGTGCCTGGGCGATCGTGATCCGGCCGGTCTCCCGGCTGCGGAACCACCACCCGAACGAGGCTGGCGACGACTCGACGGGGGTGGGCTCCATCCAGGCAGCCTCACACGGCGGAGGGCCGGGCGTCAGGTCGAAGTTACTGCGGGGAGCCCAGGGCGCCGGCCTCGCGCAGCGCCGCCACCTTGGTCGCGTCGTAGCCCAGCACGTCGACGAGGATCTCGTCGTTGTGCTGGCCCACCGTCGGCGCCCGGGTCGGCACCGGCAGTTCCTCGCCCACCAGGTGGATGGCCGAGCCGATCATGTCGGCGCCGTGCTCCTCATGACCGAGCAGCGGGAACCGATCCTGGAACTGCGGGTCGTCGGCCACGGTCTTGGGCGTGTTCACCGGGCAGATCGGGGTGTTGACCTCGTCGGCGAAGTCCACCCACTCCTCGGTGGTCTTCGACGCAAAGATGGCCACCAGCTCACGCTGCAGCTCCCGGTTGCCCCGGGCATGGTCGCCGTACTGGCTGCCCGGCCACTTCTCGAACAGATCCATGCGGCCGACGCCGCCACAGAAGTTCTTCCAAAACTCCTGCTCGGAGGACATGAACAGCACCATGCCGTCGGAGGAATCGTAGAACTGGTAGCGCACGCCGCCGAGCATGCCGGCGGTGCCCGGCTCGCGCCGCTCGTAGTCGTCAGCCGGGTTGCCGGTCACGACGTCCTCCGGCCGCTCGTAGGCCAGGTAGGTCTCGATGCGCAGCCAGTCCATCGCCACCGAGGCGTCGCTCTGGGCGATGTCGAGGTAGGTGGGCTCGCCGGTGCTGCGGGCACGGATGATGCCGGCGAGGATGCCGTAGGCAGCGAACAGCGGGCCGGAGTGCATGCCGACCGAGGCGTGCTCGTCGATGCGGGGGAACCCCTCCTCGTCGCGACCGGGGCTGATCAGCCCGCCCCAGGCGTCATAAGCGATGCCGTGGCTGGGCAGGTCCTTGTAAGGGCCGGTCATTCCGTAGCCCGAGATCGTGCAAAACACGATGGAGGGGTTGACCTCCTTGAGGTCGTCGAAGCCAAGTCCCCGCCGGGCCAGGGCACCGGGGCGCATAGCCTCCACCACCGCGTCGGCGCCGCGCACCAGGTCCTTGTACACCTCGACGCCCTCGGGCGTGCGCAGGTCGAGCGTGATCGACCGTTTGCCCCGGCTGATGTGGTGGTGCAACAGCGAGTCGCCTTCGATGATCGGCCAGGTCATGCGACGGATGTAGTCGCCGGCCGGGCTCTCCACCTTGATCACCTCGGCGCCCAGGTCGGCGAGGTGGGTGCCGACGGCGCCCGGGCCCAACAGCGAGCTTTCGATGATGCGGACGCCGGCCAGGGGCCTTGCGGTTTCAGCCACGGGGGTACTCCTTGAGCTGTGTCGGATCGATACCGACGGCCGCCGCCCTGCTGGCGGGCGACCTGACGGACCGTCAGAAACTAGCGGCTGCGCCGACCCCGATCGCCCAAACCCGATTGTCCCGTCGGGGGCTGGCGGTGAACACTTGGCCATGGCCGGACGCCCCTACCAAGCCGAGCACGACCTGGGTGCCGCAACCCGCATCTGGCGGGAGGTGGGCTGGATCGACGACTCCGACGCGCAGGCGGCGGCGTTGGCCGACGTACTGGCCGTCGGCAGCACCGTGGTCGCCGACCTCAACGGATCGCCCGAGTGCGTCGTTCAATGGGCGCCCGGGTCGGTGCGTTACGGCCGAGGCCCCTCGGCGGTCGACCTCGACCTGGCGACGATCACCTTTGTCGCCACCGGCCATGTGGCCCGGCGCCAGGGCCTGGCCGGCGCGCTCGTCGCTGGCTCGCTGGCCGACGCAGCAGCCGACGGCGTCGCCGTGGCCACCCTGGGGGTATTCGACCAGGGGTACTACGACCGGTTCGGCTTCGGAACCGGTGCCTACGACCACGTCGTCTCCTTCGACCCTGCCACCTTGAACGTGCCAATTCCGGATCGCCCACCGGTGCGGGTCGGGGCCGGCGACCACCGGGAGGTCTACGACCTGCTCGTGCGCCGGCATCGCGGGCACGGCTCGGTGGTGCTGGCACTGCCCGAGTTGATCGCCGGCGCCCTCGGCGAGCTCGACCGGCCCATCGGTCTGGGGTTCCGGGCCGACGACGGCCGGCTCACCCACTGCCTCCTGGGAACCCTCTCCGGCCATTACGGGCCCGTCACCGTCGAGTGGCTGATGTACGAGCGGCCCGAGCAGTTGCTCGACCTGCTGGGCCTACTCAAGGCGCTGGGCGACCAGGCGAGGTCGGTGACGATCAACCGCGAGCCGCCGGGCGTGCAACTGCAGGCCCTGATCACCGAACCCCTCCGCCAGCTGACCCAGGCCAACCTCGGCGGCTCCGGGCGGCCGCTGCACACCGCCTGGTCCAAGGTGCAGTGGCGCATGCTCGACCTGTCCGCCTGCATCGAGGCCTGCGCCCGGCCGAGAACCGACCTCACCTTCGGCCTGCGGCTGCACGACCCGCTCGCCGATCGGTCGGGTGCCACGTGGCCGGGCATCGGCGGCGAGTACACCGTGCATCTCGGCGACGATCCGGGTGTGGACGACGGCCTGCCCGACGGCTCGACGGCGGTCCTCGACGCCTCGGTCGGAGCCTTCACCCGCCTGTGGCTCGGTGTCCGTCCGGCGTCGGGTTTGGCGCTGACCGACGAGCTGGTGGGGCCACCCGAGCTGGTCGCCGCCCTCGATGCAGCGTTCTGCCTGCCCTCGCCACTCCCCGATTGGCCCTACTGAGTCCACACCGCTCACCGCGTGGCGCCACCGCATCACCCGGGTTTGAAGTTTGGGTTGCGTTGACGGTCTGTGGGCACGTCAACGCAACCCAAACCATCGGATCGTTCGTGAATGGCCAGGGCGGTTTTGGCCGCCAGGGCGTTCAGAGCAGCCAGGCGCCGTCGGATCGGCGGCGCTTCCAGCCCGACGCGGCGTAGGTGCCGCCATCGAGATGGATCGTCGAGCCGGTGATGAAGCGGGACATGTCCGAGGCGAGGAAGATGACCGCCGCGGCTGCGTCGTCGGGGGTGCCCGCATCGGGCCACGGGTGGGCGTCATAGGCGTCGTCGGCCATTGCCCCGGCGGCCTCCGCCAAGGCATCGTCACCCGGTGTTGGGATCATGTCGGGGGCGACCGCGTTCACCCGGATGCGCCGCTCGGCCAGCTCGAGCGCCAGCGAGCGGGTGAGGTTTTCGACCGCCGCCTTCATCGCCGAATACAGCGCAAAACCCGGCCCGGCCCGGTGCCCCTCGATCGAGGTGACCGAGACGATCGCTCCGCCTCCGGTCATGTGGGGGACAACCGCCCGGATCAGGTGGGTGACCTGGGTGAAGTTCTCGGCGATCAGCGCCGCTTCGCCCCCCGGGCTGACGTCGAGAAACGGGGCCCAGAACCCGCCGCCGGCGTTGTTGACCAACACGTCGATGCGCCCGGAGCGCTCGACCGCCTCGGCGAGCACCGCATCGACCGCTGCGGCGTCGCGCACGTCGCACACCCCGGTCAGACAGCTGCGTCCGAACGCTTCGACGCCGTCGCGCAGCCCCGCAAGCCCCACCTCATCCCGGTCGATGGCGATCACGTCGGCACCAAAGCGGGCGACGCCCAACGCGATCGCCCGGCCAAGCCCCCGCGCCGCCCCGGTGACGACCACCCAGCGATCCTCCAGGCTGGCCCAAGCGGGCCCGATGGCCTCGTCGGGCTCGCTGACGAACGCCTCGGTCATCAGTCCCCGCCGTTGCCGTCGTCGGGTTGGGCGAGCAGCCCCGAGGCTGCGGCCAGCGCCTCGGCCATGCCACTGGCTCGTTCGGCGACGGCGGCCAGATAATGCTCGGCCACCTTGTTCTGCCCCGGCAGTGGCGGGTTGCCCAGCGAGCGCACCAGCGCAGTCGGGTCGCCCTCGACCGAGATCGGCTCCGGGTCGGGCAACGTCGGCACCGGACGCCAGAGGTCGACCGGCTTCTTGCGCTTGTTGCGGCGGCGGTTGCTCTTCGAGCGGGTGACCATCGGGCTTGATCCTCTCGTCACGCCGACAGTTCGTCGACGTCGTCTTCGGTCAGCAGGGCGTCGCTCTCCAGGCCGAGCGCCGTGCGCAGTTGCTCGCCGTCCAGATCGGCCAACGACGACGACTTGGGCAGCACCAGGTTGGCGATGTGGCGCTTGCCGGCCACCACCTCCTCCACCCGTTCGTCGACGGTGCCGGGGCACACCAGACGGTGCGATATCACCGTCTTGGTCTGCCCGATGCGCCACGCCCGGTCACGCGCCTGGTCCTCGACCGCCGGGTTCCACCAGCGGTCGTACAACACGACGTGGTTGGCGGCGGTCAGGTTCAGCCCGGTGCCGCCCGCCTTCAGCGACAGCACCAACGCGCCGGGGCCTTCACCCTCCTGGAACTCCTTGACCAGCCGGTCGCGCGCACCGCGTGCGAGCGACCCGTCGTAGGAGGAGATCTTCACCCCGGTCTTCTCGGTGAGGTACTCGGCGAGGCGCCGGCCCCACGAGGCGAAGTGGGTGAAGATCAGCACCCGCTCGCCGGAAGCGAACACCGTGTCGATGATCTCCTCCAGCCGGGCCAGCTTGCCCGAGCGACCCTCGAGGGGCAGGTCGTCGTGCTGGTAGGCGGCCGGGTGGTTGCAGATCTGCTTGAGCGCGGTGATCGCCGCCAGCACGGCACCCTTCTTCGGCTCGCCGCCCACCTCGGAGCTGTCGGCGACCAGCGAGTCGAGCACCGCCTGGTACAGGCCGATCTGCTCCTTGGTCATCGCACAGTGGTCGAGCTCGTCGATGCGATCGGGCAGCTCCTTGGCCACCTCGGGCTCGGACTTGGTGCGGCGGAACACCAGCACGCCGTTGAGGGCCCGCAGCGCCGCCTCAGCCTCGCCGGACAGCCCGGCGATGAACTCGGGTCGGGAACCGACCAGGCCGGGGTTGCAGAAGTCGAGGATCGCCCACAGGTCGCCCAGCCCGTTTTCGATCGGCGTACCGGTCAGCGCGATGCGGCTGCGGGCAGTGAGGCGACGTAGCTGTTGGGAGGTCTCGTTGGCCGGGTTCTTGATCGCCTGGGCCTCGTCGAGCACCACCTTGTTCCAGGTGTGGTCCTCGAGCAGCGCCACGTCGCGCACCGCGGTGCCGTAGGTGGTGAGGATCACGTCGTTGTTGCGCACCGCCCGCTTGAACGCCGCACCCTGGGCCCGGTTGGCGCCGTGGTGCACGACGACCGACAGGCCGGGAACGAAGCGCCGGGCCTCTGCCGCCCAGTTGCCGACGACCGCCGGCGGGGCGATCACCAGCGACGGTCCCTGGGCATCCGGCTCGGCGAGGTGGGCCAGCACGGTCGGGGTCTTACCCAGGCCCATGTCGAGTGCCAGGCAACCGCCCAGGTCGACGGCGTCGAGGAAGCCCAGCCAGGCGAGCGCCTCGGCCTGGTAGGACCGCAGCTCGCCGTGGAAGCCCTCGGGTCGAGGATTGGGCACGGGCAGGTTGCGGGCCTGGGCGAGCAGCTCGCCCGCCCAGCT
Organism: Candidatus Microthrix subdominans; assembly: GCA_016719385.1. Taxonomy (NCBI): domain Bacteria; kingdom Bacillati; phylum Actinomycetota; class Acidimicrobiia; order Acidimicrobiales; family Microthrixaceae; genus Candidatus Neomicrothrix; species Candidatus Neomicrothrix subdominans. Next base: position 743,429 of record JADJZA010000007.1, on the reverse strand, counting down.
CTGACCTTCGACCGACACCCCACCGGCGAGCGACACGCTGTCGAGGCCGACCGAGGCCCGCAGGATCTCGGCGCCGGTCATCTGGGTGCGGGCGGAGCGCTCGGCCAGCGCTGCGGCCGCCTCCTTGAGATCGACCTTGTCGAGCTCGATCCACTTGCCCCGGCTCTGCACCAACGGTCGGGCCTGGGTGGCCAGCCGGGCGATCTCCTCAGCGGTCAGTTCAACATCGTCGAAGAGGGCCGACCACGACACGTTGGACAGCTGGTTGGCGCCGACGACGCTGTCGCCGGCCGGCTCGGTGAAGAGCCGCAGGGCCGGGGACGGCTTGCGGCGCGACAGCGCCGGCAGGCGCAGGTCGTATCCGGCGGCGGCCAGGCTGGGCCCCCCGTTGCTCATCAGCTCCCAGGCCTCGTCGGTCGACAGGTACACCTGGCCGCGCCGCATGGCGCCCGGGCGCAACAGTGCCGGCAGGATGCGTTCGAGCCGGGTGAGCTCGTCTGCCAATGCCTTGGTTCCGGGCCGATCGGTCAGGGCGAGCTCGATCGGCATGAGGTGCCCCTCGGCTCCCGGGCCGAGCACCGACAGAAACCAGGCGTCGGAGGAGTCGGGCGGATCGAGCTGAACGACCAGCCGGGTACGGCCCGAACCGGAGACCGACTTGGACCAACGGTCGAGCCGCTTGGACACTTCGGCGCCTGCCGAGATCGGTGCCTCGAACGGCGAGCCATCCAGGCGGGTGAGGAAGGCCTCGGCCACGCCGGAGGCGTTGCGGACCTGCGGCGGGGGTGCAGGCAGCTCGATGCGGGACGTCGCCTCTCGCACGATCGCATCGGTGACCGCCCGCAGCACCGACAGCGTGACCGAGCGGGCGTCGGCCCGGGCCAGCAGGATCACCGCTTCGGGCATGGCGGCCGACATGGCGTCGAGATCGATCTGGTCGAGCAGCGCCGGCACCCATCGAACCGTCATGTCCATCAGGCCGCCGCGCTCGCGCTTCTCGCCGTGGAGGGTGGGCACGATGGCGCCGGTAGCCACCTGGCGCACGGCGGCGACGGCGACCCGCCCCAGCCAGGCCACGCTCGACCCCACACCCTTGCGGCCAAGGCCCCCGCCGACCGCGACCAGCCACCCCAGCGACTCCTCGACCGGGATGGCCAGGGCCGCTGCGGTGGCGCCGCTGGGCAGGACCACGTCACGGTGCACGCTCCAGCCGACCGCCGGCCCGCCGATGCGCTCGAGCAGGTCGGCCAACGCGTCGTTGTCCGCTGGCAGGGTGCTCGGCCCGGCGGCCCACACCACGATCTGCCCGCCGGCCCAGGAGGCCTGCAGGCGCACCTCGCCCGGCGGGTCGGCCTCGACCAGCGCATCGTTGAGGTCCCCTGGCGACAGCAGACGCCCGTAGGAGACTTCGAGGCGGGTCAGCTCGGCTTCCATGTCAGCGACCACGCGCCCGCGCTCCGGGCCGCGCAGCTTGCGGACGTGGTCGAGGGCGTCCTCGGTGTCGTCGATCAACACCTCGAGCTGGCGGCGCCACACCAACGGGTCGCGTTCCAGCAACGCCAGGTCAGCGTCGGTGGCCACGCCATCCGCCGCCGCCCAGGCGGCGGCCTCAAGAGCAGGGCTCAGGTGGTTCATCCCTGTGAGGGTTCTCCTTCGAAAAGACAACGGTCGCGCCCAACAAAGGGGCCACGCCGTCCAACACATCGGGTAACCACGCGACTGGCACAGCAGGCCATTGCCTCGGCCGCTCCGCCCTCTGAGTTCCCGTCGGCGACCAGCGTAGCAACGTGCGGCGGTGACGGGTAGCCGAGCCGACCGGCCCTGCGGACGGTCATGTCGGTCGGCGTTGCCGGCGCCGGCCTGCTTCGGGCGTTCGTCCGCTACAGCAACCGCCCGACCCGGTGACCATCGGCGATGGCCTTGTCCACCCAACGGGCGGCCACCGCATCACCGATCGCGTGCACCTCGACGCCTGGTTGGGACGTCTGCAGCTCGGCGACGAGGCGATCGACGGAGCGGGCCGGAGAGCGGACGACGAGCGTGTCGACGTTTTCGACCACCCGCACCGAACCGGCAAGCGTGTCGGCCAGGCTGACCCGATAGGTTGCGCCGCCAGGCGAGGCCTCGTCGGGTTCGGTGCGCGCGCTGTCGGCGGGGCCGGAGGGCTCGACGCCGAGGATCACGTGGTGGGGCGCGAGCGTTGCGCCTGCCCGTCTGGCCCGGCGCATCAGCGTCAGGCGGGTCTCGGGGTCGGCCGCGATCGGCTCGGCGAATGGACTGGCCAGGATCACCTCCGCCCCCGGCTCGCCGGTGGCTGGGTTCGGGGCGGCCAGCAGTTCGGCCAGCGCGTAGGCCTCGACGAACCCGACGAGGTCGGCGATCACCACCCGGGCACCCAGCGCCCCCGGCCCGTCGGTAATGGCCTGCCGCAGCGCCGCCTCGTGGTCGAGCACCCCCGGGCCGCCGACCCCGGCGATCGGTGGGTGCCAGGCCACCTCCGTGGTGGCATCGCCGACCGCTCCGGTGGCGACGACGACCGCATCCGGAGCCAGCGAAGCGACCAGTTCCGGGGTGGCCTCGGTGCCACAGCGCAGCTCGACGCCCCGGCGCTCGCACTCGGCGACGCGCCAGGTGACGAACCCCGAGAGCTCGCCGCGACCGGGCAGCCGGGCAGCGGCGTTGATCCGGCCACCCGGCAACTCCTCCCGTTCGAGCAGCGTCACCCGGTGGCCACGGGCCGCCGCCACCCAGGCCGCCTCCAGCCCGGCAGGGCCGGCGCCGACGATCACCACCGATCGAGGCCGGCGGGCCTTGAACATCGTGCCGGTGCCCAGCGTGGACTCCCGGCCGACGACCGGGTTGGTCGCGCACGTCATCGGCTGGCCCCGCACCAGGTTGCCGTAGCAGCTCTCGTTGCAGCCGGTGCACGCCCGGATGGAGTCGGCCCCGCCAGCGGCATCCTTGGCCACCCAGTTGGCATCTGCGATCAGCGCCCTGACGATGGTGACCGCGTCGGCCCGGTCCTCCTCGATCACCGCCGCCGCCTCGGCGGGCGTGGTCAGCCGCCCGACCGCCAGGACGGGCACGTCAGCCGCCTCCCGCACCCGGGCCCGCAAGGTTGCGGTGCGTTCCACCCCGTAGCCGTGACGCACATAGAGGGGGCGGACCATGCCAATCCCCCCGGAGCCCACCGATACGTTGAGAAAGTCGACCAGGCCCTCGCCGGCGAGGGCGGCGGCGATCTCACCCCAGGCATCACCATCGAGCCCACGGCCGGTGCGGTCGCCGTCGTCGCCGCCGATGCGCAGCCCGACGGCCAGGTCGTCGCCCACGCGATCGCGGACCGCCGTCAACACCTCGCGCACCAGGAGAAGGCGACGGTCGAAGTTACCGCCATAGGCATCGCTGCGCTGGTTCCACGCCGGCGAAAGAAACTGATGCAACAGGTAGCCGTGCGCAGCGTGCACCTCGATGCCGTCGAGGCCTGCCGACCGGGCGTGGCGGGCCGCTCGGCCGTAGTGGGTGACCAGGTCGTCGAGGTCGGCCGGGCTCATCACCCGGGGCGACTCGTGCAGGTAGGCGATCGAGCTGGGCGCCACCGCCGGACGCTTGGTCCAGTCACCCGGGACCATGCCCCCGTTGTGGGCCAACTGCACGAAGGTGAGCGCCCCGTGCTCCTGCAGGCTGCGGGCCAGCAGGGACCAGCCGCCGATGACTTGCCGGTCCCATGCGATCGGCAGGTTGGCCACCTGCGCCGCCGTGTCGGGATGCACCGAGGTCTGGCCACAGATCACGGTGCCGACGCCGCCCGCCGCCCGTTCGGCCAGGTAGCCGACCAGCCGCTCGCCGACGACGCCGGGCTCGCCGAAGGTCGACGACGGCTCGGCGAACAGGGTGTGGTGGGCGCCGAAGACCACCCGGTTGCGGGCGGTGGCCGGCCCGAGCCGGAGCGGTCGGTGCAGCGCGTCATGGGGGCCGGCGGCCGTATCGCTCATCGTCTACAGCGTGCCACCGGCACCTCGTCGACCACCACAGCCGGTACAATCTGACCGTGATCCCTCAACGACGCCCCACCCCCGGTGTCGGCGCAACCCGGTTCCGGAGCCACCGATCCGTCTTCGGCGCGGCCGTGTGCGCCGTCGCCCTGGTGCTGGTCGGCGCCTGCTCGGGAACGACCTCCTCCGACGTCACCACCTTGGGCGATGCTGAGCCGCCGACGACCAGCGGGGATGCAACGACGACCAGCGCCGCCGGCGCCACCCCCGACGTCGACCTCGACCCCCTGAAGAACTGCATCGACACCCTCAGCGTCGAGGAACAGGCCGGCCAGGTGCTGTGGGTGATGACCTCGACGCCGGGCAACCTGGCCGAGGCGGCGAAGGCGGGCAAGATCGGCGGCGTCGGGGCGCTCGAGGACCAGGGCGGCGACATCGCCGAGCAGATCAAGTCGATCAACGACGGGCCGCGCGTGCCGATGGTGATCGCCTCCGACGAGGAGGGCGGCACCGTGCAGCGGCTGGATCAGGTGATCGAGCCGCTGCCATCAGCCCGCGACACCACCCAGAAGCTGTCGACCGCCCAGACCAAAACGATGTGGACGAAGTACGCAAAGGACATGGTCGAGCTGGGCTTCAACGCCAACTTCGCCCCCGTGCTCGACGTCGGGTTCGGCCCGGCCCTGAAGAGCCGTTCGTACGCGCTCGACCCCACCGTGGTCGCCGACTTCGCCATCGCTGCTGCCCAAGGCATGACCGATGGCGGGATCAAGCCGATAGCGAAGCACTTCCCCGGCATCGGCTATGCAACGGCCGACCCCCACGGGCAACTGGTCCAAGTGAGCGATCTGAAGGAGCTCAAGCAGCGGGAGTTTCTGCCCTTCCGGGCGGCGATCGATGCTGGGATCCCGGCGATCATGACCACCCATGCGGTCATCCCAGACGTCACCAAGGGCGAACCGGTCACCATGTCCCCCGAGGGCGTCGCCCTGCTGCGAGAGGACCTCGGGTTCAAGGGCCTGATCGTCACCGATTCGCTGATCATGGGCGCCATCGCCGACTCGCGCACCCAAAGTGAGGCCGCGGTTCAGGCGCTGGTGGCGGGCAACGACGTGGCGCTGATCTCCGGCGCCCAGAACGTCGACGAGGTGTACCTCGCGCTGGTCGCCGCCGTCACCGACGGCACGATCACCGAGAAACGACTGGCCCAGTCGGTGAAGCGGGTCCTCGATTTCAAGGGCGTGAAGGGCTCCTGTCCCGCCGGGGGCGCCGCCCCCAAGGCGGATCCGGCCGACCCCGCACCGACGACCGCTCCCGTTACCGACGCCCCGGTGCTCGAGCGCGACCCGGTCGGAGGCGGCCAGCCGACCGACCAGGGCTGACGCCCGGTTCAGTTCACCTGCCGGTCCCGACCCTCCCAGTACGGGGCCCGCAGCTTGAACTTCTGCAGCTTGCCGGTAGCCGTCCGCACCAACTCGTCGCGGAACTCGACCGACTTGGGGCACTTGTACCCCGCCAGACGGCCTCTCACGTGGGCGATCAAGGTCGCTTCGTCAAGGGACGACCCGTCGCTGAGCACGACGAGCGCCCTGACCTCCTCACCCCACTTCTCCGACGGCACCCCGATCACCGCCACCTCGGCCACATCCGGATGGCTGAACACCGCGTCCTCCACCTCGATCGATGACACGTTCTCGCCGCCGGTGATGATCACGTCCTTCTTGCGGTCCGAGATCGTGACGAACCCGTTCTCAATCGTCCCACCGTCGCCAGTGTGAAACCAGCCGTCGACGATCGCCGCCTCGGTCGCCTCCGGCTGACCCCAGTAGCCCTCGAGCACGTGGTTCCCACGGGCCAGCACCTCGCCCATGTCGTCCACCGCCACCCGCATACCGATCGTTGGCGAGCCGGCCGCCGCCAGCCTGGCCGCCCGCTCCGACGGCTCGAGGTCGTCCCACTCGGCACGCCCGCGGTTCATCGTCATGAGCGGCGCGGTCTCGGTCAGGCCGTAGATCTGGATGAACTCCCAGCCGAGTTCGGCCTCGACCCGCTCGATCGTCTGGGTAGGGGGCGGTGCTCCGGCGACGATCACCCTCATCCGGCCCCCGCCCCTCATCGCGTCGCTTCCCGGCACCGGATCGAAGTCGGATGAGGCGTCCAGCGCGGCTGAGACCACCGCCGGAGCGGCGCAGGCATAGGTCACGCCGTGGGACTCCACGCGACGGAGGATCTCGGCGCCGTCCACCTTGCGCAGCACCACCTGGGTGACGCCCATGCCCAGCGCTGCGTACACCATGCCCCAGCCGTTGCAGTGGAACATCGGCAGCGTATGCAGGTACACGTCGCGTTCGTTCACCCCGGCGTGCCAACCGAACGTGGAGGCGTTCAGCCACAGCGACCTGTGCGTCTGTTCCACCCCCTTGGGCCGGGCGGTCGTGCCCGAGGTGTAGTTGATCGTGGCGGTGGCATCCTCGTCGGGCTGCCACGGTTGCGGTTCGCCGTCGGTCAAGAACCATTCGGCATCGCTCTCGGCGCCCAGCATCACCTTGTGGGCCACCTCGACCCCGGCGACCGTGTCGGCCACCTCCGGGTCGTACAACAGGACCGAGGCGCCGCAATGCTCGACGATGTAGGCCACCTCGACGGCGCTCAAGCGGAAGTTGATCGGCACGTAGATGCGCCCCCACCCGGACACCCCGAAGAAGCCGCAGGCCAGGCGGGCGGAGTTGTGCGAGATGATCGCCACCCGTTCGCCGACCCCGATGCCGAGGGCGTCGAGGTGGGCGGCCTGGTTGCGGGCCCGGCGAGCGAACTCCGCAGCGGTGACCGCTCCCCACGACTCGGCCGGTTGGTCCGGTTCGTCGACGATGGCGATGCGGTCGGGAAAAACCAGCTCGGCCCGGTCGAGAAAATCGATGACGCTCAGGTCAACCTTCATGTGCATGCCCCCCTGCGGCCCCGGGGTCCACCCCCTGGTGGGTGTCACGGTAACGCCACCGGTGCGCCAACCGCGGCTCGCCGACACCTGACGCCCCGTCAGATACGGCGGGTAGGGTGAGGCGGTGAGCGACTACGAGACCCTGTTGTTGGAGACCTCGGACGGGGTGGCCACCCTCACCCTCAACCGACCCGACCGCTACAACGCTTTCGACGCCACCATGGTGGCGGAATTGCCCCGAGCCTGGGCGCAGCTGCGAGACGATGCCGACGTGCGTGCAGTGGTCCTGACCGGCGCCGGCGATGCCGCCTTCTGCACCGGCATCGACCGCGACGCGGTGCCCGCCGGTGATGGCGAGTACACCTTCGACCCCTACACCTACACCGACCCGGGCGAGGCGCTGGGGCCCAAGACCCACGGCATGTGGAAGCCGGTGATCGCCGCTGTCAACGGCATGGCCTGCGGGGGTGCCTTCTACCTGCTCGGTGAGGTCGAGTTCCTGATCGCCGCGGAATCGGCCACGTTTTTCGATCCGCACGTCACCTACGGCATGGCCGCCGTGCTCGAGCCGACGCTGCTCGCCCCCCGCATGCCCTTCGGCGACCTGATGCGCATGATGCTGCTCGGCGCCCACGAACGCCTGTCTGCCCGGCGGGCCCTCGAGGTGGGTCTTGTCAGCGAGGTGACGACGGCCGACGAGCTACCCGAGCGGGCCCGATGGGCGGCGGAGGCAATCGCCTCCCAACCCGTCGACGCCGTCATCGCCACCGTGCGCAACCTGTGGATGGCCCAGGAGCTGTCGCGCCGCCAGGCCCTCGACCTGGGCAACTTCCTGTTGGCGGCCGGCAACTCGCCGGAGGCGCTGGCCGAGGGTCAGCGGTTCTTCGCCTCCGGCCAGCGCGTGCGCCCCAATATTCGCTGATCGATGCGCGCCCCGTGCCGATGAGCGACGCTCCTGCCGCAAGCCTGGCCGACACGCTCGCCGGAGCGGCGCTGCGCTTCGGCGACACGCCCGCAGTCGTCCGCTGGGACGGCGAGACGCTGAGCTACGCGACGTGGTGGGGCCAGGCCTGCGCACTGGCCGGGTGGATGGCGCGCCGAGGCGTCGGGGAGGGCGACCGGGTGGCCCTGGTGTTGCCATCGGGCCTGGAGTACCTGGTGGCCGCCGCCGCCGCATCGGCCCTCGGGGCGATCGTCGCCGGGGTCAACCCGTCGCTGGCCCCGAACGAGCGGGCCGGCCTGGTCGAGCTGGTCGACCCAAAGCTCGTGCTCGCCGACCCGGCGCTCACCGAGGGCCTCGACCCGGCCCGTCGGGTCGAGGCCACCACCGCCTGCGAACCCGGTCGAGCGCCGTGGGCGGAGCTCCTGTCCACCGAACCCGCCGAAGTGTGGAACGGCGCTGCTGCGCCGCGCTCCGATCGCAGCGCCTCGCTGGTGTTCACATCGGGCACGACCGGCCTCCCCAAGGCGGCCAGGTTCACCGAGGGTGCCCTCGCCGCCGTCGCCCGACTGGACCTGGGCGCCGACGCCACCCGTTGGGGCGGCGGCGCACCGATGTTCGTGTCCACCCAGTTCGCCCACGTCGGGCTGATGACCAAACTGTGCTGGTACGTGCGCCGGGGCTCCCGGCTGCACCTGGTCGACCGCTGGCGAGCCGACGACGTCCTGGCGCTGGTGGCCGCCGAGGCAATGACCGTGATCGGCGCGGTCGCGCCCCAGGTGGCGCTGATGCTGCGGTCGCCCGGCTTCGACGACCTCGACCTGTCGGCGGTCGAGTTGTTGATCGTCGGCGGCGCCGCCAGCGCACCATCGCTGGTCGCCGAAGCACGGGAACGCTTCGGCGCCGGCTACAGCATCCGCTATTCCTCGACCGAGTCGGGCGGCTGCGGCCTGGCCACCCCGCCCTGGCCGGTCGACCAGGGGGACGACGAAACGATCGGTCGACCCCGCAACGGCATCGAGGCGTCGGTGCGCGACGACGACGGCGCCGAGCTGCCCGTCGACACCCTGGGCGAGCTGTGGATCCGTACACCGAGCGCCATGGCCGGGTACTGGGAGGCCCCCCACGCCACGGCGGCCGCCATGACCGACGGGTGGATCCGCACCGGCGACCTGGCCACCTGCGACCGCCTGGGGCGCTACGCGCTGGCCGGCCGGCGAGGCGACATGTACATCCGCGGCGGCTACAACGTGTTCCCGTCCGAGGTGGAGGCCGCCCTGGCCGACCACCCCGACGTCGCCCAGGTGACGGTGGTGCCCCGGTCCGACGCCGTGATGGGCGAGATCGGTGTGGCGGTGGTCGTTCCGCGCCGACCCTCATCACCACCCGACCTGGAATCGCTTCGCCGTCACGGCGCCCGCACGATCGCCCGCCACAAGCTGCCCGAAGCGCTGCTCGTCCGATCCAACCTGCCCGAGGGGGCCACCGGCAAGATCGACCGCCGCCGCCTGGCCGACGAAGCCGCGGCGGTCGACTCTGGCGGCCGCTCTTCGGACGGGGCAGGATCGACCCGATGAGCCCGGCCCCAGAGTCCCAGTCGTACTCCGACCCGCAGCTGGTGGGCATCGAGCGCGTGCTCGTCACCTGCGCCCACCCCGACGACGTCGATTTCGGAGCGGCGGGCACGGTGGCCCGTTGGACCGCAGCCGGGGTCGAGGTCACCTACTGCTTCGTCACCGACGGGGAGGCCGGCGGCCTCGAAGATGAGCCGGACCGGGCCAGGGTGGCCCGCATGCGGCGCTCCGAACAGACCAGGGCCGCTGGCGAAGTGGGCGTCGAGACGCTGGAGTTTCTCGCCTATCGGGACGGGCGGGTCGAGCCCAGCCTGGCCCTGCGCAGAGACCTGACCCGCGTGATCCGCACCTACCGTCCGGACCGCATCCTCACCCAGAGCCCCGAACGCCGCTGGGACCGCATCGGCCCGAGCCACCCCGACCACCTCGCCACCGGGGAGGCCACCGTGTGCGCCGTCTTTCCCGACGCCCGCAACCCGCTCGCCCACCCCGAGTTGGCCGAACGTGGGCTTCTCCCTTGGGTGGTCCCCGAAGTGTGGCTGATGTCAGGCCGCAACCCGGACACCTACGTCGACATCACCAACACCCTCGACGCCAAGCTGGCCGCCTTGTCTCACCACGTCAGCCAGCACCCCGATCAGGGCGAACTACACGAGATGGTGCGAGGCTTTCTCACGCAGAACGCCCGGGACGGTGGCCTCGAAACCGGCCGCTACGCCGAGGCCTTTCAGCGAGTGTCCACGGCCTGAGGGGCCCCCGGCGCATCCATGGGTCGCGCTCCCCTGGATTTGAGCGCTTCGCACCCTCAGGCTGGGGGGATGGCGCTGATCGTTGTGATGGTGCTCGTCGCCTCGGCGTTGGCCGGGTGGGCGGTCACGGTTCCGCTGCACCGCTTTTGCGAGGACGACGCCGGAGAGGGGTTTGCCGTCACCTGCGTCGCTGCCTGCGAGCGCTGTGGCGCCGAGGTGCGGCCGGTCGACGTCGCGCCGCTGCGGTCGTGGTTCGGGCCCGGTCGGCGCTGCTCCGACTGCGGCGCCTCGCGAGGCTGGAGCTGGGTCGCTCCTCAGGCGGCCATCCCGATGCTGGCAGTGATCACGACGCTCGCGATCGGTCCGACCGCGTCGGTGCCGGTCTACGGGTTGTTCGTCGTCGTCTTGGTCGTTGCGTCGGTCATCGACCTGCGCACGATGCTGATCCCCCGGCAGGTGATATGGGTGGGCATGGCCGGCGGCCTGGCCCTGATGGGCGGAGTTTCGGCCGGGACCGGCGACGTCGGCCGACTGGGCGGCGCTGTCATCGGGGCGGTCGGCTACTTCGCCTTCCTCTGGGTGACCAGCCTGATCTCGCCCGGCGGCATGGGCATGGGCGACGTCCGTCTCGGCGCGCTGATCGGCCTGTACCTGGGCTGGCTCGCCTGGCCGCTGATTGCGGCGGCCCTCGTGCTCGGCTCGGTGGTCGGCATCGCGCAGGGCCTCTTCGCCACTGGGCTCAGCGGGCGGCGTCAAGCGTTCCCGTTTGGTCCGGCGCTCGCAGCCGGCGCCCTGATGACCGTCTGGGCCCATCAGCCGATCCTCGACCTGCTCGTCGGCAGCGCAGGGCCGTAGCCGACGAACAGGTTGTCGGCTCCGTCACGCTACGAGCACATCGGGCCGCCCACCCCACCGCTCGACCCCGTCGGCCCTCAGTCCTCACCCGTGCCGCGATTGGGGTTCGTCTCGGCGGCCGGGCTGCCCGATGTGGTCGGGGTGCCCGGGCCGGAGGCGTCCCGCCCATCGCTGAGGTCCAGCGGCGTCCCGGCGGGCGCCGCCGGTTCGCCGATCTCCCAGGTGGCGGCGATATCGGCGACGGCGGCGGCGCTCACCAGCTGCGTACAGTCGGTGGTCAGGTGCACGCCGTCGCTCTGGCGGCAGCTCACCCGGCTGCCGTCGTCGAGCATCAGGTAATCGCTGTAGCCACCGTCCGCACCGGCGGTCAGTGCGCCGGCATCGACCAGGGTCACCCAGGGTCGGCTCTTGGCCGAGGCCCTCACCTGGGCGTTCATCGCGTCCACCGAGCGCTGGTGCTTCGATGACGCGACGTCGGGCTGAAGTACCCAGAACAGCCGGCGGTTGTCCGCCCGGAGGCCGTCGAAGAGCTCGTCGACTCGGCGTCGGTACTCCCGGTCCCACTCGGCGGTCGCCGGGCGGGCGACCACGTTGCCGGCGGCGTCGGTCAGTTCCTGGGCGTCGTTGCCGCCGATCATCATCACCAGGGCCTCCGGCTTGACGTCCTTGGCGATCTCGGCAAAGCGGGCGGGCCAGTTGTAGTAGTCGGGCCGGGCCAGTCCCGAGGAGATCTTGTACTCGTAGGTGACGTCCAGCGTCGGGTCGTCGACCCCGGCGGCCTCCGTCAGCTGGCCGAGCGACTGGCCCATCGAGTCACCGGCAACGTGCACCTCCAGGGGTACCTGGGCCGTCACCTCCCGCAACGGTGGCGTTGCGTCCTCCCGGTCGGTGGAGGAGGCGTCGAAGTCCACCGGCTGGTCAGCCGGGTCGTCCACCTCACGGCCAAGCGCCGAACCCAACGCGTCAGCGGGCCGGTTGAGCGACAGCAGGTTGGAGACGCGGTCAATCCCTTGGACGACCGGCAAGGTGATCGTGCGCACCGGCCCGATGTCCATGGCCCGCACCGAGCGCACCATGTTGCCGGACGTCAGAAAGACGAACAGCACCAACGCCACCACGTAGCTCAGCCACGCCGACTGATACGGAACCCCCAGCCGCACGCGTCCCCCAGGGCGTCCGTCGACCAAGCGCACCCGCCGCAGGCCGCGACCGGTTCGGTCGCCGGGGCGGGAGCCCCCATGGGCACGGCGAGAGCCGCCGGAGTCGGAGCCGACCCGGCGGCGCAAGGTGGGTGTCGAGTGTGTCTCGCCGCGTCGCGCGTCTGGACGCACACGCGTCGCAACCCGGTCACCGTCATCGTCCCACTCTTCGGGACCGTGCGCCGACCCCGGCCGGCCGTAGCCGTCGGACGAGTCCGACGTGCCCCGCCGAGCTGGACGTCGTGGTCGGGTGGGGATGGCCATGGAGTCCTCACAGTTGGCGTCGCTGTCGGCGTGACCGCCGTCAAGCGGTTGCCGTTCGCGTGATCGTTCGACCGCCCGCAGCTGCGGGGGTCATCCGAACTCCATTGGTGAGGTTAGGAGGGTGACGCCGCCAGACCGGGGATACCCCTCAGGTCTGGCGAGCGGCGCACCGGCCCAGGCCGGATCAGGTGATGTCGCGCAGGTACCGGATCAGGTCGGTCGACGTGACGATCCCCGCCAGGTGTCCGACGGCGTCGACGACGACCACCGAGTGGTAGTCGCCTCCGGACAGACGATCGGCGGCATCGTGGACGGTGGCGTCGACGCCCAACGTGTCCAGTTCAACGGTCATCGCATCATCGATGTTGAACTGATGATCCAACATCGATCGCATCATCCGGTCGGAGGGATCCTCGATGTCGTACACCAGGCGCAGCACGTCGGTGGCCGACACCATGCCGACCGGCCGCTGACCGTCCAACACGGGCAGGTGATGGATGCTCCGAGACTCGAACAGGTCATAGACCTCCGACAACGCCTGAGAACGGTCGACGGTGATCACCTCGGTGGTCATCACCTCGGCAATAGACGGAGAAGCAGAATCGGCCATAACCCTCAGCGTAGGCTGAATTCGGCCATGAGCAGAACCCTGTCGACCATGATCCCGTTGGGCACCGCGCTTCCCGAGTTCGAGGCGGCCGCACCGGACGGTTCCCGGTGGGACACAGCGTCGGCCGCAGGGGCACCCGGCCTGCTCGTCGTGTTCCTGTGCAACCACTGCCCGTTCGTCGTGCACCTCGGCCGGGAACTCGGGCTGCTCACCCAGCGGTGGGCGTCCCGGGGTCTGGCCGTCGTCGGCCTCAACCCGAACGATGCCGAGGCGTACCCGGCTGACGCCCGGGAAAAGATGGCGCCCACCGCCCGGTCGTTCGGATGGGACTTCCCGTACCTCGTCGACGAGGGCGCCGAGGTGGCCACCGCTTTTCGCTCCGCCTGCACGCCGGACTTCTTCCTCTTCGACGGCGAACGAACGCTCGTGTACCGGGGCCGCTTCGACGCCAGCCGCCCCGGCACCGACACCCCGGTGACCGGCGGCGAGCTCCGGGCGGCGGTCAACGCCCTGTTCGACGGCGTCCCGGGGCCGACCGAACAATTGCCGTCGATGGGCTGCAACATCAAGTGGCCACCGGGACGTGAGCCGGAGTGGTTTGGCTAGGGTCGAACCGACACATCGACGATGATTTCGGGGGACACCGTGAGCGATAGCGATCAGCAAGGCACTGTGAGCGACAGCGAGGCGGACATCGGCGACCTTGAGGTCCGAAACCGAGCGGATCTCGGCCGCTACGAGCTACTCCAGGACGGGGTGGTCGTGGGGCACGCCGACTACTCGCTCCGCGACGATGAGATCACGATCCCTCATGTCGAAACCGAACGGTCGCTTCGCAACCGGGGTCTGGGTTCGAAGCTGATGGAGGGTGTGATCGCCGACGTGGTCGACCGGCAACTCACCGTCGTTCCGGTCTGTCCCTTCGCTGCGAACTACCTGCACGACCACCCGGATCTGGCCTACCTGATCAAGCGGTAACGCCGTGGCGGCGTGACGAACCGCCGCCGACAAGGGTCAGGCCGGCCGCCGCCAACACGGCAGCGGTGCTGGCCTTCGACCCCATGCCGAGGATCAGCCCATCGGCCCGGAAGGTCACCAACAGCAGAGCGGAGATCACGACGACCGTCCACCCGGCCGGCACCAGCACCGCCTCGTTCAGCTTGGGGATGATCAGCGCCATCGCCACGCCCAACACCACCAGGATCAGGCCGAGCAGAATCGAACCGGCGAAAACGTTGCGGGCGAAGTCGCCAGGCACATCGTTGCTCTCCGCAAAGGGCCCCCACCAGGTGCCGTTGCTGTCGCCGGCGAACGGGGCACCGATGTGGCCGATCGCCACCAGGGCACCGTACCCGGCGAGCACCCAGCCGAACGCCGCAGCGCGCACAGGCCGAGTTTGAGGTGCCAGCGCCAGGATCGCCACGTGCAACGCCATCATCAACAGGTAGCTCCAGTACCACTCACCGTCGGCGTTGGCGACGGCAAGTCCGATGGCGCCGGCCTGCACGAAACCCAGCACCGCGGCGATACGCAGGTAGCGGCCAGAAAGCAACAACGCCACCAGGGTGGCCTCGATGAAGAGCGTCAACCAGCCGAAGATGCTCAAGTTGGGCCCGATGAGGTGCTCGAAGACCCACGGGCTGCCGGGGATCACCCGGAACTCCGCTCCCTTGTCGACGTAGCCGCACAGGCCGCTGCACTTCCCTGCGGCCTTGCCAAACGCCGTAGGCACCTTCCAAGACAGGTTGGAGAGCCACAACAGCGCTGCGGTCCAACGCAGCACAGCGGGCGCCCAGCGAGCGGACAGCTCGTCGGTCCGCCCGACAACGGCGCTCGTGCGCTCCTGCAGTGACGCTGAGTTCATGTCCGGTCCTTACCCGACCGGGTTGGTGGGCAAACCCGCCGAGCGATGAGGCGGATATTCGCTTTTCGGACCGACGGTGGCGGCGATGACGGCGAGAGAGCGGCACCATCGCCGGAATGGACGGGAGAGCAGTGAGGGGCAGGGCCGACCGACCGGTCGGCGTGTTGGGTCACGCTCAACGGATGCCGATGCTGGCATCGGCTCCGGGTGGGCGGCCTTCCACCAGCCCTAACAGCGCCTGCGCCGGCACCTCCAGCGGGAGCGTGGTTCGGGTGATGAGCAGGTGGGTGTCGGTGCGCCCGTTGTGAATGGTCGGACCAAACGGCGACCAGAACGCTCCGTGATCGGCAATCGTCAGCTCGGCCGGCAGCTGATCACGCTCGAATCGCACCCCCATCCCGGTGTCCTCGGCCCGGCCGCTGGTGATGATCGGCCGGACGAGGTGATCGTCGTCGGTGATGCCCCAGCCGCGGTGCATGGCACACAGTCGGCTGCGATCGTCGGGCGTCATCTGACCCTCTTCGATGGTGGTGGCGATGCGCACTGTGTGCCCCCGCTGCACCATGCGCGGCACCGCCTCGACCACCTTGGCGTAGTTGAGCGGTCCGCGCATTTCGTCGTTGGATACGGCGTCGGGCGAGTCGAGGGAGATCTGAAACCTGACCCGCTTGCCCAGCAGCGGGTCGAGCATGTCGAGTCGGTCGCCACCGAACAGCGTGCCGTTGGTCAGCACGGTCACGGGAAGGTGCTCCGCCATGGCCGTGACGACCGCGACCATGTCGCGACGCATGAACGGCTCTCCCCCGGTGACGCCCACCGCCCGAAAGCCCAGCGCAGCGGCCTGCTCGGCGATCGCCACCATGTGTTCGGGACCGATGATGCGCCGCTTCGAGCGCGGCGCCGACTCGGTGAGGCAGTACGCGCACTCCAGGTTGCAGTGGTAGTTGGAGTACACCCAAACGCGGTCGGGCAGCACACCCGACTCGATGGCGGCGCCGACCGACCCCGGCAGGTGTTCGGCGGCCGGTTCGGTGCCGTCGTGGGTGCGACTGTCGATGCTGACCGCCGTGCTCACAGGTCCACCTTGAAGCTTTCGGCGCTCAGGCGCGCCAGCGTCTCGTCGCTCACCGGTAGGTCGAGCGCTGTGCAGAATCGGTTGAGCATCATCGTCACCCCAATCGTGTTGGCCAGCTCGACCAGCTCGTAGTCCTCGAAGTGTTCCTTCACGTCCGCCGTGATGTCGGCCGCCACCGCACCCCGCCCGCCGGCCACCTCGTCGATCCAGGCCAGGAGTGCCAGCTCAGCCGGGTCGTCGTAGGCGTCCACCCACGGGGTCTCGCCACGCAGCGCCCGCACCTCGGCGTCGCTCAGACCGATGTCGAGCGCCACGGTGGTATGAGCGGCCACGCAGTAACGGCACGACAGCAAAGCGGAGGTCCTGAGAACGGCCAGCTCCTTCAGGCGGGCGCCGGTGCTGCCCGCCCCCAAAGAGGCCCCGATATAGGGAAGCGCCACTCGGGCGACCTCCGGAACCTGGGCCAGCGCAGCGGCGATGGGCCCTGGGTCGCCACCGGCGAACACCCCTTCCATCAGCAGCGGTGCTGCTACCTGATCGAGCAGTTCTATCTGGGCCACCTGAGCGTCCTCCCGCACCACGACGCCGGGGAAGGGGACCCCCCTGGATACGACGTGTCGCCAGACACTAAACGTTCACGGTTCGCCCGCGCACCCGACCGGCCGGATCTTGACGATAAAAGTCGCGCAGCAGGCCGTACAGGTCGGGGCGATCGGCCGCCAGCTCGGCGCCGCGGGTGAAGAAGACCTCGGTGACCACTGCGAAGAACTCGCCCGGGTTGACCGAGGCGTAGGACCTCAGCAGGTGCGACCCCTCCCCTCGTCCGACCGCCTCGTACTCGGCGGTGAACACCTTGACCCAGCGCTCAACCATCGACGGGTCCGACAGCGGCGGTGTGCCGTCGACCACACCGTCGAGCAGGTCGAGCTTGTGGGCGAACTCGTGGTACACCACATTGTGGCCGTGCTCGGGGTGTCGGGCCTCCCGGCTCGCCGAATTCCAAGTGATCATCACCGGGCCCCGCTCGCTCGTCTCCCCCGACAGGGTGACCGGACCGTCGCTCAACATGCCTGGCACGAAGCTGAACTCTCGGCCGGTCACGCGCACCTCGTGTGGTGCCACCAAAATCGATCCAACCTTGCCGTAGGCCTCCAGACCCAGCTCCAGTACCAGCAGCGCGGCGTGCCCGGCGATCACCACCTGCATCTCGTCGGTGATCGTCAGCCCGGCGGTGGCCTCCCAGCGCTTGTTGATGATCAGCTGCAATGCCAGCTGCTCCAGCCGTTCCCGTTCGTCGGCGCTCAGCGCGCCCCACGGAGCCAGGCAGGTCTCCAGCACCCGGCGCCACTCGACGGGAAACTCGGGCGGTTCGTTGCGGGCCCGCCACCAATCCCCGAGCCTGGTCATCGGCCTCTGCCGTCGTCGGGGGATTCGGTCGTTCGAAGGGGCTGAGCGATGCGTGCCATCACCCCATCTTTGCCGATCCTCGGCCGGCGCCGACCGTCACGTAACCGAAAGCGCTGTCCTGTTGCCACGCCCGCCTTCGAGCGACGGCCGCTTTCAGAACTGGAAGTAGATGAACGGCGCAACACCTTGAGGGCCGAGTACGTCGATCAACGCCAGCAGCATCCCAAAGCCGACCGCCTGGGCCAGCGGTGTCCAACGCGAGAAGCCCACCTCGAGCGTGTCGCCCACCTTGGAGGGTAGGTACTGGGCGGCGAGCGCCCCGGCGATGACGAGCAGCGCCAAGGGTGTCACCAGCGACTGACCGCCGGTCCAGCCGGTGATCAGACGAGCGAGCACCGCAAAACCGTCCCCCAGGGACGGGGAACGGAAGAACACCCAGCCGACACAGACGAACGCAAACACCAAGACGCGCTTGACCGCCAGCGGCCAGCCGGAGTGGGTCGGCCGAGAGTCCTCAAGATCGGCCCGCAGCCGTTTCCATTCGTCGTCGAAGGGAATCTCCCCGGTCGGGCGGCGGCGGAACCAGCGGTTGCCCGCTGCCGCCGGTGACGGATCATCATCGCCTGGTTCGCCGACGAAGCGGTCCCGCTCGGAGTGGTCGACGTCTGCTCGGGCGGCCTCCCGAAGGTGGTCCAGCGACATGCCGGCCGTCTCGTAGCTGGCCTGAAAGCGTCCGGAGCCGGCGACGGCCTGCCCTTCGTCGACCTCGGCGCTCAGGCCCCCGCCGTCCGTGGCAGTGAGGTTGGAGTTGTGGGAGGCCAGCGACTTGACCGCAAGACGTCGCTCCAACCAGGCCGAGCGGATGCCGGCCGAAACCGGAGCGCCGGCCTTGCGCCGGTCGCTCATCCAGCGTTCCACCGCCAAACCAACGCCCTGGTAGAGCCCCCACGCCAGGAAGGTGCCGCTGGCCCCGTGCCAGAGCCCGCCCAGGGCCATCGTCAGGATCAGGTTGCGGTAGTGGCGGGCAGCTCCCCCCTGGTTTCCGCCGAGTGGGATGTAGAGGTAATCGAGCAGCCAGCGCGACAACGTCATGTGCCAGCGACGCCAGAAGTCCTGAATGCTGCTCGCCGCATACGGACGATCGAAGTTGTCGGGAAAGTGAAACCCCAACAGCAAAGCGATGCCGATGGCGATGTCGGTGTAGCCCGAGAAGTCGGCGTAGATCTGGATGGCGTAGGCGAGGATGGCCACAAAAACGGTAAAGGCCGTGTATCCGCCAGGCGCAGCAAACACCGGATCGACCAGTTCGGCCATGAAGGAGGCGATGACCACCTTCTTGATCAGTCCACGGCCGATCAGCCGAACCGCCCGGGCCACATCGATACCATCGGGGTTTCGTCGATGGTGCAACTCCGGCATGAACTCGCTGGTACGAACGATCGGGCCCGCCACCAGCTGCGGAAAGAACGCCAGATACAAGCTGACGTCGAGTACCGAAAAGGTGCGCTCGTCGCCCCTGAACACATCGACGATGTAGCTGATCCCCTGGAACGTAAAGAAGCTGATCGCCACCGGCAGCGCCACCGATTTGACCAGCCCGTGCGGCTCCAAACCGAAGGGCGACAACATCCGCACCAGGGACTCGCTGAAGAACTCGTAGTACTTGAAGTAGCCCAACGTGCCCAGGTTGGCGGCCAACCCAACCACCAGCCAGGCCCGTCGCGCCGCGCCGTATCGGGGCTCCATCGCTTTGGCCACCAACGCGTTGATCAGGCTGGAGCCGATGATCAGGCCGAGAAAGCGCCAGTCCCATGCCCCATAGAAGACGTAGCTGGCCCCCAGCATAAAGAGCTTCCAGGCCTGGGGGCGGTCGTTGAGCCGCCAGGCGACTCCCAGCACCACGACAAAAAACAGTGCGAAGCTCATGGTGGGAAACAGCACGGGCGCGCGCCTCTCTGTGGTGCGGTTCCGCCCGCGTACCTAGCGCTCGTTAGTCAACCACAGCCCCACTGACGAGTGGCGGATGTCGTCCAAGCCCACGACCCGGCTCGATGTATGAATAGCCCAGGTCGGAGTCTGCGTGCGTGATCAACGGCCAACGACCGTTGAGGATGCATTTTCTGGTGCTTGCACGTAGAGTGATTGCATGGCTCCAAAGAAATTGAATTCAGAATCATCCAACCCCGAGGATGTGGTACGTCGGTACCTCAACTACCTCGGCGACCCGTCTTCGGTGATCGATCACGATCGCGTCAACGAAATACAGGAGCAATTGAGCAGCACCGACGACCAGATCGAGCGACTTCGCTTGGAATCAGAACTCGATCGGGCGCAGAGCACCGACGGCGAAGCGATCGCTCAATCGTTCATTTCGGTCGCCAAGGCGTTCGCCGACTCGGAGCACATCACCGCCGGCGCGTTTCGGCGCCAGGGGGTTCCTTCCGAGGTGCTGTCCCTCGCCGGATTTGATGTGAGAGCCGCCAAGAGCACCAAGGCTCCTACGGTTCGTTCCCAGCGGGTCAATGCGGCCACGGTGTCGACCCACGTACTCGGTCGATCCGGAGAGTGGACCTACAACGACATTGAGTCGACGACCGGCGCCAGCATCGGCACCGTGCGAAAGGTCGTCGACGAACTGGTGGCGTCCAACAAGGTGAAGTCGCTGGGTGCCGACCCCAACCACGCCAGCCGGGGCCGCGCCCCCAACCTGTTCACCACCGCCTGATCGCTGCGCCGCTTGCAGGCGCATCGCACACGCGTCACGGCCCCCGAACACTCAGGTGTTTGGGGGCCGTTGCGCGTCGACCCGCTCACAGTGGGTCAACGCCATGGTGGAGGTGATGGGAATCGAACCCACGACCTCATCGTTGCGAACGATGCGCTCTAGCCAACTGAGCTACACCCCCATGGATGGGACAGCAATACTATCGGCCCCCACAGCATCGACGCCCATCGGCGAAGGGGCTCAAGGCTGCTTCTTGACCAGTGCCCGGACCACCTTCAGCCCACCCTCGTGCACCGAGCGGGATGCGTCGTGGAGTGGTTACCAGCCAACCGAGCGGGGCAGTTGCTGGTGCGGCTCTGCCCACTCCTCGTTATAGCCGTCAGCGACAGGGGCCTCGTCGTAGTAGGCCGCCTCGACGACGTAGTCCTCGTAGTTGGCCACCGGGGCGTACTCGTCCTCGTAGTAGGCGGCCGGCTCGGCGGGGTAGGCCTCGTCGACGTAGCCGGCCACCGCGTTACCAGGCCGGGCGTCGTCGAGATAGAACACCTCTCCGACGGCACCCATGATCGGGGCGGGGGCGGCCGGTCGCTGCAGGTAGGAAGGGCGCTGCTGGTCGGCTTGGCGGCGAACGGTGCGTGAGGCGCGCTGAGCATTGGAGGCCCGAGCGTTACTGGCGCGGGTGGCGAGCAGGTAGACGTAGCCGACCAGGGCGGCGTCGAGAGCCAAGTGGACGCCCCACACCGAGCCGCCCATCAGCACGCCACCCATCAGGGTGAGCACGCACAACACGAGCAATGCGAACAACACCATCGACCGCCGCTGCTGGGCCTGGGTTCGGCTCATCGATGTCAGGGCCGAACCGCTGGATCGCGTCGACGGCGAAGCAAAACCGCCCATGGTGCCCGAGGACGACCGGCGTGAGACCGGCTGGGTCACGCTCCGCAGACCGGTGGGACGGCGCGACGTGGTCTGGCGATACATGCGCACCAGATCCGGGGTGAGCACGAGTGCCCACACCACAGCCAATCCCAACAACACCAGCACCGTAGGGTTCCTCACGTGATCCATGTACTCCTGGACTCTGTCCACGGTAGAAACCGTGGCGCGCTGGTTGGTGGATACCGGCACCATTCGGGGGGTGTCGGAGGGTGACCCGGCCTCGCAGGGCATCTGGATCATTGCTTTACGACCACGAACTGTAACACGTACGCCATACGGGTGGCTACGGGTAGTCGGGCACACATGCCATGAGCCGACCTCTGGCATAGACACCGGTCACATCGACCCAGATTCCTTGCCCACACTGGGCACTTTCACCGGATACCTCATTCAGAATTCGGGGCGTTCAGCGCGCGTATGCCCCGCAACCAGGGCCTCGGCCGGTGACGAAACGGATGCGCTCGCCGCTTGGACCCGGCGGGTTCCGCCACGCAACGTGACGAGAAGATGACGTAACTACACGCGTGAAATTCTCATCGGTCAAAGGTCGCGGAGCCGCTGGAGCCCGGTCCATCGCGCCCCTCGCCAACCTCGTCGCCCTGGCGACGGTACGCACCGGAGCGACCCCCGGTCTTCTCCCACAAGGTGATCTCGCCCAGCGTCATCGCCCTGTCGACCGATTTACACATGTCATAGATCGTCAAACAGGCGACCGAGACGGCGGTTAACGCTTCCATTTCGACGCCGGTGCGGTCGACGGTCTCCACCCGAGCTTCGACCTCGACCCAGGCGTCGTCGATGCGGAAGTTGATCAGGATCCCGCCGATCCCCACCGGGTGGCACAGCGGGATGAGGTCGCTCGTCCGCTTCGCCGCCTGGATCCCCGCCACGCGCGCCACCGCCAGCACGTCGCCCTTCGACACCTCACCCCGGGCGATCAGCGCGGTCGTCTCGGGGGTCATCAGCACCCGCCCACGGGCGGTGGCCCGGCGGGCGGAGACCTCCTTCTGGGTGACGTCAACCATGCGGGCTCGCCCCAACGGGTCGAGGTGGGTCAGCGGCTGTTCGACCATGGCGGCGAGGATACTCAGCCCGTCAGGGTCGTGTACCAGGCCGTTACCCGCCGATCTGACTCATCGATCGACTCGGCCGGATGAAGTTGACCTGGCCAATCGCATGGCCGGCGCGTTTGTCCTCGACGCACCCCTCGATCGCCGCCGCCACTTCATCGTCGCCGGCGCCGGCGCGCAGCAGCGCTCGAAGGTCGGTTTCGTCGGCCGAGAACAAGCAGTTGCGCAGCTTGCCATCAGCGGTGAGGCGCACTCGGTCGCACGTGGCGCAGAACGGCTGGGTGACCGAGGCGATCACCCCGATGTGGGTACCCCCCGGTGCTCCCCCACCGTCGGCGAACGCAAAGCGCTCGGCCGGAGCGTTGCCCTTCGGGATCGCCACCAACGGGTACACCTCGTCGATACGCGCAACGATGTCGGCCTGGCTGAGCACCGCCGAGCGCTGCCATGCCCCATCAGCGTCGAGGGGCATGAACTCGATGAACCGCACCTCCACCCCCTCGGTACGACCGAACCGGGCGAAATCGACCAGCTCGTCGTCGTTGACGCCCGCCATCGCCACCACGTTGATCTTCACCGGGTCGAGCCCCGCCAACTTGGCCGATCGGATGCCATCGATCACGGCGTCGAAGGAATCGCGGCGGGTCATCTCCACAAAGCGGTCGCTGCGCAGCGTGTCGAGCGAGACGTTGATCCGGGCCAGTCCGGCGTCGGCCAGCGCCGATGCGAGCAGCGACAGGGTGGCGCCGTTGGTCGTCAGCGACAGGTCGACGCCGAGGCGGGACAGCCGTTCGACCAACCGGGGCAGGTGGGCCCGCACGGTCGGCTCGCCGCCGGTCAACCGGATCGAGTCAAACCCGTAGCGCTGGACGAGCAGCGACGCCAGGCGCTCGATCTCCTCGAAGCTCAGCACCTCACCGCGAGGCAACCACTCCATCCCTTCGGCGGGCATGCAGTAGGTACAGCGAAAGTTGCAGCGATCGGTCACCGAGATACGCAGGTCGCGGTGGACCCGCCCGAAGGTGTCGCTCAGCTGTTGCACGGCGTCCACCCTATGCCGGAGTTCCCGGCTCGCTTCCTCACGGCAACATCAGGATGGTCGCCTCGGCGCCGGGCTCGATCGCCACCCCGCCCGGTTGGGTCGCCAGTCCATTGGCCAGCGCCATCGTCGACAGTTGATGGCTGCCCTGCCCTCCCGCCGACCGGGCGGTCCAGACGCCCTCATCGTCCGACTCGACCAGCACCCTGGTGAAGTGGGTGCGCTCGTCCACCCGGCCATTCACCTCGGCGGCCGGTCGACCGGCCAGCCCGTCGACCAGCGTCGCCCGCAGCCGCAGGATCGGATCGTTTCGACCGGCCAAGCGGGCGATCAACGGGGCGGCGAACAACATGAAGGACACGTGCGACGACACCGGGTTGCCCGGCAGGCCCACCACCGGGGTCGATCCAACCGTGCCGGCGGCCAGTGGCTTGGCCGGCTTGATCGCCACCTGCATCCAGCGCATGTCGCCGAGTCGAGCGAGGATCACCTTGACCAGGTCGGCATCCCCCATCGACACCCCGCCGGAGCTGAGGACGAGGTCGCAGTCCTCGGCCCCTCGCAGCAGTGCTGCCTCGATCAACGCCTCGTCGTCGGGCACCCGTCCCAGATCGACCGCCTCCGCGCCCATCCGGGCCACCGCTGCCAACAACCCCGGGCGGTTCGAGTCGCGCAGCTCGCCCGTCCGCAGCGGCCGGTCCTCGGTCACCAGCTCGTCGCCGGTCGACACGACACCGACCCGGGGGCGTCGGACGACCGTCACCCGCCGACGGCCGACCGAGACCGCCACCCCGATGGCGGCGGGGGTGAGCCGGGTCCCGGCGGGCAGCACACGCTGGCCGGGCGACACATCCTCGCCGGCCCGTCGGATGAACTGCCCGACCGGCACGGAGAGCTCAAAGGTGACCGCTTCGTTCCGGTCGTTTCCGTCGCTCACCGAGGTCCGCTCCACCATCTCCACCGCATCGACCCCGGCCGGAATGGGCGCCCCGGTCATGATGCGCACCGCCTCGCCTGGGCCGACCGTCAGGCCCGGGTCGGCCAGGCCGGCCATCTGGCGTCCGACGACCCGCAGGGTCGCGCCCGGTTCGGTGGCATCGGCCGATCGCAGGCCCCAGCCGTCCATCGCCGCGTTGTCGTCGCCGGGGACGGGTTCTGTTGCGACCACGTCCTCGGCGAGCACCAGGCCGTCGGCGTCGGCGACGGGCACCTCGACGCTCCCGAGCTTCGACCCCAGGCCAACAACGAACGAGCGCGCCTCGTCGAGTGGGGTCACGTCAGGCCCCGCTCGGCAACCAACCGGGCGAGAAACGAGGCGAACTCCGGGCCGAGATCGTCCCGCTCGAGGGTCATCTCGACCGTGGCCCGCAGGAAGTCGATCTTCTGGCCGATGTCGTAGCGCCCCGATTCGAAGATCAGGCCGTGCATCGGCTCGACCGCCAACAGCTTGTCCATCGCATCGGTCAGCTGGATCTCGCCCCCGACACCCGGTTGTGCGTCCTCGAGAAACTCGAAGATCCGGGGGGTGAACAGGTAACGGCCGACGACCGCCAGGTTGGACGGGGCATCCTCGGGCGCCGGTTTCTCGACCACGCCCCGAAACTCGACGACGTCGCCGACGCGGTCGCCGGGCTCGGCGCAGCCGTACAGCGAGATCTCCTCGTGAGGGACCTCTTTCAACGCGATGACCGAGCCACCGGTTCGCCCGTGCAGGTCCATCATTTCGGAGATCAGCGGGGGTCGATGCGTCATGATGTCGTCGCCGAGCATGACAACGAACGGGTTGTCGCCGATGTGCTTGCGGGCGACCGACACGGCGTGGCCCAGGCCGAGGGGTTCACCCTGGCGCACAAAGTGGATGTCGGCGAGGTCGGCAAGCTCGACCACCTCGCTCAGCTCCTCCATCTTCCCCTTCGACTCGAGGAGATACTCCAGTTCGAAGTTGCGGTCGAAGTGGTCCTCCAGGCTGCGCTTGTTGCGACCGGTGATGATCAAAATGTCGTCGATGCCGGCGGCCACCGCCTCCTCGACCACGTATTGGATGGCCGGCCGATCGACAACCGGCAACATCTCCTTGGGCTGTGCCTTGGTGGCGGGAAGAAAGCGCGTGCCCAAACCGGCCGCCGGGATCACGGCCTTGGTCACGCGTTTGGCGGCGCTGGGCGGTGGTGTTCCATCGGAGCTGTTCACGACATCGGGATTCATGGTCCGTAGCCTACGGGGCCGCTTTGGGAAACGATCCTGCGCCCGGTATCGTTGGCACTCGACGTTGACGAGTGCCAACCACTTCTTGGAGTCCTGATGCCAATCTATGAATACCGATGCCGGGACTGCGGCGAGGCGTTGGAAGTGCGCCAGGCCTTCACCGACGATGCGCTGACCGAGTGCCCCCACTGCAAGGGCAGCCTGCGCAAGATCTTCTCCACCCCCGGCATCTCGTTCAAGGGCTCCGGGTTCTACAAGACCGACAGCAGAAGCGGTGGCTCCGGCTCGTCGTCGACATCGACCTCGTCGAGCACCGACTCGGCCAAGCAGAAGAAATCCGAGTCCTCCGGTTCCGACTCCTCGGGCTCCTCGGATTCGAGCTCCTCGGATTCGGGCTCCTCCGGTTCGAGCTCGGGCTCGGGTGACTCCGCCTCGAAGTCACCGGCCAAGTCGACCGCCGGCGCCTCCAGCGGCGACTGACCGTCCCCAGCGGCTGGGCCGTGGCGCCATGCGATCGACGCCGGGCGAGGCCCCTCGCCCGAGACGACGCTCGAGGCGTCGCGTGACACACTGAGGAGATGGTGAAACGCAAGCGACGTCGCGTGCGACGCATCTCCACCCCTCCGCCCTCCGGCCCGATCGAAGCCGGGCTGATCAGCCCCCGCCGCTCCGTTCCAACCGGCATCGGCCGCCCCGAGTACGCCCTCGACGGCGAACCGTCGTCGCGCACCAGCCGTGCGGTGCGAACCGAGGACGAGCTGGCTCGCATGAGGGTGTCGGGCCGCTTGGCCGCCGAGGTGCTCAACGAGGTCTGTGCCGCCGTCGAGGTGGGCATCACCACCGACGAGCTCGATCGGATCGGTCACGAGGCAGCCGTCGCACGCGACAGCTACCCCAGCCCGCTCAACTATCGGGGCTTTCCCAAGTCACTGTGCACCTCGGTCAACGAGGTCATCTGCCACGGCATCCCCGACAGCCGGCGCCTCACCGACGGCGACATCATCAACATCGACATCACCGTGTTTCACGATGGGGTCCACGGCGACACCAGCTGCACCGTGTTGGTCGGCGACGTCGACGAGGAGAGCCGACGACTGGTGCGGGTCACCCGCGCCGCAATGCACGCCGGCATCGGAGCGGTCGCCCCTGGCGCCAGGGTTCAGGACATCGGTAGGGCAATCGAGGCCGAGGTCGATCGCCACGGCGGCCGGTTCGGCATCGTGCGGGAGTTCATCGGCCACGGCATCGGCGACCAATTCCACACCAGCCTGCAGATCCCCCACTACTTCGACCCGCGGGCGACCACCGTGCTCGAGCCTGGCATGACGTTCACGATCGAGCCGATGATCACGGTGGGCCCGGCCGAGGTGTGGATGTGGGACGACGACTGGACGGCCCTCACCGTCAGCGGCCAGCGCACGGCCCAGTTCGAGCACACGATGGTGGTCACCGAGACCGGTGTGGAGCTGCTCACCATGCCCGCCGACGGTCCACCGGCCGAGGAGCGCTTCGCCGAGGCCGTGGCCTCGACCACCGCCAACTGACCGATCCCCATGACGTCCCGGTGGCACTCCGTCCGATCAGCGCGCCACACGCGCCGGCCCCAATGCTGAGCCTGCCGGCGAGACGTCCACGATGTGGTCGCCGACCGGACACCTCACGGGTGGTATCCGAAACCCGCTGACGCTCTCGACCTGACAAGTCGCCACTGCGCACCCTCCCCAGCTACAGCGGCCTACCGCCCACTGGTAGACCAGTGCCAGGGTTCACCGGGGAGATTGTGGAACCCGTATTGGGCGGCGTTGGCCTTCAGCCAGTTGTATGCGGAGCTTCCAGAGCTCAGCGCCGAGCCGCCCATCGTGAAGTCGATGGCCAGGCCCTGCTCGTGCTGGGATGAACCCGGACGAGCGGTCGGTGGGCTGCACGACGACGCCGGGGCCTGGTAGATCGAGTAGCTGGACGAACCGCAGTTGCTGCGGCGAACACGGACCTGATCGGACGGGTCGCGGAACCCGCCGCCGCCGAGGTTGAGGCCGGCAGCTTGCGCCGCACCGAGCATGTTGGAAAGGTTGCCGGCGATCGAGCTGTGCACCCGGATGCCACCGACGCTGACGATGCTGCCGCTGCCGCTGATACCCACCGGCGCGCCGCCGCCTCCCGAAGGCGCCGAGCTACCGCCGCCTCCACCGCCACCGCCACCGCCACCCGAGGAGGCCTGGGCCGCTGCGGCGCGCTGAGCCTCGGCTGCGGCCTGCAGATCGGCCGCTTGTTTCAGCTTGGCCTGCTGCAGCGCAGCGATCTTGGCCTTGCGATCTTCCTCGGCCTTCTTCAGCTGCGCTGTCAACGCCAGCTGCTGCTTGACCAACTCGGTCGAGAGCTTCTCATCCTGTGCGGCCAGCCCTTCCGCCTCGGCGGAGGCCGAAGCGATGCGGTTGGCCACCTCCTCCTGAAAGTCGAGCTGCTCCGCCTGAGCCGCCTGGAGCCTGCCCAGCCGCGAGGACACCTCGGCCCGCCGGTTCTTCGCCCGCTCCGATGCCGACGCGGCGCTGGCGCGGGCGGCACTCAGGTCCTGCTCGGTGGCGCGCAGGTCTTCGACCTGGGTTCGATCGTTGCCGGCTACCAGGTTGAGGTAGGTGCGGCGGGTCATCAGCTGGGTGGGCCCGGTATCCTCCGAGGCCGCACCAAAGCTCTGGCCCGGCATGGTGACGAATGCCTTGGCGGCACGATCGGCCAAACCGTCGCGTAGCTTGCCCAGCTTGGTTTCGGCGTCGGTGGCCCGCTTCTCGGCCTCCTTGGCCTGACGCTGGGAATCCTGCACACCCTTCTGGGCCTCCAACAACAGGTCCTGCTGGGAGCTGACGTTCTGGTTGAGGTCGTTCAGGGCCGCCGAGACCTTGTCGTCATCAGCCGCCAGCGCGTCGATCTGGGACGCCTTCGACGCCCGCTGAGCCCGAACCTGCTCTCGCTCCCCGGCCAGCCGCTTGGCCTCCGAGGCGTAATCGGTTCGAGACGGGGCGGCCCCGGCCGGGATCGACGCCGAGGTCACGCCGGAGATGAGCGTCACGGCCACGGCCGCCCAAGCGGCCATCAGGCCGGGGGCTCGCCTGCGGGCGTCAGCCAGGTCAGGTCGGGGGGGAAACGAACGCATCACACCTCGAGGGGGGGGAGAGTGAACGGGGGGCGGACATGGGACCGGCGATTGGCATAAGCCGGTCGTGAGGGCCGAAACGTCACGTAAGCGTGACAAAACCCTCGGTTTGGTTACGGTTCTGTAACGATAGCGGGTATTGAGGGACATATGGGTTCTTCCGCCGACATTTCTGTCCAGTGTGACGCTTTGCACGCGTCGCATTGGTGGATCCTCGGGGGTCTCGCGACCCGCTGACAACGGTCCGTCCCCTTCGTACCGTGCCCCCCGTGAGTTGGTTCCGTTTCATCCCGACCTCCCTGCCCGATCACCCGCTGGGTGACCTGGCCCACCTGCTCCGGCGACAACGGGCTCCCCAGATGCTCGGGGCGCTGGTGTTGGCCCTGTTCAGCGCAGGCCTGTTGCTCCGATCCGAGGCCAGGGCCGCCAGCGCCGAGCGACGCTGGGGAACCCTGAGCTCGGTCGTCGTCGCCCGCCACGACCTGCGCGCCGGCTCCCAACTGGGGGCGACAGAGGTTCGATTCCGCCGCCTTCCGACCGCAACCCTGGCGTCGGACGCCCTGACCGAGGCTGCCTGGAACGATCTGGTGCCGGCCGGTGTGCCCCCGGTCATTGATCGCAACGTCGCCGAGGACGAGCCCATCCGGGCCGGCATCCTCGTCGGCGATGGCGCCGCTGGGGCGGCACGGGGCTCGGTGGTGGCGTTCCCGGACGGCACGCTGGCCCCTCGGCTCGACCCGGGCGATCGCGTCCGTGTCGTCGCAGGTCAGTCGCTTGAGGCCGGGGCTTTCGACGGCGGAGGAGGGTCGTTTCCATCGACGTCGGCCCCCAGCGGTGTGGTCGTCGGTCCACCCACCGCTCCAACCGATGCCGCTGGTCCGGCCGACCGATCACCCGGATGGACCGCCTGGGTGGCGGTGTCACCCAGGGACGCCGACGAGGTTGCGCAGATTGCGCTCTCCGGCTCGGTGGCGCTGGTGCTCGACAGCCCGAGCCCCAACGGTTCGGTTGACGACCGCGCAACCTCCGACGGGCCGGCCTTTGACGACCCTGCCAGGGTGCCCCGCTAGCGCCCGCCGAGCGACACGTCGTCGATCACGATCCAGGGCATCGAGGAACCCGACGGCAGCCGTTCGAGCTGACCACCGACGGCGATCACCCCGCTGAGCAGTCGCTGGATCGTCGATGCCAGCGTGATCTCCCTCGCCGGCTCCGCCACCTGACCGTTGCGGATCATCAACCCATCGGCACCAACCGAGAAGTCACCCGAGATGGGGTTGACCCCCGAGTGCAACCCGGTGAAGGAGTTGACCAACAGCCCATCGCCCACCGAGGCCCGCAACTGCTCGGCAGTCCCGACGCCGGGCGCCATGGCCAGAGCGATCGCGCCGGCGCCGGGCAGCGAGCGGCTGCCCCGCACCGCGCAGGCGTTGGAGGACACCCCGAGGCGGTTGGCGGTCGTGCAGTTGAGCAGGAAGCTCGACAGCATGCCGTCGGAGATCAGCACGTTGCGGCGGCAGGCCAGGCCCTCCCCGTCATACTCCTCGGCGCCCAGGCTGTCCGGGTCGGTCGGGTCATCGACGAGGGTGAGGGACGAGGCCGCCACCTCCTCGCCGAGGCGGTCGGCGAACGGCGACCGGCCCTTGACGACCGCTTCACCCGACAACATCCCCGCCACGATGCCCCACAGCGTCGCTGTCAGCCGTGGTTCCAACACGATCGGCATGCGGGCGCTCGGCGGCTGCGATGCACCGAGCAGGCGCGTCGCCCGCTCGACCCCATCGGCGGCGATCTCGGCCAGGTCGAGCAGCGCCGGATCGCGTGTGGCGTCCCAGCCGACGCCGATCTGGGTCTCGCCGTCGGCCACCGCCAGCGGCTGGGTGGCCGCCGAGCAGTGCGATCCGGACGAGGCGACGTCAATACCCTCGGTGGACACCAGCGCGCTCGAGCCCCACCCGTCGGAGTAGCTCGCCACCCGGACGCCGCTCACCCTGGGGTCGAGCTCGATCGTGCGACGCTCGAGCTCCAACGCCCGGGCCACCTTGTCCTCGACGGGAATTGCCGCGACCAGGTTGTTTCGCAGCGCCGGCTGGGCCACCACCTCCACGCCGTCGGGCCGGGCGAGCGCCAGGTGCGGGTCGACCTCGGCGAAGGCGACGTTCTCACGTGCCTGGCCCAAGGTGTCGGCGATGACGTCGTCGGCGAGCGACCCAGCATGGGCGAAACCGACCCGGCCGTCGACCACCACCCGGATGCCCAGGGAGGCGGTCACCGACGCGGTCAGCGACTCCACCTGGCCGCCGTGCACCTTGACCGCCGTTCCCTCGTTGCGGGCCGCAGCCACCTCGACGTACTCGCCGGCCTTGGCCTGATCGCGCACCCGTCCGCACAGGGCCCGCAGCTCGGCCTCGGTCGCCAGCGCTGCCTCTCCCCGGTCGCCCCGAGCGTCACCCGATCGGTCCGTTGTCGTTGCGTCGCTCATGAACCCGCCAGGCTGAGGCCCTGGATCGACAGGCTGACGCCGGCAGCGTCGATTGGGAACCACGATTCATCGTCACCGACTGCGATCACGTCGGCCAGCATGCGCTGGAGGGTCGAGGCGACGATCGCCTCCCGGATCGGTTCGGCCACCTCGCCGTCGCGCACGCGCAGCCCCTCGACCCCGCAGCTGAAGTCGCCCGACGTCGGGTTGACGCCCGAGTGCAGCCCGGACACCTCGGTGACGAGGATCCCGTCGCCCACCGAGGCCAGGACGCCCTGACGGGTGGTGGAGCCGGGCATGAGGCGGACCGCCCGAGGCCCGACGTTCAGCGAGGATCCAACCCGGATCGCCGAGCCGGTCGAGGCTGTGCCGAGCGCTGCGCCGGTCACCGAGTTGTGCAGATAGCTGGTCAACCGGCCACCGTCGATCAGCCCGACCTGGCGACAGGCCAGGCCCTCGTCGTCGGTGCGCGATGCACCGGGACCGAGCGGGTCGGTGGGATCGTCGAGCAGCGACAGCAGCGGCGAGGCCACCGACTCGCCCAACCGGTCGGCGAAGGGCGAGCGTCCCTTGCGCACCTCCTCGCCGGAGAGCATCTCGGCGATCACCCCGAGAAACTGCGCGGTCACCCAGGGGTCGAGCACGGCATCGACGCGACCGCTGGGCGGCCGGGTGGCGCCGAGTAGGCGCACGGCCCGCTCGACCGCGTCGGCGGCGGTACGCTCGACGGAGAGTTCCTCGGCGCTGCGGCCCACGGCGAAGCCGAAACCGGTTTGGGTCTCGGACCCATCGGACGCCATGGCGTAGACGGACAGGCCGGCGCCGCTTTCGCGCTGGGCGGCCCGCACGCCGGCAGAGTTGGCGACCGCCGACACGATCACCGAGTCGCCGTAGTCGGCGCCCTCGACCCCGCACATGCGGGCGTCGCCCCCGAGCACGGCGGCCTCGAGCGCCAAGGCCAAATCGGCCTTATCGTCGACCGACAGCGCCTCGATGCGGGCGTCGTACAGCTCGATGTCGGGAGGCTGCACGCCGTCGGGCGATGCCACCGCTGCGGTCGGGTCGACACCGGCGTCGGCGGCGTTGGTGCGGGCCTCGACGAGCAGTTCGGCCAGCGCCGCCGGGTCGGTCAGGGTGGCGGTGGCCACCCCAGAGCGCCCGTCGACGATCACCCGGACGAGTGCACCCTCGGAACGGGCCGAGGACAGCGACTCGATCGCGCCGCCGTAAGCCCGAATCTCGGTATCGACCGAGGCGCCCAAGCTGACGTCGATCTGCTCCCCCGGACGGGCGGTGGACACCAGGTCCTCCGCCCGACCCAACAACTCCTCGGGATCGACGAGGCCGGCGGCACCCGGCGACCGACCGGTTGCGGCGGAACCGGTGCGGGCGCTCACGCTGCGGTGCCGCCGACCGTCAGCCCACCCACCCGCAGGGTAGGAACCCCATCGCCCACCGGCACGCCCTGGCCGTCCTTGCCGCAGGTACCCGGGGAACCCATGGCGAAGTCGTTGCCCACCGCGTCGATCGAAGCCAGGGCCGCCGGGCCGTTGCCGATCAGGTTGCCGTCCCGCAGGGGCTCGGTGATCTTGCCGTCCTCGATCAGGTAGGCCTCGGTCATACCGAAGACGAAGTCGCCGGTGGCCGTGTTCACCTGTCCCCCACCCAGGTGGGCGATGTACACGCCGGTCGGGGTGTCGGCCACGATGTCGTCCGGATCGGACTCGCCACCGACCAGGTAGGTGTTGGTCATGCGCACCATCGGCAGGTGCTGGTAGCTCTGGCGGCGCCCGTTGCCCGAGCTCGTGCGACCCTCCTTGCGGGCCCGCAGCAGATCCCACATGAAGTCGGTGAGCACGCCGTCGGAGATCAGCACGTTGCGCTGGGCAGGCCGGCCCTCATCGTCGATCGCATAGGCGCCCCACTCCCCACCCATCGTGCCGTCGTCCACCAACGTGACCAGCGGCGAGGCCACCTGCTCGCCGACACGTCCGGCAAACACCGAGGCCGCCTTGTTGACCAGGTCGGCCTCGAGGCCGTGCCCGCACGCCTCATGAAACATCACCCCGCCCCCGCCCGGGCCGATCACGACCGTGCGGTTGCCCGACGGCGCCGGGCGGGCGGCCAGCTTGGTGATGGCGCGCTGGGCGGCCCGGCCGGCCAGCTCTTCGACGCTGTGGTCATCGAAGAGCTCGAAGCCCACCGTGTGGCCGATGCTCTCGCGGCCG
The DNA here is from genome assembly GCA_016719385.1 of Candidatus Microthrix subdominans. Taxonomy (NCBI): domain Bacteria; kingdom Bacillati; phylum Actinomycetota; class Acidimicrobiia; order Acidimicrobiales; family Microthrixaceae; genus Candidatus Neomicrothrix; species Candidatus Neomicrothrix subdominans. The sequence goes on along the minus strand of JADJZA010000007.1, from coordinate 710,123 downwards.
GTCTGCAGGCCGGTGTCCCCGCTGGCCACCGCCGATACCGAGAACAGCGTGCGCACCTGATCGTCCGATGCGAGCACGCCGTCGGAGTTGGCCACCTGGATGCGCCTGCGGGAGTCGCCGTAACGGGCCGACACCTGGCTGATCGACGACCCGGCTGAGCGGGCCGCATCGTCGGCGCGTCCGAGCAGTTCGACCTTGGCGCTGGTGGCCACGTCGCCGGGAAAGAGCCGAACCACCGAAGGGCTCGGGGCGTTGACCGTCGTGAGCTCCACCATCGTCGTACCGCCCTTGCCGTCGCGAGCGGCTGCTGCGGCGGTTCGGGCGGCTGCGGACAGCCCCTCGGGGCTGAGGTCGGTCGTATGGGCGAAGCCGGTCGACTCCCCGACGACCACGCGGATACCGGCACCGCGATCGCGCCCGGTGGCCACGTCCTCCACCCGACCATCGTCGAGCACCGCCGAGGTGGACCGGCGATCCTCGACGAACACCTCGGCGAATTCGGCGCCGCCGCTCAGGCCGGCTGCCAGGACGTCGGACATGACGGATTGGTCGATCACGTGCGCTGCTCTCGATCGGGGACATATGGTCGGCCGGCCAACCTACCGCCCGGACCCGGCTCGACCCCGACGCCCTCGCAGGCCCTCGCGGCCAGGGCACTAGCCTGCCGAGACCGTCGTTCGACGGGTGTCACCCCGTCAGGGAGCAGCCATGTCCATCACACCGGGACTCCGCGCCGAGATCGAAACCACGGTCGCCGAGACCGACACCGCCCAGGCCCTGGGGTCGGGCGACGTGCCTGCGCTCGCAACCCCCCGGCTGCTCGCCTGGTGCGAGTCGGCGTCGATCGCGGCGCTGGGGGATGCCCTCGAAGCCGACCGGACGACCGTCGGCATGCGGGTGCAGTTCGAACACATCGCACCCTCCGCCGTCGGCGCCACGATCACGACCGAGTCGATCCTCGAAAAAGTCGAGGGCCGCCGGCTGACGTTCACCGTGTCGGTGCGGGAGGAGGGCCGTTTGGTGGCGGCCGGCAAGGTCACCCGGGTGGCCATCGGTCGCGACGAGTTCCTGGCCAAGCTGGACTAGGCACCATGGTCCGCACCGTCGCCCAGCTCCGCACCCCCGCCCTGCTGATCGACACGCCCACCTTCGAGGCCAACCTGGCCGCAATGGACGCTGTACTGCCCGGGCCCCGGTTGCGGCCGCACGTCAAGGCGACCAAGAGCACCACCCTGGCCCGTCATCTCGCCGAGGGCGGCCATCGGTCTTTTTGCGCGGCGACACCGCGCGAGATCGAGGGCCTGGTCGCCGCCGGGCTGGTCGACGATCTGTTGCTGGCCAACGAGACCCTCGACACCGCCCGCCTGGGCGCGCTGTCCGAACGGGCCAACATCACCGTGGCGGTCGATTCGAGGGCGACGATCGAGGCGGCCGCGTCCGGCGGGGTCCGCTCGGTGCTGATCGACGTCAACGTTGGGCTACCCCGCTGCGGCTGCGAACCGGCCGAGGCCCCGGCCCTCGCCGAACTGGCCCGGTCGTCCGGGCTCGAGGTGCGAGGGGTGATGGGGTACGAGGGCCACCTGATGATGGTGACGGATCGCGCCGAGCGGGCACAGCGAACCGCTGAGGCGATGGCACTGCTCACCCACGCGGCCGACGAGGTGGGTGGCGACGTCGTGTCGGGCGGAGGTACCGGCACCTTCGACGTCAACACGTCCTGCACCGAAATTCAGGCCGGGTCCTACGCGCTGCTCGACACCGACTACGACACCCTCGACCTGCCCTTCGCCAAGGCGCTGTCGGTGCTCGCCACCGTCATCTCGGTGAGCGCAAAGGGATGGATCATCGCCGACGCCGGGCTCAAGGCCTTTGGCATGGACCACGGCAACCCCTCCTGGGACGACGGCGAGGTGTTCTTCTGTTCCGACGAACACATCACGCTGTTGCCCACCGACGCCCTGTCCTCCAACGCCCCAGCATGGAAGGTGGGCGACCGGGTGCGGCTCTGGCCCGCTCACGTCGACCCGACCGTCGCCCGCCACGAGCGATACCACCTGGTCGATGGCGACGACGTGGTCGATGAGTGGGAGATCGACCTGCGTCACTGGTAGCTCACAGCCACTGGTCGATCGCTCCGCAGCCCCGCCGACGGTCGGCAGTACCCTCGGTCGGATCACCACCGAGGACCCACACGCCCCTGGCGGACGCCCCGGCCACGCCGGCCCCGGTGTCGAACCGCTCAGCCCCATGCGGCGCGCCCTGGCGAGCACCTGGCTGCGGGTGCTGCTCAGCGCCGCCATGTTGGGCCTCCTCGTCTGGCAGCTGCCCGACGTGTCGCTCAGCGATCTCGTCCCCACCTGGACCGCCGCCACCCCGGCGTGGATTGCACTGGCGCTCGGGTTGCAGGGCACCGCATTGTCACTTCAGGCGGTTCGCTGGCAACGGGTTCTTGCCCTGTTCGACCAGCGGCTGGCGATGCGACACCTGCTGTCGATGACCTGGGCCGGGCAGTTCGTCTCCAACGTCCTGCCGACCGCCTTCGGGGGCGACGTCGTCCGCATCGCCCGCTCCGCCCCGGAGTTGGACAGCGTCGGCACCGCCTTCGCCTCGATCGCCCTGGAGCGGCTGACCGGCTGGGTGGTGTTGCCCGTGATCAGCCTGGTGGCCCTGGCCGTCCACCCGTCGTTGCTGTCGGCGGGCACCTCGACCGCCCTGGCGCTCGCCATCGACGTCGGAACCCTGATCGCCCTGGCGTCCTTGCTGATCGCAGCCGGCCATTCCTCGGTTGGGCGCGTCGCCACGGCGCGGGTGGTCGCCGACGAGAACCCCAGCGGTTGGCGGGGGCTCCTCTTCGGGGTGTACCGGGGTGTTCGCGCCGCCCGCACCTACCCGTCACGCGCCGCCACCGTGATGGCCGCAGGGGCGGCGTTCCAGTTGGTGCTTTGCGCTGCGGTCTGGGCCGAGGGGCAGATCGTCGGCATCGAGGGCCTGACACTTCTGGCCGTGCTTGCGCTGTTTCCGCCGGTGGCGATCGCCCAGAACCTTCCGATCGGGCTTGGCGGCCTCGGCGTTCGAGAGGGGGCATTGGTGATCCTGCTGGGAGCGCTTGGAACCCCGGACGCTCAGGCGATCGCCCTTGGCCTGGTGCACTACCTGGCGACGGTGGCCGTGTCGGCGCTCGGCGCTCCCGCCTTCGCCGCCGGATACCGTCCAACCAAGCCCGGCCGTGCCGACCCCGAGACACCGCTGCCTGAGTAGGCTCGTTTTTTGTACAGGGAGCGGCCCGGCATCGAAGTGCTCTCATTTGTGGAGGTGACCAGCGTGCTGCTGGAGCAAATTTCCAGTCCCCAGGACATCCGACGGATGGACCCGGCCCAACTCGCCCAGCTGGCGGAGGAGATCCGCGCGTTCGTGGTCGACGCGGTCAATGCCAGCCCCAGCGGCGGCCACCTCGGCTCCAACCTCGGCGTGGTCGAACTCACGTTGGCGTTGCACCGCAGCTTCCATTCTCCCCACGACGTGATCCTGTGGGACACCGGCCACCAGGCCTACGTCCACAAGCTGCTCACCGGCCGACGCGAAGGGTTCAGCACCCTCCGCCAGGCCGGCGGCATGTCGGGATACCCCAGCCGGGCCGAGTCCGAACACGACTGGATCGAGAACTCCCATGCCTCAACCGTGCTGTCCTATGCCCAGGGCATGGCGACCGCGCTCGAGCTGAGCGGCGGCCCCAAGCGGCACGTCGTCGCCGTCGTCGGCGACGGGGCGATGACCGGGGGGATGGCCTTCGAGGGGCTGAACAACCTGGGCCACAGCGGCCGCCGGGTGATCACCATCCTCAACGACAACGGCCGCTCCTACGCCCCGACCGCCTCCCGCTTGGGCGACAGCCTGGTCAAGCTGCGCGCCCACCCGATGTACCGGCGCAACACCGCCCGGATCGAGCGTGTGGTGCGCGACCTGCCGGGCGGCGAGGTGCTCGGGCGGGGATGGGACTCGGCCACCCACGCCCTCCGCGACATGTTCGAGCCGCCGGCGTTCTTCGAGGACCTCGGCGTGGCCTACCTCGGCCCGCTCGATGGCCACGACATCGATGCCCTCGAGCGGGCGCTCGCTGCGGCCAAGGAGATGGACGGCCCGGTCGTCGTCCACGTGCTCACCCAGAAGGGACGGGGATACGCCCCTGCCGAGAACGACTCGGTCAAGCACCTCCACGACATGGGCTCGGTCAAGCCGGGCAGCTACACCGGCGCCTTTTCCGAGGCGATCGTCGCCGAGGCCGAAGCCCGGCCCGAACTGGTGGCGCTTACCGCCGCGATGCCCGACTCGACCGGGCTGTTGCCGATGATGGAGCGCTTTCCCGACCGCGTCTTCGACGTCGGCATCGCCGAACAGCATGCGGTCACCTCCGCTGCCGGCATGGCGATGATGGGTCTCCGGCCGGTGTTCGCCGTGTATTCGACCTTCCTCACCCGGGCGATCGACCAGGTGAACCTCGACGTCGGGCTGCACCATCAGCCGGTGCTTTTCTGCCTCGACCGCGCCGGGGTGACCGGCAACGACGGGGCCTCCCATCATGGCGTCCTGGACATGGTGCTGTTGACCAAGGTTCCCGACATGGTGGTCTTCGCCCCGTCGTCCTACCAGGAACTGCCGCAGATGATGACCGACGCGCTCGACCTGTGCGACGGCCCTGCGGCCATCAGGTGGACCAAGTCGGCGGCGCCTCAGGTTCCTCCCGACCAGGTCGGTTCCGGCCTGTCCGCCCGGTGTGCACGCGCCGACGAGGACGCCGAGGTGTGCCTGATCGGCGTCGGCAGGATGCTCGCCGCTGCGCAAGGGGCCGCCGACCGCCTCGAGGCCGAAGGGGTCGCCTGCACGGTCTGGGACCCGCGCGTGGTCAAACCGCTCGACGCCGAGATGTTGGCCGACGCCGCTCGGCACCGCCTGGTCGTCACGATCGAGGACGGCGTACGCGAGGGTGGCGTCGGATCGGCGATTGCCGACTCCCTGCGAGACCTGGCTCCGGTCGGGGGTCCCGATGTGCGGGTGCTCGGCGTCCCGGTCGCCTACCTGCCCCACGGGGAGGTCGACGCCATCCTGGCCGACCTGGGCCTCGACTCCGCCGGGGTTGTCGCCGAGGTGAACGCTTGGCGCAGCGCCAAGGCCAGCCAGACCAGCTGAATTGGGGCTCAGCGGTCGTCGACGTACGGCCCTGGGTCGCCCGGCCTGAGGTTGCCGTCGCTGGACCCATCTGGCGAACCGTCGACGTGTTCGGCATCGGCGGCGGCCGTCGCCTCGCGCAGGGCGTCGAGCACCACCTGAGATGTCGTCGCCTGACGAAGAGCGCCGATCCGACCGACCACGACCGGGACGGGACGCTCACGATCGACGACGAGCGTCACGCTCCAGCCGTCACCGCTCAGCCGTAGCGACGGTCGGGGATCGGAGCGGACCGCCGCACCGACCCTGCCGACCGGTGTCGACACGATGGTCCTGCCCGCCACAGCCATCTCCAAGCGACCCGCTGCGATCGCCAGTTCGCCGCTGTCGCCGCAGCGACCCTCAGCGTCGACCCGGCGGGCGCCGACCCGCACCTCGACCCGGCCGTCGAGACGAACCACGCCGAGCGGCTGGCGTGCCCACCACAGGGCTGCAACGCGGGCGGAGATCATGCCGGTCACCCCCACCACCACCAGCACCACAGCGATCGCCACGGCGTGAAGCTACCGGAGCCGGGACGATTCACCGAGGTTGCACACCGACACGCCCGCAGCCGCAGACCTGTTGGCTGGCGGCCCCTGATGGTGATGACGTGTCCGGCGCCCCATGGACATCACCAGAGGTCGTCGGTACCCTTCGTGTTCGGATACAACCGTACGCGGTTGTGTGACCACCGTCAGGGCGCGAGCGGCAGTAGGCCTTGGAGGTGGACCGGGAAATCACCTTGGCGGATGATGAACCTTGTACCCAACAACGACTGGCAACCGGCCGGGCGATATCGACAGGTATCCGGACCAGCGCGGGTCGGGGCCGCTCGGGACGCGACCCGAACCGAGGAAGCCCTCAACGACCACGTCCGCTCCGGCCGTCACGACAACACGACACCGCCGACTCCCTTGGGTGTGCCCTTTGCTGGTGGCAGAGATCCGGACACGCCGACGACCGACCACCCCGATCCAGGCCCGGACCGCCCCGTCACCGAGTCGGACCAACGGTCGGAGGCGGGCGGGCGTCGAGTCCGACCGACCCTGGCCGTCCTCATCGGGGCGCCGACCCTGGTCGTCGTGGTCCTGGCTGCGCTGATCAGCCTCTACGCCCAGGGCGAGAACACCGCAACCGAGCGGGTCGCAGGCCGGATCAGCTCGGCACAGGATCAATACCGGGTCGCGGCCGACGCCGACCGGGCGGTCTCCCAAGCGCAGGTCGCGGTCAACCAGGGTGTGATCACCGCCACCAAACTTGCGTTGGACCGTGCCGAACGCGTGCTCCGCCGGCAGTCGGACGAGTTGACGGCCATCATCGAACGTGCCGAGAGGATTGCCGGGAACGCCGATTTCGACAGACCGCTCGCGGTGCTCTTGGCGTCGAACCGATCGTATCTGGACGGGACCCTCCGTCTGATCGAGTTTGCCCGGCGCACTCCCGATGCTGCCCAGGCGGCCCTTGGGTTCGACCGCGAGTCCTACGAGCAGCGCCTCGCCGAGCACGAGGCCCTCAGCCGGGACCTGTCTCGCGAGCTCAACCGACTGACCGCCGAGCTCGACGACCAGCGGGGCGAGGACGTCCTTCTGTTTCCGCTCCTCCCCCTTGCGCTCACAATCGTCGCGTTCGTGCTGGCTGTGTGGGCCTGGCGAGCGACCGTCAAACCGCTGCGCCGAGTCTCCCGAACGCTCGATCAGGTCGCCCATGGACATTTCCAGGTGCGCTCCGATCTGGGCGGCAACGACGACCTTGGGCGCGTGGGGCAGGCGACCGATCGCTTGGCGCAGCGCCTCGGGAACCGGTTCTCCACCCTGTCCGACGATGCCCGTCGCAACGCCCAGAACCGGGTGATCTCCGAGACGCTCGAAACCGCCGATTCTGAAGCCGCCACGTTTGCGGTCGTCGAACAGGCGATGGGACTGTTCGCTCCCGGCCTTCAGGGCGAGCTGCTGTTGCTCGACGCAACGTCGGGCGACCTCGGTGAGGTGGCAGCCAGCCCGAGTTCCGGTTCGCCCGGATGTCCGGTGACCGATCCGACCGACTGCGTGGCGCTGCGGCGCGGACAGAGCACCGTGTTCGACAGCTCCGAATCGATCAACGGCTGCCCGATGCTGCAAAACCGGCCCGGCGGGCCCATCTCGGCGTTATGCATCCCGATGACGTTCAACTCGTCCCCGCTGGGGGTGATCCATCTGACCGGGCCCGGTCAACAGCCCCCCGACGGACCCACCAGCAACCAGTTCGTAGCCTTGGCGACCCAGACCGCCAGCCATGTCGGGGCCCTGCGCACCCTCGAGTTCACCCGTCGTCAAGCGAGCACCGACGGGCTGACCGGCCTTGCCAATCGGCAGGTGATCGAAGCGAACGTCGCCCGGTTGCTCAGACAACGCACCCCGTTCGTCGTCGTGCTCGCCGACCTCGACCGGTTCAAGTCGATCAACGACCGGTTCGGACACGAGGCGGGCGATCGGGCCCTGCAGACGTTTGCCACCGTCGTGTCCCAGAACGTGCGCGGCGCCGATGTGGTCGGGCGCCTTGGCGGTGACGAGTTCGTCATCATCTATCCGGAACTCTCGGTCGCGGCGGCGGGCGAAGCGATCGAGCGCCTCCGAACCGCGTTGGGCGAGGCCGTCGCCGGCGGGCTGATCGTCCCGTTCACCGCCAGCTTCGGGCTGGTGCACTCGACGATGGGCAGCGACTTCACCGATCTGGTTCGACTGGCCGACGCCGGGCTGCTGGTGGCCAAGGAGCAGGGCCGCGACCGCACCATCGCCGCCTCCCCCGAGCTGGTCCGGCAGGTGTTCTCCGCCGAGCGTCCCACTGGGCACTGAGGGCCGGTCTCACTAACGCTGGCAGCTCCCGCACCACACCGTGGTGCGGGCATCCACCACTGCGCTGCGCAACGTCGAGCCGCAACGCAGGCACGGCAACCCGGCACGCCCATAGACCTCCAGCCGGTGTTGATGCTCGCCGCTCGAGCCATCGAGCATCCGGTAGTCGCGCAGCGTCGTTCCCCCTTCGTCGACCGCCTCGGCGAGCACGTCGACGATGGCGCCGTGGAGCGCCTCGGCTCGATGCCGACCCAGCCCGGTCCGTCGGCGGGGATCGATCCTCGCTCGCCAGAGCGACTCGTCGACGTAGATGTTGCCCAGGCCGGCGACGATGCGCTGCGAGAGCAGGGCGGTTTTGATCGTCCGCGGTGTGGCGTTGACGCCTGCCCGCAACAGCGATGGGCTGAACATTGGGTCAAACGGTTCGGGCCCCAATGCGGCCAGGGTTGGCAGCCCCGAGTAGTCGCCGTGGGCGACGACCGCCAGGCGGCCGAAGCGTCGAACATCGCTGAACACGAGCGTGCGCCGATCGTCGAGGGCCCACCAGGCGCGCACGTGGTCACCCTCCGGCGCCGTATCCGACGGCCCCGGCGCACGAGAAGGGCGCAGCGACAACACCCCGGTCATTCCCAGATGAACGATCAGCTGGGAGTCGGCCGGCGGACCAAGCTCGGTGTGGGGCGTCCGCCGTTGGGCACCGTGGGGGGCGGGCGGGGAACTCAGATCGGCCAGCAGGTACTTGCCCCGCCGACCCACCGAGACGAACCGCCTCCCGATCGCTGCGGGGGCCTGGGCGAACTTCGCCGACGGATGCCCCCACGCCTCGATCACCGTCGCCCCGGCGAGCTCTGGATCGAGGGCGGCACGGATCGTTTCGACCTCGGGAAGCTCGGGCATGGTGATACTGGTTACTGCGGGGCTCGACCGATGCCGGGGCGCCCGCAACAAACCGGTGTTCTCCCACCGTCTCAGGTAACGCTCCAAGCGGTCCTCGCGCCCCATCACCGGACACGGGACCACGGGTGGCTAGCGTTGAGTTCGTGACTCGTGTGGCAATCGTCAATCAGAAGGGGGGCGTGGGTAAAACCACGATTACCCTCGGTTTGGCCGCAACCGCCGCAATGCGCGGTGCGCGGGTGATGGTGGTCGACCTGGATCCGCAGGCCAACGCAACCTCCGGTCTGGGCGTATCCGGCGTCGTCCGAAGCGTCGACGACGCTCTGGCGAGCCCCCAGCCGGGCTCGATCGCGCAGTCGATCGTCTATTCGGCCTGGGAGCGACCGCCGCTCCGATCGATCCCTCGGGTGGCACCGAGCTCACCGCTGATGGCCCAGCGGGAGATGCAGTTGGCCACCGATCCCGTCGGCGCCCAGGACCGGCTGGCCTCTGCGCTGGTGGGCACCGAAGCCGACCTCACCCTGATCGACTGCCCGCCGTCGCTTGGGCTGCTCACGATCAACGCCCTGTTCGCCGCCACCCACACCATGATCGTCACCGAGCCGGGCGCCTGGGCCTCCGACGGCGTCGACCAGATCCTCGCCAACCTGGAGCGGGTAGCCGCCCGACGCAACGGTCTGCCCGAACTGCTGGGCATTGCGGTCAATCGGCTCGGCCGCACTCGGGATGCCCAGTATTGGCACAACGAGTTGCTCGCCACCCACGGGGACGACATCTTGCCCGCTGTGCATCAGCGGGCGGCGCTGACCGAAGCCGCCGCCCAGTCCCTCCCCATCCACGCATTAACCCGTCCGGGCGCCGAGGAAGCGTCGGCCGAGTTGGCCACGCTGTACGACGCCATGTGGGACCGCATCAGCACGGCGACCGCGATCTCCGGCGTGGCCTGATGGCGGGCTACGACCCCAAGGGCAAGCGGGCCCGCTCGGCCAAGCCTGCCGGCGACTCAACCGTGCCGATCGACGCCATGTTGAACGCCACCGGCGAGCATGCCGTCACGAACGTCGACCCAACGCCCACCCCGCCCGATGGCGTGAGCCTCGCCGACTTCGAGGCGGCCACGTTGCCGCCGGAGGCGTCTCGCGAGGGCAAGCGCAACACGGAAGACACCGAAGCGGTCGTTGTCGATCCAGTTGACGTCGAGCCGATCGACCAAGCGGCCGCCAACGACCCGGAGGATCCCACCCCGCCGGAGGCCCCCCTCCCCCTCGAGGACGTTCTTCCCGCCATCGATGACCTCCCCATCGAGGACGGTCTGCCCAGCGCTCCGGAGCGGCGCGAACCGCTCGTGCCCGCCGCCGCACCGCCGGACGAGGACGATCGTCGGCTGCTGATCGCCGCCGGAGCGGTGCTCGTCGTCACGGCGATCGCCGGCGTCATCGCCTGGCGCCGCAAGCGCTGAGCAAGGCCCACCGAGCACCGGGCTGGGCCGAGCTCAGCGGAGCGAGGCCCAGCTGCCGGGCAGCGGCTATCCGCCGACGCTGAACTCGCTGAGGTCTTGGTGCAGTTCTGCGGTCACCCGCTGGGCCAACGCCCCGCGGATGTTGGTGCGCGTCAAGCGAAAGGGCCCCGGGTGGACCCGCTCGGCCAGTCCGCTGGCCACCTCGATGGCACGGCCGGGCACCTCGGCCAGCGGGACGACCTCGTCGAGGTACCCGGCGGCGAGCGCCTGGGTGGGGTCGAGCACCTCGCCGTGCTGAGCCGACCGGGTGAACCAGGTCGGGGTCAGCCGGTCACGGACGAGCTCGACGGCGAAACGGGGCACGGGCATGCCGATCCCGACCTCGTTGAGGCCCAGCTTGTACGGGCCCCCGGCGCCGACCCGGTAGTCGACCGCCGAGCACAGGATCGCACCCATCGCCAGCGCATGGCCGGTCACGCCGAACACGACCGGCACCGGGCTGAGGTAGGCCTGCATCGCCAGGTTGGCACCCGCCTCGAGCAGATCGCGTGCCTGCTGGGGTCCGCTGGTCATCACCGACAGGTCGAACCCGGCCGAGAACTTGCCCTCGCGGCCGATGATCGCCACGGCCTTGGCCGACGCGCCCTGGTCGAGGGCGGCCGACAGAGCATCGATGATCTCGTGGCTCAGCGCGTTCGCCTTGCCGTCGTCGAGCCGGACGACGACCACGTCGCCCTCGGTGCTGACGCTGACCGTCGATTCGCTGACCTGATCACTCACGTGCTCTCCCATCGATCGTTCTGTGCCGCACCCCCGGCTGGGTGAGGCGACCATCACGATGGGCACGGTAGCCCGCTCGCTGCGGCCGGCGCCCGCCGAGCCGATGGTTCCCGACGGGTGACGTTTCGCCCGGCCGGTCCTATGCTGAGCGATGGGTCCGGTCGCACGATCGACCAGCACAAGTGGGGAGTACTGCCATGGGGTTCTTGGACAAGGCAAAGGCGATGGCCGACCAGGCGATGAGCAGCCTGGACCAGACGGTCTCACCGGAGGGCGAGAACGACCGGCGAGGCGAGCAGCTGTTTCGCGATCTCGGAGCGCTCACCTGGGCCCAGCATCGTGGATCCGCCACACAGGCGACCGCTGACGAGATCCAGGCCGTGCTCGAGGAGCTCGCCGAGGTCGATCCCAACCGATCGCTGAACGTCGGGCGCAAGCACGTCCACTCCGGCGGCACCGGGGCCGCTCCCCCGCCGCCTCCCGGGCAGGCCACCCACACGGCATCGGGTGTGTCGACCGCACCCCCACCCCCCGGCGGCCCCTCGACACCCCCACCGCCCGGCCCGGGCACGCCACCGCCCCCCGGTTACGAGGCACCCCAGCCCGCGCCGGAGCAGGGCCCCGGGAACGATTCCGACCAGCAACCGCAGCCTTCGTCATCCCCCACGCCGCCGCCCCCTCCACCCCCGCCCGGCTTCTGATCATCGAGCGCAGCGGCACCGCTCGACGCGGCGCTGATCAGCGATGAGCCGTCAGGTACTGGTCGACCTCGTCGGCGTCGGCGCATCGCGCCCGGGTCGGGACCTCCTCAGCGACGTCGACCTCACCGTTCACCGGGGCGACCGCGTGGGCATCGTCGGTATCAACGGCACGGGCAAGTCGACGCTGATGGGCATCATCTCGGGCCGGAACCGACCCGAGACCGGCACCGTGCGACGCAGCAAGGACCTGGTGGTCGCCGAGCTCACCCAGCGCCCCGACCTGGGCTCGGGAACGGTGGCCGAGGCGATCGGTGGCGGCTGGGAGGCTCACGCTGTGGCCGACCGTCTGGGCATGGGGGCCCTGCTGGACGCGCCGGTCGCCAGCCTCTCCGGTGGCCAGCTGAAACGGGCGGCGCTCGCCCGGGCGCTGGCGGTGCGCTCCGATCTGTTGCTGCTCGACGAGCCGACCAACCATCTCGACCTCGACGCGATCGCCTGGCTGGAGGAACGGCTTGCCGCCTACCAGGGCGGGCTGATGTTGATCACCCACGACCGCCACGTGCTCGACGCCGTCAGCACCTCGGTCGTCGAGCTGGAACGCGGCAACGCCCATCGTCACGAGGGTGGTTACTCCGGTTACCTCGCGGGCAAGGCGCTGCGGGAGAGCCGGGCGGCCGAGGCCGAAACCGTCCGGCGCAACCTGGCCAAGCGCGAGCTGGAGTGGCTGCGACGCGGCGCCCCGGCGCGCACCTCCAAGCCCAAGGCGCGCATCGCCACCGCCGAGGCGATCACCCAGGCCTCGGCACCGAAGGGCGAGCGCGGCGGCGGCCTCGCCCTGCACGGTGACACCCCCCGCCTCGGCGACGTCGTGATCGAACTGGAAGGCGTCGGCCACCGCTACGGCAAGAGGAGCGGGGACGACGCCTCGGACGACGACCCGACCGGCGCCGAGGCGAACGACGCCGGGGCAGGGGGATGGCTGTTCGAGAACGTCGAGTTGCGCCTGGACCCTCGGGAACGGCTCGGCATCGTCGGGCCGAACGGCGCAGGCAAAACGACGCTGATGAGCATCCTGGCCGGGCGGCTCGAGCCCACCGCCGGCACCCGCCGCCAGGGCCACACAGCGGTCACGGCCTTGTTGGACCAGACCGGTGCCCAGCTCAACCCCGCCCACCGGGTCTGGGAGGCGATCTGTGGCACCGACGGGCAACCCGACTGGCGCGACAAGGCGCTGATGGAGTCGTTCTGGTTTGACACCGACGCCCAGTGGGCCCCGGTTGGCACGCTGTCCGGCGGCGAGCAACGACGCCTCCAGCTGGTGTTGACGCTGGCCAAGCGTCCCAACGTGTTGTTTCTCGATGAGCCGACCAACGACCTCGATCTGGACACACTTCGGGCCCTGGAGGACTTCCTCGACGACTGGCCCGGGGCGTTGGTGGTCGTCAGCCACGACCGGGCGTTCCTCGAGCGCACGGTGGCCGACGTGATCGTGATGGACGGCCAGGGCTTCGCTGGACGGCGCCCAGGCGGCTTCGGTGCCTGGGAACAGGAACGCCGGCTGCGCCGTCGTCGGGGGCACGCCACCTCCGCCGTCACCGACGAGCGCAGCACCGACAAGCCCACCGCCGACGAGACGGGTGGCAGCCAGGGTGGCACGACGAAAGGGCCCGGTCGGGCGCCGCAGCCGGCGCCCGAGGATCGGCGACCCAGCCCCAACACGCTTCGGTTCCGCATGCGGGAGCTCGAACGCTCGATGAACGCCACCCGCTCCAAGCGGCAGCGGCTGACCGACGAACTGCACGGGATCGGCGATGATCACCAGCGGCTCGCCGAGGCCGGCGCCCGCTTGGCCGAAGTGGAAGCCGACCTGGAAACGGCCGAGGAGCGCTGGCTGGAGCTGGCCGACGACCTCGAAAGCCGCGGGCTCACGCCGTGAGCGACCGCACCCGACGCCCGTGGAACACCGGACGTGGCTGGGGTGTTGAGTCCTTCGCCGGTACTGTCTGATCGGCAACCACGCTTTCTTGGAGGTACCTGTGTCCGTCGACACCGACGTAACATCGACCAGCGACACGAGCACCGACGCTTCGTCGGTGGCCACCGCCGACCCGGGTGACGGGGTGGACAACGGGGTTGTGGTGCTGTCGATCACTCCAGCCGCCATGGAGGTGGTCAACGGCGTGCTGTCCACCGAACCCGACCCCGACGAGCTGGGCCTGCGGGTGGAGATCGTCGGCACCAACGGTGCGGAGTACAGCTACGACCTCAGCTTCGAAAGCCTGGCCGACGCCGCCGATGACGACGTTCGGGTCGTGCAGGACGGACTGACCGTCATGGTGCCCGCCGCAACCGTGCCCGACCTGATCGGCGCCGTGCTCGACACCCCTGCGGCGGGTTCGGCCGGCCTGGTCATCCGCAACCCCAACCGCCCGGACCCCCTGGCAGGCGTCGAGCTCGATCGTTCGGGTGACATGGCGTCCCAGGTGCAACAGCTGTTGGAGCAGGTGATCAACCCGGGCCTCGCCTCCCACGGCGGCTTCGCCACCCTGGTGGGCGTCGACGACGACAACAAGGTGTACATCACCCTCGGCGGCGGATGTCAGGGCTGCTCCATGACGCAGATGACGCTCACCCAGGGAATCCAAAAGCAGCTCAACGCCGCCATCCCCGAGATCGGCGACGTCATCGACGTCACCGACCATGCCCAGGGAGAAAACCCCTTCTACTGAGCGACCCGCGAGATTGTCACAGCCGATCGGGATGATGGGCCCATGACCTCATCACTGCTCCCTCCCGATCTCCGCAATCTGCGCGTGGCGGTGGCCCGGTGGGCGTTGGCCAACGGCCGTCCGCTCAACCGCACCGCCATCACGATCATCCTGGGCACGTCCCGCGACGACGCCAAGGCCGCCCGACGGCCGGAGCGGCGGTTCCGCTGCGCCGACCTGCCGGTGTTCCTCCATCAGATGGTGCCCGTCTACTGCGATCGAACCGGGCTGGAGGCGCCACCCCATCTCGCCGAGTCGCTCTGGACCTACCTGGCTTTTCTCGCCGATCCCGCCTCGCCGGTCGGCCTGGCGGCCCGCTCGTCGCACCCGAGGCGCCTGTTCGAGGCCTTGAGCGAGGTCGGCTTCCTCGACGCAGACGGGCGCGAGGTTCGCACACGGCGCACTCGCCGCCCGACGTCGCGCCGGGTGGGTGGCCGCTCACCGGAGGAACGCCGCGCTGCCCAGCAGCACCCGGTTGCCCGACCGGCATCGGTCACATCGTTGACGGGCCACGCACGGGTCACCGCACCGTGAGGTTGTGCTCAGCCGTCCAGGTCGAGCCACCACACCATCAGGTCGGTGACCGAACCGTCATAGTCGTGGCCGAGCTCCGGCCAGAAGGCCGTATCCAGCCGGGCGTCGTCGGCGCACGTCCTGCTGGTGAGTACGCCGGGGAACGGGGCCTTCACCGGCGCCGGCAGGTCGCAGGCGTGCGCCTCGGACATCAACCGGACCGAGTCATCCAGCGACGGGAAGGGCCCAGAGATCGTCCCGGCAACCAAATCGCCGTCGCCTCCCGCCGGCGGCACCGTGGTGTCAGAGGAGGATGTGATCAACAACACATTGGGCGGGACCTCCGGGGTGCAGCCGGCGGTGGGCAGCGCACCGGTGGTCACCACGGCGTTCACCCCTTCCGGCGCGTTGCAGGCGAGCGCCAACGCCAACATCCCCCCATTGGAAAACCCGACGATCGAGATGCGGTCCGGGTCGACGTTGGGCTGCTTGCGTACCCAGGTGATCAGGTCGTTGATGAAGGCGACGTCGCTCACCTCGTTGCGCATGCTCGCCCCACAGCACGTGCCGGCATTCCAGGAGTCATCGAGCCCGTCGGGAAACGCCACCAGAAATTCACCGGCCTGCGCTGGTTCGCCCCAGGCACCGACGTAGGCCATGCCCTCGCCCTCCATACCCAGGCTGTGCAGCGCGATCACCACCGGGTGCCGACCCGCGTCGTCGGCGACGGACTCGGGGGTGAACCAGGCGTACTCGCGTCGCTCGCCACCGGTCGAGATGCTCTTGCGCTCCATCGAGGACGACCCCCGAGCGTTCCACCACAGCGCTCCGGCGAGCACCACGGCCACGATCAGCCAGGGCCACGCGCGCCTCATGTCGACATCTCCACCGCCCAAGTGTGACGGCTGAGTGGAACCAACCCTGAACTGCCCCCGGAAATCGGCCGCCGGGTAGCATCCGCGAGCGGTCTTCCCCGACGCCGCAGAGGAGCGAGACGTGGACTTCGGACTCTCCGCGGAGGAACAGAGCTTTCGCGAGGAGGTGAGCTCGTGGATGCACGAGCATCTCACCGGCGAGTTCGCTCAGCTCGCCGGCCGGGGTGGGCCCGGCGACGAGCACTCCTTCATCGCCGAGCGCATGGCCTGGGAGCGCGAGTTGGCCTCCGGCGGTTGGACCTGCGTGGGCTGGCCCACCGAGCACGGCGGCCGAGGCCTACCGCTGCACCTCGAGGTGATCTTTCACGAGGAGTACTCCCGTGCCGGCGGGCCCGGCCGGGCCGGACTGATCGGTGAGGGCCTGCTCGGCCCCACGCTGATCCACTTCGGCAGCGCCGACCAACAGCAACGGTTCCTGCCCGGCATCGTCGACGGCACGCAGTACTGGTGCCAGGGCTACTCCGAGCCCAACGCCGGCAGCGACCTGGCCAACGTCACCACCAAGGCCCGCCTCGATGGGGACCAGTGGGTGCTCGACGGCCAGAAGGTGTGGACGTCGCTGGCCCAGTGGTCGGACTGGTGCTTCGTCGTGGCCCGCACCGAGCCGGACAGCGTCCGCCACCACGGGCTGAGCTACCTGCTGGTGCCGATGGACGGCGACGGCATCGAGACCCGGCCGATCCGCCAAATCACGGGAACCGCCGAGTTCAACGAGGTGTTTTTCGACGGCGCTCGGACCGACGCCGACCTGGTGGTCGGCGAGCCGGGCGAGGGCTGGAAGGTGGCGATGGGCACCCTGGCCTTCGAGCGGGGCGCGCTCACGCTGGGCCAGCAGGCTGCTTTTGAGCACGAGTTTCACGAGATCTGCGCCGATGCCCGCCGCACCGGCCGGTGGGATGATCCGTCCTTGCGCCAGCAACTGGCGTCGCTGTGGGTGCGCCTGCGCATCATGCGCTGGAACTCGGTGCGCAGCCTGGGCGTGGCCGAGTCGGGCGAGCTCATGCCCGAGGCGATGATCCACAAGCTGTACTGGGCCGGCCTGCACCGCGACATGGGCGAGGCCGCCATGGACGCCCTTGGGCCCGAAGCGACGCTCACCCCCTACGGCCGGGCGGACAATACCCACGACGCCGACGAGATGGAGGCGGCCCATCGGCTGTTCTTCTTCACTCGATCCGACACGATCTACGGCGGGTCCAACCAGATCCAGCGCAATGTGATCGGCGAGCGGGCGCTCGGCCTCCCCCGGGAACCCCGCCCCCCGGCCAGGTAGTGGGCCCGCCCCCATCTTCGCCCCACCAAACGACCCCCAGCACCTCCCTCCGACGAACGACAGGTAATGACATGACCGACCAGAACGCCGTGCCGACCGCTCCGCAACCGCCCCCAGGCCGACACCTGCTCGAAGGGAAGGGCGTCGTCATCACCGCCGCCGCCGGGACCGGCATCGGATCGGCGCTCGCCGAGCGATGCCAGCTGGAGGGCGCCCGCTTGGTGATCTCCGACCTGCACGAGCGCCGCCTGGGCGAGACCGCCGACCGGCTTGCCGAGCTCGGCCCCCGGCCGACCACGATCCTGTGCAACGTCACCGACGAGGAACAGGTGCAGCACCTGGTCCAGGGCTCGATCGAGGCCCTCGGCGGCATCGACGTGTGGATGAACAACGCCGGCCTGGGCGGCAACGCCCCGATCGTCGAGATGACCGACGAGCAGTGGTCGATGGTGCTCGACGTCACCCTCACCGGCACGTTCCGATGCCTGCGCGCAGTGCTGCCCCACATGTACGAGCGTGGCGGCGGGGCCGTTGTCAACAATGCCTCGGTGCTGGGCTGGCGGGCCCAGGAGCTGCAGGCCCACTACGCCGCCGCCAAGGCCGGCGTGATGGCGCTGACCCGTTCGGCCGCGATGGAGGCCGCCAAGCACGACGTGCGCATCAACGCCGTGGCCCCGAGCCTGGCGATGCACGCCTTCCTGGAGAAGGTCACCCCGGATGGGCTGCTCGACCAGTTGCGCGGCCAAGAGGCCTTTGGTCGTGGCGCCGAGCCGTGGGAGGTGGCCAACGTGATGGTGTTCCTCGCCTCCGACCTGGCCAGCTACCTCACCGGCGAGGTCATCTCGGTCTCCAGCCAGCACGCCTGAGCCGCACCCCAACGCTTCAGACCATCGAGCAGCCATGCCCCGAGTACGAAGGACCCAGCGATGAGCGACACATCCAGCCCCACCCACACCACCCACAGCCGGTCAGCCCACAGCCGGTCAGCAAGGTGGCGTTGGGCGACCTGGCCTCCCTGGTCGGCACCACCCTGGGCCCCACCGATGGCGTGGAGATCACCCAGGAGCGGGTCAACACGTTTGCCGACGCCACCGGCGATCACCAGTGGATTCACGTCGACGTCGAGCGGGCCAACGCCGAGAGCCCGTTCGGAGGCCCGATCGCCCACGGCTACCTCACCCTGTCGCTCGTCAACGACCTGATGCCCAAAATGTTGGAGGTCACCGGCACGTCGATGGGCGTCAACGTGGGAGTCGACAAGGTGCGGTTCCCGTCGCCGGTGCCGGTCGGTTCGGTTGTGCGGGGCACCGCCGAGGTGATGTCGGTCGACGAGGTCGGCGGCGGCACCCAGGCGGTGGTCCGGGTGAGCGTCACCATCGACGGTGCGGCCAAGCCGAGCTGCGTGGTCGACACGGTCAGCCGCTTCTTCCCCTGAGGATCGCTCTGAGCTCGAAGTCGGTCTTCCATTTCGGGCGCCTATCGACCGATGCGCTGGCCAAACTGGCGGCGTCGGCGACAGCGGATGCCCCAACCGCACCCGCGGGTATGGCGCACTCCCCCACGCCGCCCGGCTACCGGCGAGACCGCTGGACCCGCCGGGCCGACCACGACGATTTCGACGCCGCCCGTCGGGCGATCACGACCTGGGCGGCGCAGCGCACCGCAGGGCTCACCCTCTCGCCCCCGACGCCGGACATTGCCGTCGACACCACGCTGGCCTTCGCCTACCCCATCGGCCCCGGTTCGGTCACCGGCACGTGCCGCATCGTCGAGGTCATCGACGAGCCCGACCGGTTCGGCTTCGTCTACGCCACGCTCCCCCACCACCCCGAGCAGGGGGAGGAGCTGTTCCTCGTCGAGCGAGACGGCGAGGGCACGATCAGCCCGCATCGAGGCGGTGTGGCGACCCGGCAACCTGATCACCCGCATCGGCCTCCCGGCCACGCGCTTCTTCCAGCGCCGCGCCACCGATCGCTACCTCGTGGGCCTCACCGCCGCTCCGGTCGGAAACACGAGCCGCCGCTGAGAAGCGTCGGCTCGCGCCGGAGCGCCAGCGGTTGTTACCATGCGGTCACCAAGATCGGCAGGGGGAATCGATCCGGCCGTCGACCGCATCTAGGGTCGACACGCGCCGCCGACACCCCGCCGGCCAACCACCCGGAGGAAACATGCCCGAAGCAGTCATCGTCGCAACCGCCCGCAGCCCGATCGGTCGGGCCATGAAGGGCTCGCTGAAGGACATCCGTCCCGACGACCTGTCCGCTCAGGTGCTCACCGACCTGATGAGCAAGGTGCCCGCGGTCACCCCGGACCACATCGACGACCTGCTGATGGGTTGCGGCCAGCCGGCCGGCGAATCGGGCCACAACATCGGTCGCGCCACCGCCGTGCTGCTCGGCTGGAACCAGGTTCCCGGCGTCACGGTCAACCGCTACTGCTCGTCGTCGCTGATGACGATCCGGATGGCCGCCCACGCCATCAAGGCCGGCGAGGGCGATTGCTTCGTCGCCGCCGGCGTCGAGACGGTCAGCCGCTACGTCCACGGCATGGCCGACGGCCCCCACAACCCGACCTTCGAGGAGGCCGAGGCCCGCACCGCCAAGATGGCCGAGGGCAACGAGGCCGACTGGGCGCCCCACGACGGCCTGCCCGACCTGTACATCGCCATGGGCCAGACCGCCGAGAACGTGGCCGAGTACAAGCAGGTCAGCCGCGAGGCCCAGGACGAGTTTGCCGCCCGCTCCCAGAACCTGGCCGAGGCCAGCCTGGACAGTGGCTACTGGGCCGACGAGATCACCCCGATCACGTTGCCCGACGGCACCGTGGTGACCGACGACGACGGCATCCGGCGCGGCACGACCGCCGAGAAGCTGTCGGGCCTCAACCCGGTGTTCCGCCCTGGCGGCACGGTGACCGCTGGTAACGCCTGCCCCCTCAACGACGGCGCCGCCGGCGTGGTCGTCATGTCCGACACCCTGGCCAAGGAGCTGGGCCTGACCCCGCTGGCACGCATCGTGTCGTCCGGCGTGTCCGGCCTCAACCCCGAGATCATGGGCCTCGGCCCGGTCGAGGCGATCAAGCAGGCCCTCGGCCGCGCCAAGATGGGCATCGACGACATCGACCTGGTCGAGATCAACGAGGCCTTCGCCGCCCAGGTGCTGCCCTCGGCCGACGAGCTGGGCATCCCGATGGAGAAGCTCAACGTCCACGGCGGTTCAATCGCCCTCGGTCACCCGTTCGGCATGACCGGCGCCCGCATCATGACCACCCTGATCCACAACCTGCAGACCGAGGACAAGACCTTTGGCGTGGAGAGCATGTGCGTCGGCGGTGGCCAGGGCATGGCCATGGTGATCGAGCGCCTCAGCTGAGTGCCCGCCCCGCTCAGGGGCGACCCTCACTATCTCTAATTCACGTCAACCGCGCGTCCTCCGGGGCGCGCGGTTGCGCGTCCGCCCGGATCGATCGGGCCGAGCTGATCGCAGATTCGCCCCACGGTGATCAGGCCGGCCACGCCAACACGGCGAGGCAACGTTCGCTCACACGTTGCTCCCCCGACGATGGACACGTTGGGCCGCCGGACGTGCGGATGGCACCATGGTCGCCAACGGGAGGCACACGTGAAAGTACTGATCACCGGCGGCACCGGGTTCGTCGGCTCACACACCGCGGCAGCGCTCTTGCGCGACGGGCACCAGGTTCGGCTGTTGGCTCGGCGACCCGAGCGGATCGACAGGGTGTTCGAGCCGCTCGGCGTGCGGCCGAGCGACGTGATTGTGGGCGACGCCACCGATCGTGCCGCCGTGCACCGTGCGGTCGACGGCTGCGACGCCGTCGTCCACGCCGCCGCCACCGTCGCCCTGAAAAAGGCCGATGCTCAGCGGGTCAACCGCATCAACACCACCGCGGCCGAGACGGTGCTCGAGCTGGCGGCGGCCGCCAGGTTGGATCCGATCATCTCGGTGTCGTCGGTGGCGGTCTTCGCTCTCGAAGGCGCCTCGCTGACCGTCGCCTCGCCGCTGAGCGCCGCTTCCGAGGGCTATGCCCGGTCCAAGGGCGACGCCGAACGCTTTGCCCGCGGCATGCAGGCGGCCGGCGCGCCGGTGACGATCACCTACCCCAGCGGGGTGTTCGGCCCCCGGGTGCCCGAGCACCCGCTACCGGCGATGCACCAGGCCGCGATCGCCTTGATTCGCGACCGCTGGGTCCTCCCCAGTGGCATGAACCTTGTCGACGTGCGCGACCTTGCCGCCGCCCACACCGCAATGATGCGGCCGGGGCGCGGTCCACGGCGGTTCATGTTGGGCGGGCACTTCATCCGCTGGGGCGAGATGGCCGACATCCTCGACGAGATGACCGGCCGATCGCCCCGGCGTCGAAAGGTGCCGGGCGCGGTCATGCGGGGGCTCGGACGGTTGGCCGAAAGCGCTCCGGTGGCCCCACCGGTGGACTTCGAGCTCACCCGCGAGGCGATGGAGGATGCCACCCGCATGGTGCCCGCCGACAGTTCGGCCACGCTCGATGCCCTGGGCATGAGCTTCCGGGACCGTTGGAGCATGATCGCCGACACGTACCGCTGGCTGGTGGAAGAGGGGCACGTCGAACCCGAGTGGGCAGGTCGGCTGATGAGCAGCGCCGCGCTCGACGGCGATGCGACGCCGTGACCGTCGCTTCCGGCGCGTCGCCTGACGACCGTCCGATGCTGCCGCCCGATCACCCTCTGGCCGGGGTGGGCACCACGATCTTCGCCGAGATGGGCGCGTTGGCCGCAGCCCACGGCGCCATCAACCTGGGCCAAGGTGCGCCTGACGTCGACGGGCCGGTCGAAATGATCGAGGCGGCGGCCAGCGCCCTGCGGGCCGGACCCAACCAGTACGCGCCCGGCGACGGCATCCCGGAGCTGCGCCGCGCCATCGCCGATCACCAGGCCCGCTATTACGCCCTGAGCGTCGACCCCGATGCCGGTGTGCTGATCACCGTCGGCTGCACCGAGGGCATCGCCGCCGCGCTGCTGGGGGTGTGCGTCCCCGGCGACGAGGTGATCGCGCTCGAGCCCAGCTATGACAGCTACGGCGCCATCGCCTCCCTGGCCGGAGCGCAACTGGTACCGGTGACGCTGAGGCCGCCCGGGTGGCGCTTGAACGCCGATGCGCTCAGCGCAGCGGTGACCGATCGCACCAGGGCGATGTTGATCAACTCGCCCCACAACCCGACCGGGCGGGTGCTCGACGAGACCGAGCGGGCGGCGATCGCTCACGTGGCGGTCGAGGCCGATCTGGTGGTGATCACCGACGAGGTCTACGAGCATCTCACCTTCGACGGCAACCGCCACGTGCCGCTGGCCACGATGCCAGGCATGTTCGAGCGCACGATCACCCTGTCGTCGGCTGCCAAGACGTTTGCGCTGACCGGCTGGAAAGTGGGCTGGGCCACCGGACCGGCCGAGCTGATCGATGCGGTGCGGCGCACCAAGCAGTTCCTCACCTACACCTCGTCGGGCGCGCTCCAGCACGGGGTTGCCGCCGGGCTTGCCCTGGGGGACGCTCCGATCGCCGAGATCCGTTCGGGGCTGGTCGCCCAGCGGGACCTCCTCATCGACGTCCTCACCGATGCCGGCTTCGAGGCTCCGGTTCCCGAGGCCGGCTACTTCGTCGTTGCCGATGCCGCGTGGACCGGCGCCACAAACGGCATGGAGTTCTGCCAACGCCTGCCCGAGGCGGTTGGCGTCGGCGCGATCCCGCTGAGCTCGTTCTACCTCCAGCCCGAGCGGGCCGGAGCGTTGGTGCGCTTTGCGTTCTGCAAGCGACCGGACCTGATCGCCGAGGCCGGGCGCCGCTTGGCGGGGCTGACCCGTCCCTAGAAATCCCTGTCTGGAAATCTCCCGACAAACCCTTGACAATCGAACGTTTGTTCGTCACCATGGAGGGTACATCGCAATACCGTTCCGGGTCCGCTGGATCAAAAACGGTGACCCGAGTCGGGTCGAATCGGTCAATCCTTTGTCGGATACGCCGGTCGTCCGCCAGGTTCAGCGGTGGCGGTGCTGCCCCGGCCAATGTCGGGTAGCGACGATGTGGTCTTCAATGTGTCGCGGCTTCGGGCGTTGAGTTCGCTGGAGTGTTGCGGGAGGTGAAACATGAACTGTTTGTGCGGAGGGTTGTCGATCGGCACGAAGGTGTCGGCGATGGACGCAGCAGGGTTGGATGCCGAGGTCGAAGCATTGGCCAGGGTGAATTCGATGGTGATCGCCCGCCGATCGCTGGTGATCGCCGAGTTGGCCCGCCGTCACGGCGATGTGGCCGAGCGATTGCGGAACTCGGGCAATATGTCATCACGTCAGGCCCGCAAGGCATCCAAGACCGCCAGCGGGCTGGACCGGCTGCCCAAAACTCGCAAAGCGCTTGAACGCGGTGAAATCGGCGCCGAGCAGGCTGAACAGATGGCGTCCAGGATGGACAAGCCTGAGCTGGCCCGCAACGTCCGAGACAACGAGGACGCGTTGTTGGAGAAGGCCAAGGCCCAGAACGCCGATGACTTCGCTCGCACGATGCGTCAGGAAGACATCGACGGATCACCCGACGGCGGCAAGACCCACGAGCAGCGCCAGCGCCAGGGCCGCAAAGCGTCGATGTGGGTCGACGACGACACGGGCATGCACCACCTGTTCGCCCAGTTCGACCCGGTCACCGGCGCCCGTATCTCCACCCAGTTGGCGGCGATGACCGACCAACTCTGGCGGGCCGAGCACCTGTCCGGCGCCCTCCGGCACAATAAGCGGATGGTCGCCCAACGCCGCGCCGATGCCCTTGAATCGCTCATCTGTCGTCCCTCCACCAGCGGTAGCGGCAGGCAAACAGGCATGGCCGGCGGTTCCACCGACACGGACGACACCGACGACACCGACGACACCGACGACACCGACGACACCGACGACACCGACGACACCGACACCGACGACACCGACGACACCGACGACACCGACGACACCGACGACACCGACGACACCGACGACACGGACGACACGGACGACACCTCGGTTTGCCAACCGGAACGTCCCGCCGCCTCGGCTTCTGGCACCGCGGCGGTGGGCCACGCGGGCGGTCCGCCGTCAGAGGCCGATGGTGATACGACAGCCGGTCAATCAAGCTTCAACTTCGACTCAAACTGGCCCAGCGACGATCCGATCGCAGCCACCCGCTCCGGGTCCACCCCGCCGCCGCATCCCCGTCGACACCGTCGGAGCGACCCAACCACCGACCCGACGTCCGGGAATGGCAACCAAACACGACCCTGCCCGACACCAGGAACCGGATCCGCTCCAGTTCCAGCGCCGGCCCCCACTCCGCCGGACCCCATTCCGCCGGCGCCGAACCCGACCCAGCTGATGGTGATCGCCAACCTCGACGCGCTTCGCCAGCACTTGGTCGGTGGATCGCTACCCGACGGAACCCCGCTGTCGGCCGAAGCGGTCGCCACGCTGGCCTGCGACGCCGAAGTGCTCCCCGCCATCTTCGACACGACCGGCCAACCGCTGTGGCTCGGGCGAAGTCAACGCCTCGCCACCTCCGCGCAACGAGCCGCTGTCACCGCGCGCGACCGCGGCTGCATCGTCTGCGGCACGGCAGCCGAATGGTGCCAAGTGCACCACATCAACTGGTGGTCCCAGGGCGGAAAAACCGACCTCGACAACCTCTGCCTCCTGTGCTCCAAGCACCACCACCGGGTCCACGAACACGGCCTCACGATCTCGACAACCCCCGAAGGATTCAAGGTCCAACCAAGGTCGATCCGGCCAGTACCAATCCAACCCAGCCGTTCGGGCGAACCGGACGGTGTGGGTCAGCCCAGCCCGTCGGGTGGCGACCCGCCAGCAACCCAGTCGCCAGCGACCCCGGCCAGACCCTCACGTCCAAGCGCTGCCCAACGGCGTGGCAGGCCGCCCGCTGCCGCCTGATCGTGTGCACGACGGTCGCATCGCCCGTCATCGCGTCCCACCCAAGAAGGACCCTCCGGTCACTGGGCGACGATGAGGTCATCCCCACCCCTGGTTGCATCTCACCCGAATGGCACGCCGCACCCGCAGGCAGAGATGGCGCGCCGGTGGGAACGCCGAACCGGCGAGCACGGTGCACCGGTAGGCGTGTCGGCCGGGTGGACGCCACACTGGGGTGATGCTGATCGCCGCCGTGCAACACGACATCGTTTGGGAAGATGCTGCCGCCACCCGAAAGACGTTGGAGCCACGGCTGAGCTTTGCAGCCGCCGGAGGCGCCCGGCTGGTCGTGTTGACCGAGATGTTCGCCACCGGGTTCAGCCTGGATGCCGAGGCGGTGGTCGAGGCTCCCGACGGGCCGAGCGTCGCCTGGATGCACGACCAGGCGACGACCCTGGGATGTTGGATCGCCGGATCCCTGCCGATCGATACCAGCACCGGCCGGCCCCGCAACCGGCTGGTGGTGGCCGGCCCCGACGGGACGGAGACTACCTACGACAAGCGCCACCCCTTCAGCTTCGGCAGGGAACCCGATGTGTACGACCCCGGCGACGACCTGGCCACGGTCGAGATCGACGGCATGGTCTGGGGCCTCACCGTCTGTTACGACCTTCGCTTCAGCTACGACTACTGGAGCCGGGCTACCGAGGTGGACGGATACCTGGTGGTGGCCAACTGGCCTCGTCCTCGCCGCGAGCACTGGCGGGCGCTGCTGCGGGCTCGAGCGGTGGAGAACCTGGCCTATGTGGTGGGGGTGAACCGGGTGGGCACCGACGGCAACCAGCTGGACTATGCCGGCGACTCGGCGGTGATCAGCCCGAACGGCGAGGTGCTGGCCGAGGCTTCCGAACGCCAAGCCGTGCTGCTGGTCGACATCGATCCGGGGGCCACAGCGGCCACGCGAGAGCGGTTCGGTTTCCTGGCCGACCGACGCGACTAGCTCCGGATCGCCCACCAGAAGAGCTGCTCAAACGCAGGCTCCAGATCGGCGCTACGAAGGCGGTGGCGCTGCCACCCGAGGCGACCGACCAAGCGCTGCAGGCGGAACGACTGCGCATCATCCGGTGAACTCTGGCCGGATAGCGATTCCGTCACATGGCATGAGATTGGAACTGCATGAGTTTCAAGGGGGTGACCGGCTGCGATCGCGCTACCATCCGGTCGGGAGGGCAGGATGACCGCAAGGATTGACAACACCCACGTTTCCGGCGGGTCGGGGGCCACGGCGCCGGTGCGGGTGATCGCCGTCGACGACCATCCGCTGACGCGGCGGGGCGTCGCCGAGGAACTCGGCGAGGACGCGCGCCTGGAGGTGCTCGGCACTTTTCCATCGTTTGGAGCGGTGCCGCTGCCTCTGCGGACGCCCTCACAGGTCAAGGTGGCGGTGATCGACCTGGCGGTTCGCCACGAGACCCGGGGGGTCGAGAGCGTTGCCCTGGTCTCCAGCTGGGGCATTCCGTCGGTCGTCTACACGATGCACGGTTCGGCGATCATCCGCGATGAGGCGTTGCGGGCAGGAGCGTTGGGCTTCGTGTCCAAGTCGGCCGCCGGCGGCGAGTTGGTCACCGCCGTGCTCGAAGCGGCCGCCGGCCGCACCTACGAGGCCGGCGTGGAGTACCTGCCCGGCGGCGAGGAGCTGACCGACCTCGAGCGGCGGGTCTTGCACGAGATTCCCAGCGGTGCAACCAGCAAGGAGATCGCACTGCGGGTCGGGCTTGCCGGCGGCACGGTGGACAACGTCATCAGCTCGATCATCGCCAAGCTCGACCTCAAGGGCAAGAAGCGCTCGGCGCTGGCCTCGTGGGCGGTCGAGCACGGCCTCGGTCCCAGCGAGTCCTAGCGGCGTCGAGCGGCGTCTCCCTCGTGTCCACCGATCCATCGGCCGCCGACCCCACGGCGGTGACCGCTGCCTCGTCGATGGAGCAGCGGTGGGGTGACGCTCTGTGGGAGGGCTACCTGCTCCTGCGCGTGAGCCAGGTGGCGAACGCCGCATTCGTCACCATGGACCCGCAGCGGGGGCCCCGGAGCCGTGCGCTCGGGTGGCTGGCGACGGCGATCGCCGGTGGTGCCACCGCCTGGGAATGGCGCCGACGTCAGGGACGAGATTCGTCGGTCGACGATCCGGTGATGGCGGCCGAGGTGATCGGCACCTCGGCTGCTCTGATGGCGCTTTCCCCCCACATCGTCCGTGCTGCCGACCGCGACCGTGGCGACGACTGGTTCGGGCTCTGGACCTGGTGGGGGAACGCCGCGCTGGCGCTGGCGCTGCCGAACCGACCGGAGCCGGCGATGCTTGCTCACCTCCTCCCCCAGGTCGATGCCTGGCGCCATCAGCGGTCCTGGCTGCCAAGCGACATCGCCAGTCGCAACGTCTTGAACTCGATCGGGGTGGGGCTGGGCTCACGCTGGGCCGTCCACAAGGTCACTCAGGCCGGTGCCCAGGCCGATCGTGCCAGCACCCGGTTGATGAGCGAACAGGCGCGGCTGCTGGCCGATCGGGCGCGGCGCGAGCTGCGCGAACGGCGCCTGCGGGACACGGTCGACTCGCTCAACAACATCGAGGGCCACCTGCGCGAGGACCGCATCGACGCGGCCCTGGCCTGTTCGTCCGCCACCTACGAGCCCCTCCGCGCCTGGTTGGCGGGTGCGGAGGACGACGAAACAGCGTCGCCCGCCGCTGCGGCGGCAGACCACGCTTCCGAGATGACCCGCCTGATCGAGCGCACCGAGCAGGGCCTGACCTTCGGCGACATCGCCGTCGTGGGGGCCACGCTGATCAGCACGCTTCTCGTGACCACATCGAGGTTCGACCGCCAGCAGCGGCGCGGCTGGGTGGTCGCCGGGCTCACGTCGTCGACGATCTACACCGCAGCGGTCACCTTGGGGCGGCTCGGCCTTCGGGGACGCCCGGGGTCCGACTCCCATCCCGCCTTCTTGGATCGCACGTGGAGCCGCCGGGCCGACACCCTCTTCGCTGTGCTGCTCATCGCCTTCGAGTGCGCCTCGAGCGACCGCAACGTCGCCGGCACCTGGGCGGCGGGCCAAACCCAGGTACACATCGCCGTGGCGGCCACCCGAATTGCCGAGTTTCCCAAGCTGCTCAGGGCGTGGGGAATCATCGGTGCCGCCATGTTTCTCGGCGACCGGTATTTCTCGCCGGCGGCGCGAACGCACCGGTTTCGGTGGCAGGTCGACTGGATCAACGGAATGGCGGCGGGAATGGCGTTGCGACGCTCCCACACCGCCGTGTTCAACTCGCTCGATCAGCTGGAACGGCACGCCAACGAGACGATCGCCACGGTCGCCAAGCAGGTGGCCGAGGCCGAGACGGTCGCCGCTCAGGACGCCGTGCACGACACGGCCTGCCAGTCGCTGCGCTACCTGTTGACCCACCCTGACGAGGACCCGAGCCGCCTGGCCCAGATCATCGCAGCGACGACCGAGGCGCTGGAGACCGAACTGTCCGGTGGCGAACACGACGAGTCCGGGGCACTCGCCGACGCCCTCGCCGCGTGCGCCGCTGGCTACGAACTGCTCGGGCTGTCGCCGGTCGTCGAGTCGACAGGGGATCGACCCGTCGGCGGGGAGGTGATGGAGGTGCTGGTCCAGGTCGCCAACCAAGGCCTGGCCAACGCGCTCGCCCACAGCGACGACACCGCACCGCTCATCCGGCTGGACCTCGACGACCGGTACGTTCGACTGACCGTCTGCAATCGGGCCGATGTGCCCTTTCGAGGCATCCCCGACCGCGCCGAGGCGGACGCGGTCGACCCGCTCGACGATCGGTTTGATCCCGCCCTGCCCGAAACCTCGCCGACACCTGCCGAAGCCGGGCCTGCCGAGCTTCCTTCCGGGGGCTTCGGGCTGGCGTCGGCGCGACGGGCGGTCACCGAGCTGGGCGGCACGCTGGGCTGGGGCGAGCATCCGACGCGCACCGAGTTGATCGTCGAGCTGTCGCTGACACTCGACGGCGCGCCGGCCAGCGCATCGGGCAACGAACCATCACCCCGCCGGTGAGGGCGCCCAGCGTCGCTCAGCCAGCTGGTCCCAGCGCCGCAGCTTCGAGCGCGCGCCAGATCCTCTCGGGGGTGATCGGCAGGTCGAGGTGGCGCACGCCCAGGTAGGCGAGCGCATCGACCACGGCGCTCTGAAGCGCCGGGGTGGCACCGATCGTGCCGGACTCACCGATGCCCTTGGCACCGAGTGGGTTGATCGGCGTTTCGGTCTGGGACTCGACCCGTTCGAAGCTGGGCAGCTCGGCCGCCGACGGCATCAGATAATCGCCCAGGGTGACCGTCAGCGGATTGCCGGCCTCGTCGTACACCATCTGTTCGAACAGCACCTGTGCCGCTCCCTGGGCAATGCCGCCGTGAACCTGTCCGTCGACCAGGGTGGGGTTGAGGATGCGGCCGGCGTCGTCGCAGGCAACGTGGCGCAGGTAGTCGACCTTCCCGGTCTCCGGGTCGATCTCGACCACTGCGACGTGGGCGCCGAAGGGAAAGGTGGCGGCGGCGGAGGGCAGGTCGGCCTCGCCCTGCAGCACCGACAGCACGCCGGTTGCGGGCTCGTCGGCCACCGCCGCCTGGGTCGAGCGCTCGGCAACATGGGTCGCAAGCTCAGGAACATGGGTCCCACGCTCCACCACATGGGTCGCAAGCTCCGCCACATGGGTCGCCAGCTCCGCCACATGGGTCGCAAGCTCCGCCACATGGGTCGCAAGCTCCGCCCACCCGACGCTCCTCGACGGGGTGCCGGCCACATGAAAGACGGCCCGGTCGAGGTCGAGCACGATGTCGCTCGGGGCGGCTTCCAAAACGTCGGCGGCGACCTCCCTCGCTCGGTCGACGAGCACGTCAGCGGCGGACAGCACCGCCGTGCCACCGACCTGTAGCGACTTCGAGCCGCCCGTACCACCGCCGCGCACCACGTCGTCTGTGTCGCCGTGGCGCACGGTGATCGCTTCGATCGGGATGCCGGTCTGGGCCGACGCGATCATGGCGAAGGCGGTGTGATGCCCCTGGCCGTGTGCCGACGACCCGGTGCGTACCAGCGCGCTGCCGTCCGGGTGCACCTCGATCGAACCGTGCTCGCCGCTGCGGAGGCCGTTGGTGACCTCGACGTAGGTCGACACGCCGATGCCGAGCAACGGGGCCTCACCCGCAGCGCGACGCCGCCGTTGTTCGGAGCGAAGCTCGGAGTACCCGGCGGCGGTCAGCGCCTTGTCGAGGGCTCCTGCGTACTCGCCCGAGTCGTAGGTGGCACCGGTCGGTGTGGTGAAGGGAAAAGGACCGGCGATCAGGTTCCTACGGCGCACCTCGACGGCATCCATGCCCAGTTCGGCGGCGAAACAATCCATCATGCGCTCAATCGCGGCGGTCGCCTCCGGCCGTCCGGCGCCCCGGTAGGCCTCGACGGGCACGGTGTTGGTCACCACCGAACTTGCCGACACCGACACCGACGCGATGTCGTAGGTGCCCGGCCCCATCAGCCTGGTCATGAACGGCAGCACGGCCCCGACCGACGGGTAGGCCCCGCTGTCCTGGATCACGTCGAGGCGATAGGCCAGCACCGTGCCGTCGCGACGCCCGCCGATCGTGGCGTGCTGCACCTGCGCCCGCCCATGGCCCAGCCCGAGCATCGACTCGGACCGGGTCTCCACCCACCGCACGGGGCGGTCGAGGCGCCGGGCCAGCTCGGCGGTGAGTCGCTCCTCGGGGTACAGCCCGTTCTTGGGGCCGAACCCGCCGCCGACGTCGGGGCAGATCACCCGCACCTGCGCCTGGTCGAGCCCGAACATGACGGCCAGACCGTCCCGCACACCGTGTGGGTTCTGGGTGGTCGACCAGTGGGTGAGACGACCGTCCCGCCAGCGCGATGCCGCCACCCGCACCTCGAGCGGCACCGGCGCCAGGCGCTGGTTGACGATGCGCTGGGACACGACGACCTCACAGCCATCGAACGGGTCACGGTCGCCGAGATCGGCGCTGTCGGGCGCGGCAATCGTCACGGCGGTGTTGGTGCCCACCTCGGGGTACAGCACCAGCTCATCGGTTGCGGCACGCTCGGCATCGACCACCGCCGCCAGCGGGTCGACCTCGACGATCACCCGCTCGGCGGCGTCGACCGCCTGGGCACGGGTCTCGGCCACCACCGCTGCAATCGGCTCGCCGACGAAGCGCACCCGGTCGGTGGCGAGCAGCGGCCGGGCCATCCCCGGCGGCGCCATGCCCAGCGCCGGTGCGAGCGGCGCAAGGTCGAGGTCGTCGGCGGTGATCACGGCGACCACCCCTGGAGCATCGAGCGCCTCGGACGGATCGACGTCGACCAGCTCGCCGTGGGCGACGCCCGAGCGCACAAATACGACGTGGGCGGCGCCAGTCAGCTCGAGGTTCTCCACAAAAGTGCCCTCGCCCCGCAGCAGCGAGTCGTCCTCAACGCGGTTCACCCGCGTGCCGAGGATGCTGCCACCCGCCGGTGGAATGCTGCCGGTCTGTTCCATTCTGACCCCCTCCCCGGACGTCCGCCTCTCAGGCGTCCTGGAACACCATCAGCGCTCCGACGTAGCAGGCCACCCACACCCGGCGGGTGGCCTTGTCGTAGGTGACGCCGATCGGGTGGTGCCTGGTGGGCAGCTCCTGCAGCTCGACCATGTCCGACGTCCGCACCTTCGACAACGTGTCGTCGGCGTAGTTCACCACGTACAGCGCCGTGCCGTCGTCGGAGAGCACCATCGACCGGGGCTGGTTGCCGGTGACCACCTCGCCGGTGACTTTGCGGGTGGCCGTGTCGATGCGCTTCACCTCGGCCTCCTCATTGAGCGTGACGAACAGCTGTTTGCCGTCCGGCGACAGGGCCACGCTGCGAGGCGCCTGGCCCACGTCCTTGATCCACTCGACCTCGAAGGTCGACAGATCGACGATGGCGATGTCGGAGGTGCCCATGGCGGTGACGTAAGCCACCGAGTCGTCGGGTGCGACGGCGATGCCCCTCGGGTAGCGACCGATGTCCACCCGTCGGGTCTCCTTGCCGGTCGCTGTGTCGACGATCGACAGGTCGTAACCACACCAGTTGGACACCAACAGGGTCGAATCGTCGTGGGTGATCGCGACGAACTTCGGCACCGGTCCCACCGGGATCACCTGATCGATCTCAAGGGTGTCGGTGGGGATCCGGTAGACGAAGCTGTCGTCGAAGCCCGACGGCGTGCACACGTCGGTGCCAGGGTTGTCCTGGCCCGGTCCGTACAGCTTGTACTGCGACACGTAGGCGGCCGACCCATCGGAGGTGAACACCGCCTCGACCGGTCCGCCCTTGAGTGCGGAGTTGCCGGGCAGGTCGAAGAAGGCCGGCACCACCTCGTCGTCGATCACCTTCACCTGTTCGAGGTCGCGGTTGTACACGGCCACGTTGTGGGCGTACATCATGTTCTGGGCGAAGAACAGGCCGCTGCCGGAGGCGACCACCGACTTGGGTCGAAGGGCAGGGTCGGTGATCGTGTCGACCAGGCTGAGCGTGCGTTGGGCAGCGGTCTTGCCATCGTCGGGCGCTGTCACCGGCGGAGCCGAGGTCGATGTCGAGGAGTCCGCCGACGCCTCGGCACGGCCGGTCGCCGCCTCCGCCGACCGCTCCGTGCTGACACGCCGCTCGGGGCCGGGGTCGGACAACACGCCAAAACCGATCACGCCGATGATCGTGGCGATCAGGATCCCGCCAAAGACTGCTGGGCCAGTGGCCGGCTGCGCCATCACACGACCCTACTCAGCGATCGCCAAGAACCCGGCACGCCTCGACGATGCCCGCCCACCGGTAGCGTAGGCACCCGATGATCTCCCCCCAGACCCTCCATCACCGGCCGCCGTCCACCCCCTCCGGGTCGGTCGCTCGCGCTGCGCTTCGGGCCGCCGCTGCGGCCGTCCTGATCATGGTGGTACTTCTGGTTGCGCCCAAGCCTTCGGGGGCGAGCGACACCACCGCCGATACCACCACCGACGCAACCGCAGCCGGGGAACAGATGACGGTTGGCAAGGCGGCGATCCTCGGCGTGGTCGAAGGCGTGACCGAGTATCTCCCGGTCTCCTCGACCGGCCACCTCTACGTCTCCCAGCAACTATTGGGTGTTGGCGACACCCAGGCGACCAAGGCTCCGGCGGACAGCTTCGCCATCGTGATCCAGGCGGGGGCCATCCTCGCCGTGCTCATCTTGTACCGCCGCCGAATCCTCTCGGTATTCCAGGGCGTCATCGGCCGCTCGGCAGAGGGCCGGACGGTTGGGATCGCGCTGGTCGTCGCCTTCCTTCCGGCTGCGATCATCGGTGTACTGGCCGAGGATGCGATCAAGTCCAAGCTGTTCGCCGGTTGGCCGATCGTCGTCGCCTGGGCGGTGGGTGGCGTCGCCATCCTGGTGCTGGCCGACCGCCTGCAGCACCGCCGGCCCTCCGACGCGGCAGATGCTGCGGTCGACGGGGCGGCCGGCGGTACCCAGTCGGCCGGCCGAGCCAACGTCATCGGCACGGCGCTCGAGGCGATCACCCCCCGCCAGGCCTTGATCATCGGCCTGGCCCAGGTTGTGGCGATGTGGCCGGGCACCAGCCGTTCGTTGGTGACGATCGTGGCCGCCGTGCTCGTTGGCCTCAGCGTGTCGGCCGCCGTCGAGTTCAGCTTTCTGCTCGGCCTCGGCACCCTGGGTGCAGCGACCGCCTACGAGGCCCTGAAGAACGGGTCGCTGCTCGTCGACTCCTACGGCGGCGCCGAGATCGTCATCGGGCTGGTCGTCGCGTTCATCACCGCTGCGGTGGCGATCACCTGGATGGTGCGTTGGCTGGAGCGGCGATCGCTGGCGATCTTCGGCTGGTACCGGCTGGCGATCGCCGGGGTGGGTGCCGTGCTGCTGCTGACCGGCACGATTACCTCCACCCCCGGATGATCGCCAAGCCGCCGGGCGGCAGGCCATGAGCGCGCCCGGCTCCCGGGCTTCGACTGCGACTGCGACCGCGACCGGGGTCACCATCACCGGGGTCGTGCGCCGATTCGGCGAAGCCCAGGTGCTGTCCCGGCTGAGCCTGAGCGTGGCACCGGGCGAGCTGATGGCGCTGCTCGGCCCCTCCGGGTCGGGCAAGACCACCCTGCTACGCCTGATCGCCGGCCTCGACCGTCCCGACGGGGGCACGATCGACCTGGGCGATCGGCGGGTGGCCGGCGGCTCGACGTTCGTCCCGGCCGAACGCCGCGGCGTGGGCCTGGTGTTTCAGGACTGGGCCCTGTTCCCTCACCTGTCTGTGGCCGCCAACGTCGGCTTCGGACTGCCCCGGCCCGAACGCCGGGCCTCACCCCGCATCGACACGGCGCTGGCCCGCGTGGGCATGGTCGGCTTTGGTGACCGGCGCCCCGACACCCTCTCGGGCGGTCAGCAGCAGCGGGTCGCCCTGGCCCGGGCGATGGCGCCCAGTCCCCGGGTGCTCTTGCTCGACGAGCCGTTCTCCAACCTGGACGCCGGGCTGCGGACCGACGTGCGAAGCG
Organism: Candidatus Microthrix subdominans; assembly: GCA_016719385.1. Taxonomy (NCBI): domain Bacteria; kingdom Bacillati; phylum Actinomycetota; class Acidimicrobiia; order Acidimicrobiales; family Microthrixaceae; genus Candidatus Neomicrothrix; species Candidatus Neomicrothrix subdominans. Next base: position 675,252 of record JADJZA010000007.1, on the reverse strand, counting down.
AGGTTCGACGAACGTTGCGCTCGATCGGGGTCACCGCCATCTTCGTCACCCACGACCGCGACGAGGCCTTCACCTTGGGCGACCGGGTGGCGATCGTCAACGAGGGAAGGATCGCCCAGGTCGGGACGCCCGAAGAGGTGTACGCCACGCCGAGCGATCGCTGGGTCGCCGGCTTTCTGGGCGACGCCAATTTCGTCCCGGGAACGATCGAGGCGGGCAGGCCGTCGGTGGCGGTGTCGCCTCTCGGCCCCCTGCCGATCCGCGGCATCGTCGGCCCGGGTCCGGTGAGCGTGCTCGTACGTCCGGAGGCGCTGACGATCCGATCGACGATCGACGGCCGTGCCGGCGGCAGCGGCGGGACCGACGACGGCGCCCTTGACGGAACCGACCCGGGTACCGGCTGGCGGGTCACCGAAGCGGAGTTCCTCGGACACTCGACGCTCACTCGGGTGACGCCGATCGGCGGTGCCGTCGCCGCCAGCGATGGTGAAGCGCTCACGCTGAGCATCCGCACGGGGGGTGCCCCGCCGGCCCGACCGGGCGAGGTGGTCGACGTGACCTACTCCGGCGGGCCTGCCGTCGCATGGGCGCCTGCGGAGGAGCCGCCCGGCCCCGTAGGGTGAACCGCCATGGAGCATCGATTTCTTGGTAATTCCGGCATGCGGGTGTCGGCGATCAGCTACGGCAACTGGTTGACCCACGGCTCGCAGATCGACGACGACGTCGCCATCGAGGCGGTCCATGCGGCCCTCGACGCCGGCATCACCACCTTCGATACCGCCGACGTCTACGCGGGCACCAAGGCCGAATCGGTCCTGGGCGAGGCCCTGCGGGGCGTGCAGCGCGAGTCGATCGAGCTGTTCACCAAGGTGTTCTGGCCCACCGGTCCGGGCGTCAACCAGCAAGGGCTGTCCCGCAAGCACATCATGGAATCGGTCGAGGGCTCGCTGCGCCGCCTGGGCACCGACCACATCGACCTGTACCAGGCCCATCGCTACGACCACCGCACCCCGCTCGAGGTGACGATGTCGGCGTTCGCCGACCTGGTCCACCAAGGCAAGGTCGCGTACCTGGGCGTGTCGGAGTGGACCGCCGACCAGATCCGCTCCGCCGCGGCGCTGGCCGACGAGCTCAAGGTGCCACTGGTGTCCAGCCAGCCGCAGTACTCGCTGTTGTGGCGGGTCATCGAGGCCGAGGTCGTCCCGACATGCGAGGAGCTGGGCATCAGCCAGATCGTCTGGTCGCCGCTGGCCCAGGGGGTGCTCACCGGAAAGTACCGCCCGGGCGAGGCGCCGCCCGAGGGCAGCCGGGCCACCGACGAGGCCGGTGGCAAGAACATGATCTCCCGGTGGATGAGCGACGACGTCCTCACCGCCGTGGCGAAGGTCTCGGCGCTGGCCGACGAGGCCGGTCTCTCGACCGCCGACCTGGCCCTGGCCTGGGTACTGCGCAACCCCAACGTCGCCTCGGCGATCGTGGGCGCGTCCAAGGCCGAGCAGGTCACCCGCAACGTGCAGGCGATCGACATCACCCTCGACGACGACCTGGTCGCCAAGGTCGAAGCGATCCTGCAACCGGTCACGACCACCGACCCGGGGAAAACGCTCAAGGATCAGCCCAAGGAACGTCTCTAAGGCGCCCGGTTGGTGAATGACCAGCGGGTGAGTCACCAACAACCGACCTCAACTCGGTCAACGGCCAGTGTCCTGGGCGACTACCTGCGGTTCTGGTCGGGCCGGGATTCGTTTCGTCCCCGTGCCACCCCGAGCACCGGATGGTTCCTGCCGCTGTGGGGCGTGTCGCTCGCCGTCGCCTACGCGTCGTCGATCGTCGTCACGATCGCAGTGGTCGCCTTCGGAAGTGACCCACCCGAAAACGCAATCGGCGACCTGGTTGAATCCGGTCCGGTGCTCAGCCTCATATTGACGGCTGTGGTGCTCGCCCCCCTGATCGAAGAAGTGGCCTTTCGGCTGCCGATGTCCTTGCGCCCATGGCACGTCGCCGGTGGGATCGGTGTTCTGTCGGTCATGTTCGTGCCCAGCCTGTTCGGTGTGTCACTCGGGCAGGCGATCGTTGGTGGAGACGACGAGGCGATCGCTGCGGTGGTCGAGGTGGCTCTGACGGTGGGCGTGATCTGCGTGCTCGGCCTGATCCTGCGCCGTCTGCTGCCACGCGAGCCCAGCGACGGCCCGGCACTCGTATCCACCCGGGTGCGCTTTGGGGTCATCGTCACCCTGACCGTGGTGTTCGCCGGTGCCCACCTGGGGAACTTCGCGGAGTTCACCTGGTTTCTTCCGGCGTTCATCCTGCCCCAGGTGTTGGTCGGCATGGTGCTCGCCTACGTGCGGGTCATCCGAAGCTGGTGGATGGGCGTCGCCATCCATGCGCTGAACAACGCTGTGGCGGTCGGCTTCGGGTTGCTGCCCCGCCTGGTCGGCCAGGACGGCGGGCAGGCAGTGGTGGGTGTCGCCATCGTGGGGTCGATCATCCTCCTCGGTGGTAGCTCGGCGATTGCGCTGGGCGTCAACGCCTACCTCACCTGGGAACGCAACCAGCACACCTTCCCCGGCGGCTACGCCGCGCCCACACACTCCCCCGGCGGCTACGCCGCGCCCGTGCCCCCCGCCGCAGGGGCGGCCGATCCCTGGCCCCACGGACGACCACCGCCGTGGCCGCCACCGTCCGGTCGCTCAACGGCCCCGGAGTCGACCGCCTTCGGCGACTAGCGACCACGCACCCCGCACCGGTACTGGGTGCCGTGACCGCTCCTGTGCCGTCGCATCCACCGATAACCCGACGCCGGCCTACAGAATCGTCGTCATGCCGACCACCCTCACGCTTATCGACGCATTCACCGCCTTGCCGTTCGCAGGCAACCAGGCGGCGGTCGCCGTGCTCGACCAGGAGCCGCCGAATGCCTGGATGCAGGCGGTCGCCGGCGAGCTACAACTGTCGGAGACCGCCTTTTGCTGGCCCGAGGATGACGCCCACCGCCTGCGCTGGTTCACCCCCGAGGTCGAGGTGGACCTGTGTGGGCACGCCACGCTGGCGGCGGCGGCAACGCTGTGGGCCGACGGCCACCTCCATCGCAACGAGGAGGCCACGTTTCTCACCCGTTCCGGGCCGCTGGTGTGCCGACGCATCGCATCGGGCGAGATCGACCTCGACCTTCCGGCGCATCAACCCGAACCGACGACGACCTCGCTGGAATGGGCGTCCCTCGGCCTGGCCGAGCACCCGAGCGAGATCCTCGCCGGACCCGGGGCCGGCGCCACGGGCTTCCTGATCGCTGTGCTCGACGATGCGGCTGCGGTCCGCTCCGCCCGCTTCGACCCGTCGGCGCTGGCGCGCTCCGAGGACCGTCCGCTGGTGCTCACCGCCCCAGGGGACGGCAACCTCGATGTCGTCAGCCGCGTGTTCGCTCCCAGCCTGGGCATCGCCGAGGACGCCGTGACCGGCTCGGCCCATGCACTGCTGGCGCCCTACTGGGCGCACCGGCTTGGCCGGGACACGTTGGCCTGCCACCAGGCGTCACAACGGGGTGGCGACCTGCGGGCGATCGTCACCGCCGATCGCGTCGTTCTGACCGGCCGGGCGGTCGTCATGGGCCACCTGATGCTCACCCAGGTAGCGTCGCCGCCGCTCTAGATGCCCTTGGGCTTCAGCTTGTACTGCGCCAGGGCGGCCAGCCAGTCGATGGTCAGCGCCAGCAGGCCGACCAGAGCGGCACCGACGAACAGCGCCGTGTTGCGCTGCAACTTCAGCCCCGAGTTGATCGTTTCGCCCAGGGCGCCACCACCGATGAACGTTGCCAGCGCAGCGGTACCCACGTTGATCACCAGCGCAGTGCGCACCCCGGCGAGGATGACCGGCACCGCTAGGGGCAGTTCGATGCGCGTCAGCACCTGGAACCCCGAGTACCCCATGCCCTTGCCCGCCTCCATGTAGGAGCGGTCGACCTGTTCGAGGCCCACCATCGTGTTGCGTAGTACCGGCAGGATGCCGAAGACGATCAGCGCGATGATCACGGTGCGCATGCCCGTGCCGATCCAGGCCGCAAACAGCACCAACAGGCCGTAAGCCGGAATGGCCTGCCCGGAGTTGGCGACCGTGAGGATCGGCCCGGAAAACTTCTTGAACCCCTCGCGGGTGATGAAGATGCCGAGCGGGATGGCGATCGAGATCACCAGCAGGGTCGACCAGAAGGTGATCTGCAGGTGCTGCCAGGTCTGGATGCGCAGGTTGGCAGGCGCGAGGATCTTCTTGGTGGTCACGTCCATGTCGGCGAACTGCCACACGGTGACCAGCAGGACCAACAACAATCCCATGGCGATCGGGGTGATGATCAGGTCGAAGTTCCACGTGCGGCCGGGCGCGTCAGACTCGACGTCGTCGGGCGACTGTGCCTCGGCCGCCGCTATGGCCAGATCGCTCATGAGGTGCCCTTCGCCGTGTCGCCGTTGCGGGCCGATGCATGCGTGGCCAGGTCTGCCGTCGGGTCGACAGTGGGTGCATCCACACCGGCGGCGGCCGCCCGTCGTGCTTCCGCCCGATAGACCGCCTGTTCGTCCCGGGCGGTGGCCTCGGTCTTGCGCACCATCTCGGCCAGGGCCTCCAGCGTGATGACGCCCCGGTAGGTGCCGTCGGTGTTGACGACCACCGCCGATCCGTAGGTGGAGCGAATCATCGATTCCAAAGCATCACGGAGCGTGTGGTCGGACTCGACCGCCACACGCACAGGTAACCCCGACTGCGCGATGGACGACTTGCCTCCCTCGACCGCCTCCCGGTCGAGCCAGCGGATCGGGCGCCGCTGCTCGTCGAGCAGCACCACCCAATCGTCGTCGGCCTGCTCGAGCGCCGCCAGCACCTTGGGGCGGTCGGCCGGCAGGCTGACCGTTGGGTACTGCGGGATGTCGAGGTCGCGCACCCGCTCGAGCGTCAGCCCCTTCAGCAGGGCACCCGAGCCGAGGAACTCCTTGACGAAGGCGTTGGCCGGGCTGGCCAGGATATTGGTGGGCGTATCCAGCTGGGCCACCTTGGACTGCTCCCGCAGAATGGCGATCTTGTCGCCCATCTTCACGGCCTCGTCGATGTCGTGGGTGACGAACACGATCGTCTTCTGCAGCTCGGCCTGCAACCGCAAAAACTCGTTCTGCAGACGATCCCGGGTGATCGGGTCGATGGCACCGAAGGGCTCATCCATCAGCAACACGTCGGGGTCGGCGGCCAGCGCCCGGGCGACGCCCACCCGCTGGGCCTGCCCGCCGGACAACTCCTTGGGATAGCGGCTGAGGTACTGCTCGGGGTCCATCCCCACCATGGTGAGCAGGTACTTGGCCCGCTCCTCTATGTCGGATTTGTTCCAGCCCAGCAGGCGGGGAACCGTTGCAATGTTCTGATAGATGTTGCGGTGTGGGAACAGACCGATCTGCTGGATGACGTAGCCCATCTGTCGGCGCAGCTGGTCGGGGTTGACGTTGGTGACGTCCTTACCCTCGAAGATGATCCGCCCGGCGGTCGGCTCGATCATGCGGTTGATCAGGCGCAGCGTGGTGCTCTTACCGCAGCCTGAGGGCCCGACGAGCACAAGGATCTCGCCCTTCTTGATCTCGAGGTCGAGGTCGGACACCGCCGGAGCTTTGCTGCCGGGGTAGGTCTTGGAGACCCCCTGCAACTGGATGAGCGTTTCGGACACGATGGTCTCCTGTGGATGCTATGCGAACTTCGGTGCGGGCGAACTGGGGAACGGGCGGTGGGCGCTAGCGGATGCCGCGGGGCGTGGTGGCGCGGCGGATGCCGACGAAGATGAGGTCGATCACAAGCGCCAGGGCGATCGTGCCGAGGGTGCCCACCCAAATCGCCTCGAGCGAGTTGGGCAGCCCCAGACGGCTGAGCCCCTTTTTGATGAAGTCGCCGAGACCGCCGCCGGCGATCAGCGTGGCGATGGCGGCGATGCCGGTGGTGAGCAGCGCCGAGACCCGGATGCCGGTGATGATCACCGGCCAGGCCAGGGGCAACTCCACCTTGAAAAGCCGTTCGGTGCTCGACAGGCCCATGCCCTTGGCCGACTCGAGCACGTCGGGGCTCACTCCGTTGAGCCCGGTCACCGTGTTGCGCATGATCGGCAGCAGCGCATAGAGCAACAGTGCGACGAAGGCGGGCTTGAAGCCAAGCCCCAGGATCGGGATGAAGAGGGTGAAGAGTGCCAGGGAGGGGAACGTGAGAAACACGCTGGCGATTCCCAACGCCACCTCCCTGGCCACCGGACGGTGCCTGACCGCCACCCCCAACGACACCGAGATGACGGTGGCGGAGATGGTGACCAACACGACGTAGGTGGCGTGTTGAATCAACGCCTCCGTGAAGCTGTCGTTGTCGAGTTGCTTCTGAAAGTACTCCCAGAAGCTCTGCAGGCTCTCAACCATCCGGTGCTGTTCTTCCTCTCGAGGTGAACGGAGGGCCCGGTGCGGGCCCTCCAGGGGCGTCAGCCGTCGATGAGACCGGCGTCCACCAGGTGCTGCTTGGCCACGTCGGCCGGATCCTCACCCTCGGCGGACACCTGCTCGTTCAGCGCGGTCATCGTCTCCTGATCGAGCGACCCGAGCACCGCGTCGGCGATCGTGTCGAACGCCTCGGGCGCCTCGTCGTAGACGTCCTTGCGAACGTTGATCGAGATGTTGTAGATGATCATCGCGCCGCCGTCGTCGACCACGCTCAGGTCGAGCTCGGAGATGCGACCGTCGGTGGTGAACACCTCACCGAAGTCGCAGTTGCCCTTCTGGGTCTCGGTGTAGATGATGCCGGTGTCCTGGATCTCCTGCTGGCTCTTGGGGATCGTGTACCCGGTGGCCTCCTCGAAGAGCACCAGACCGTCGGAACGGCTGGGGAACTCGGACTCCATGCACACCTTGGCGTCGGGGTTCTTCTTCAGGTAGGCGGCCATCGAGTCGAAGTCGAAGGCGCCGCCGTTCTTCTCGGTGAGGTCCGGACCGGTGGCGAAGCCGTAGGTGTTGTTGAACGGCGCACGCCCCACCCACACAATGTCGTTCTTCTCGAGGTCCATCTGGCGGACCTTCTCGGTGAGCTCCTCGCCGTCGCTGGACGGATCCTCCTGCTTGAGGTGCTCGGTCCAGCCGGTGCCGTTGTACTCGGCGTAGCTGTCGATCTCACCGGACAGGAGGGCCGCACGGGCCACGTTGGTGCCACCAAGGTTGATCTTGCGGTCGACGTCGGCACCGGCGGCCTCGAAGGCGTCGGCCAACATGTTGCCCAGGATCAACTGCTCATCGAAGTCCTTCGAGCCGACAGAGAGGCTCACCCCGCTGAGGTCGGCGTCGGCGAGTGGGCTGTCGGCGGCTGCGGTGTCGCCACCGCTGCTCTCGCCATTGTCGTCACCGCAAGCGGCCAACGGCAGGACCACCAGCGCGGCTGCGGCGACGGCGAACCTCCCAAATCGTCGGTTCTGAGTCATGAACAGTCCTTTCGGTTGTCGTTCAACGGGGGGTTGACCCCATGACCGGCGAAACCTGCGTGGACACTCCGGGGCCTGCTCACGCGTCGTTGCGCGGGGCACCTTCCGGACCACGGTTTCCCTCGCCTGGTCACAGCGCCTCACCGCAGGCTTGCGGTCAAACGACGCAAAAGGACCGTAGCGCGATGGGTCACCCGATCCCACTGAAGCTCACTCAACGTTACGATTGGGTAACTTTACGCTGGCAGGTCCAGCCGTCGAAGGGCCGATCCCGACGTGCCTACTGCCGGCACTCGACGATCAACGACGTCAACCCCCGCAAGGTGAAACTGGCTCGATAACGAGGCTGATCGACCAGCTCGAGGGAGCCGAACCTGTCGATCAGCGCATCGAAGACGATCTCGCCCTCGGCCCGCGCCAGCGACGCACCCAGGCAGTGGTGGGGCCCCCATCCAAAGCTGAGCGGCGGTGGCGTCGCGCGGTCGACGAACCTGCCGACGTCCAAGGTGTCAGCGTTGGGATACGCCGCCTCGTCACGGTTGCCGCTGCCCTGGAGGACGGTGAACAGCTGGCCGTACGGCATCGTCTCGTAGAAGAGTTCCACCTCGCGCAGCACCGCCCGCACGTTGAGCTGCACCGGGGAATCCCAGCGCAGCAACTCCCACACCGCCGAGGGGATCAGCGTGTGATCGGCCCGAAGGCGCGTCATCTCATCAGGGTGGGTGAGGAGGGCGAACAGACCATTGCCGATCAGGTTGGTCGTCGTTTCGAAGCCTGCGGCGTACATCAGCCCGGTGTTGGCCAACAGCTCCTCGTGGCTGAGGCGGTCGCCCGCCTCCTCCACGTCGATCAGGGCGCTGAGCAGCCGATCATCGGGGACCCGGCGTTTGTCGGCGATCAGTTGCTCGAACACCTCGGCCATCACCGCCACGCCCGCCTCCGCCCGGGCGATCGCTTCGTCGTCGGCGGCGGCATCGATGAAGGCCGTGCTCGCCCGGACGTGGGGCGCCAGCGTCTCGTGTAGCTCGGGCGGCACGCCCAACAGATCGGAGATCACCGCCGCCGGCAGGCGGGCCCCGAGCACCTCGAGCACGTCGACCGTGCCCGCCTCTGCCATCTCGTCGAGGATCGGGGTGAGCAGCGCCTCGATCCTCGGCCGCATCGCCTCGATACGACGCGGCGTGAACGTACGGCTGACCAGTGCCCGCAACCGGGTGTGATCGGGCGGGTTGGCGAACAGCATCGACCCGCGACGGTCCTCTGGGCGTCGCTCTCGTCCGCTCAGGCCCGGGGGCAGATCCATGTCGGGCTCCGGGCGGCCCAACGCGGGGTTGCGCAACACCTCGAGGCAGCTCTCGTAGTCGGCGACGATCATCGATCCGATCGCCGAGCGATAACGACCGAGCCCCTCGCGGATCTCCCGGTACGGGCCGTAGGGATCCTGACGGCCTTCGTCGGTGAGGATCGCGTTCGACAACGCGATATCGGCCTCGTCCGGCGAGAGCCGACCTCGGGGAGCTCTGTCTACATCGGTGGGTGGGACGGCGCTCACGTCCGTACGGTAATCCGCCCTCTCCAGCGCGTCACCGAATGATCGGCGTCAACCGATCAGCACGGCCCACACCGGCAAGGTGAACAGAGCGATCACCACCCCCAGGCCGACCAGCGAGGTCACCGTGTCCTCATCCAGTCCGGCCGCCGTCGCCACGATGCCGGCGGTGATCATCGGAGGCGTGGCCGATTCGAGCACCGAGACGTCCCATTCGATCGATGAACGACCTCCGACCACCACCGCCACGGCGAGCACGGCGGCGGGAAGCACGAACAGGCGGAGGCCCAGGCCCAACACGACCGGACCGTCGGGAACGCTCAGGCGACGCTGGGACAGCCGAAGCCCAATCCCGACCATCGCCAGCGGGGTCAGCGAGGCCGCCAGCACGTCAAAGGCCGAGGTGAGCGATCCGGGCAGCGCCACACCCCGAAGAGCGAAGGCGACGACGAGGGCGACGAAGGGCGGAAAGCTCACCGTCCGGCGCAGCATTGCAGCACCCCCCGGGGAGGCGGCCTCCGAGCCGCCATAACGGGCGGCGATGACCGCTCCATAGGTCGACAGCGCAAGGAACGTCCCCAGCTGGTCGTAGAGCACGGCGGTCGGCAGCCCCTCGGGACCGAGCAGGGCCTCGACCGCCGGGAATCCGAGGAAGCTGGTGTTGCCGAGCGGCACGACCAACAGCAAGGCGCCCGTCACCTGCCGTGACCATCCGGCGCGCGTGGCCACCACCCAGACGACCAGGGCGCTCACGACGACGATCGACCAGGCGACGGCGACGGGCACCAGCGCAGTCCGGTCGAGCTCAAGGCCTGGGATCGTGGCCAGCACCAGTGCGGGAAACGCCAGGTTCAACACGACCCAGTCGGTCCCAGCGGCCGCACCCGGGGGTGGTTCGAGCCAGCGCCCGGCAGCGACCGCCACTCCCAGGATCACCGCCACTGCGATCACGAGACCGCCTGGGCGGTGGGACGGCCGCGACCTGGGTGCGTACGGATCACGGACGGATCACAACGGGTTCAGCCGCGCAGGGAACGGTGCTGGGTCAAGCGCGCCAGCACAGCGAGCACCTCGTCGGGCGACGCCACGCGGTGGGTCGCCGCCGTTGCCTCGGAGCCAACCTTGATTCCGATATCGGCGTCCCCGAGCACGGCAAACCCGTCTTCGTCGGTGACGTCGTCGCCGACGAAGACGGTGACGTCAGGCTCGGTCTGGTCGATCAAGGCCTGCAGCGCCTCGCCTTTATTGGCACCCGCCACCGCGAATTCGGCCACCATCTTCCCCGTACGCACGTGGACCCCCGGCCGGTTTGCCAGCCGCTCGATCAGGGCGTCGGCGGCGCGTGCGCCGGCGACAGGGTCGGCGAGGCGGTAATGGAAGGCCACGCCGACGGGTTTGGTCTCGATTCGGCTGCCGGGCAGCAGCGCCACTTCGGCTCCGACCTCGGCGACCAATTCCTTTAACAATTGTGCCGCCTCGTCGTGCGGCGGCCGGGGCAACCCGGCGGGGTCATGGCCGCCTACTCGGTCGGCCGCCCCTCCGGGGGCGACACGCTCCGCGCCGTGGCTGCCGATCAACCCGATCGCACGGGGCGGGCAAGCCAGCGCCACCAGCGCGTCCAGTGATCGGCCGGACACCAAGCTGACCCACGTGGCCGGGAGCGCCGCCAGATCCGCCAGCGCGTCGATGGCACCGAGCAGCGGCGCAGCGCGATCGGGGTCGTCGACGATTGGTGCCAACGTGCCGTCGTAGTCGCAGGCCACCAGCAGGGTGCCCGAAGCGGCGGCGCGGTCGAGGGCGGCGACGAGGGCGGCATCGAGGGTCGGCTCCCCGACCTGCGCGCTCATCGGTCCACACCGAGGGCGTCCAGCCAGTCTTCGGCCCAACGGTGCACATCGCTGTCGATGACCGACTGGCGCAGCAGGCTCATGCGCCGGTGTTGCTCGTCCACCGGCATGTTGACCGCCCGTTCGATCGCCAGCTTCAGGCCGTCGATGTCGTACGGGTTGACCATCAAGGCATCTCCCATCGTCTCGGCCGCACCGGCGAACTCGGACAGCACCAGCGCCCCCGTGTTGTCGACGCGGGTGGCCACGTACTCCTTACACACCAGGTTCATCCCGTCGCGCACCGCCGTCACCAGCATCACGTCGGCGGCCAGGTACAGCGCCACCAACTCATCGAGGCTGTGATGACGGTGCAGGTACTGCATCGGGACGGCGCCGACCTCGCCGTAATGACCGTTGATCTCGCCGACCATGCGATCGATGCGGTCCCGGAAGTCGGCGTAGTCGCTGACGTTCTCCCGGGTGGGCTCGGCCACCTGGATGAACACGTGACGCCCAACGGTGAGCCGGTCCTCCTCGAGCAGCTCGCGGAAGGCCCGCAGGCGACGGGCGAGGCCCTTGGTGTAATCGAGCCGATCGACGCCGAGCAGGATCCGCTCCGGGTTGCCCAGGCTTTGGCGTACCTCCCGTGCCCGGTCGATCATTTCCGGGTCGGTCGCCATCTGCTCGAGGGTGGCGGTGTCGACGCCGATGCCGAAGGTCTCCACCCGGATCGTGCGCCCACCGGCTTCATCGGGGAGGCGCACGTTGGAACCTTCAACCTTGGCGTCGGCGACCAGCGCGGCCAGGCTTCGGAAGTTGGCGGCACCGCCCTGGGTCTGAAACCCGACGACGTCGGCGCCGAGAAGCCCCTCGGTAATCGTGCGTCGCCACGGCAGCTGGAGAAACAGCTCGACCGGTGGAAAAGGGATGTGGAGAAAGAAGCCGATGCGCAGATCGGGTCGTAGCTCGCGCAGCATGCCGGGAACGAGTTGCAGGTGGTAGTCGTGCACCCACACGACCGCACCGGGGGCCGCCCACAGCGCTGCCGCCTTTGCGAAGCGGCGGTTGACCGCCCGATAGGCGTCCCACCAGGTGCGGTGGTACTCCGAGCGGACGATCGAGTCGTGATAGAGCGGCCACAGGGTGCGGTTGGCGAACCCCTCGTAGAACAGCTCGACCTCCCCCCTCGACAGCGGCACCGGGGCCAGCGCCAGCCCGTCGACCACCAGGGGCTCCTCCTCGTCGGTACCGGTGGTGCCGGACCATCCCAGCCACATGGCGTCGCTCCTCTGGGAGAGGACGGGTGACAGGGCGGTCACCAGCCCACCGGGGGAGGTCTCCCAATGGGTGCCTTCGGGGGAGGTCACCCGCCGCACCGGCAAGCGATTGGCGAGCACCAACAACCCGGAGGTCCCGTGCTTGGGAATGGTTCCCCCGTCCGCCTCGTCGATCCGGTTTTCCTGCACTGCGCCGTCTGTCGCCATCACCCCAGACTAGAGGTCAAGATGCCGAGAGCTGCCGGGCCAGCTGTGCCAGCTCGGCGGTGCCGGTACCGCAGCAGCCACCGATCAACCGTGCGCCGACGTCCAACCACCGTCGAAGGCGCTCCGGATCCGGTGTCGGGGGCCCGGCACCCTCAAAACGGCCGTCCGCTGCGTTCCATGCTCCACCCAGGTTGGGTTTGGCCACCAGGGGCAGCCGTGTGACCCCTGCGAGGCGCTCCAACGCTGGTGTGACGTCGGCTGGTGCGCAGCAGTTGACCCCGACCGCGATCGGCTTCAGCGCTCCGCCGCCGAGGATCGGGGCCAACGCCTCGTCGACCGGCTCGCCCGTCGGGCAGCGACCATCGGTGGCGACGGTCATCGTCACCACGATCTCGGGGGCGGGCAGTCCCCGCTCCCCGAGCGCCGCCACCGAGCGGCTTAACTCGTCGCCGAGGACCTCCGCCTCGACCCCGTCGGGGATCGTTTCGCACCACCACACATCCGCCCTCGTCGAGAGTTGCCGCTGGGCCTCGACCCACACCTCCAGCCGGCCCCGGTGAAACTCGGCCAGGTCGGGTCGTCCGACGGCGTAGCGGCCGCGGTACTCCGACCCGTCGGCCAGCGCCGCCCCATAGGGGCCGATCGATGCCGCCACCCACGCCGGCCCCGGCCGCTGTGCCCTCATGCGGTTGCGCGCTGTCACCGCGCGGCGCGTCGCCTCGACGAGCAGTTCGTCACCCGCTTCCGGCCGACGGCCGGAGGCCACCGCACCCATGCGGCTGACCTGATAGCCGGCGGCGAGCACCACCCGGGCACCGGCGCTGATCATCCGCGCATGCGCCTCCTCGATCGCGGCGGGCCGGGTGGCCAGCACCTCCCCGGTCCACAGCGCCGACCCGCCGCCCGACGGCGCCGCTCCCAGCTCGGCGAGCACGGTCGACAGCCCGCCGTCCGCCATGACCGGCCCCCGGCCCAACGCCTCGGCCAGCGAGCCCGGGACCGGCGCCATCAAGGGCGCTCCCTGCGATTTCTCCCGACGGCGTAAGCGGCCACCGCCGCAGCGGCGCCGACGTTGAGCGAGTCGACCGCTGCGGAGAGCGGGATTCGCACGCACGCATCGGCCCTCGCCAGGACCCTCGCGCTGAGGCCCGGTCCCTCGGCTCCGAGCAGCAGCGCCACGCGGTCGTCAGGTTCAAGCGCCACCGCCCCGATGTCGACGGCATCCTCCGAGGGGGTCAGCGCCAGCAGGGTGAAGCCCGCTGCGCTCAACGGATCCAGGCCACCGGGCAGTGCGTCGAGCCATGCGTGGGGTACGGCGAACACCTCCCCCATCGACACCCGCGAGGCCCGGCGGTACCACGGGTCGGCACATGTCGGGTCCAACAACAGCGCCTCGACGCCCATTGCCACCGCGCTGCGGGCGATCAACCCCAGGTTCACCGGGTTGACCACGCCCTCGAGCACGGCGACTGTGCGGGCGTTACCCACCGCCGCCGCCACAGTCAGCGGCTCGGGGCGCTCGAAGAGCCCCATCGACCCACGATGGGCCCTCGAACCCGTGATCGCCTCGACGACGTCGGGTCCCGCTGCGAGCAGGCTGGCCCCCGCCGCGATCGCCTGGTCGGCGCCGGTGGGAAGGGGTTCGGTCCTCCCGGCATCGACGAGTAGGGCGACCAACCGGTGCCCCGCCCGCAGGGCGCGCTCGGTCACCAGGTCGCCCTCGGCGAGAAACCGGCCGAACGTCGTCCCCCCCTCGGTGCGTCGGCGTTGCGCAAGCCGGCGGTCCCGCAGCCCGACGAAGTCGGCGACCAACCGGTCACCCGCATCGGCAACCGTGATGGCCCCGGGAAGCTGCGCTGCCGCTGGAGTGGCCACCGCCCCCAACCTAGGTCCAGCCAGGCTGTACCGTCGGGCCACGTGTGGAGATTCCTGCCATCGACCCCCGACCCGGAGGAGCTGAAGGAACTCGCTCGCGCCAGTCGTGAGGTGCTGTTGGTCTCGGCGTTGGTCGGCGCCATCGCTGGCCTGGCCGCCGTCGTCTTCGAGGTGGCGGTCTTCGAGATGCTCGGACTGTTCCGTGACCTTCCACTGTGGACCGTGGCGATCGGGCCGCCGCTGGGGCTGGTCGCCGCTCACTTCATCCTTCGCACCGTCGGCGGCGGGGCGACGCCATCGACCTCCGACGAGTACCTGAAGCGCTTCCATCAGGAGGGCGGTGTGCTGGGCGGAAAGCCGTTTCGGGGTCGGGTGCTGGCCAGCGCCGTCGCTTTGGGCACGGGCAACATGTTGGGCCTCGAAGGCCCGGCGATCTACCTCGGAGCCTCGGCCGGCGCAACCGTGCAACGCCGCCTGCCCCGCCTGTTCGGGCGCATCGACCATCGGCTGCTGCTCGTCGCCGGTGCAGCCGGCGGTGTCGCCGCCGTCTTCCGCGCACCGGCCACCGGCGCCATCTTCGCCATCGAGTCGCCCTATCAAGGGGACCTGGCCCACAGCTCCCTGCTGCCGGCCCTGATCGGCGCGTCGACCGGCTACGTCACGTTCTCGCTGCTCCTCGGCAACGAGCCACTGTTTCCCGTCGAGGGCGCCACCGACGTGATGGTGCCCCAACTTGGCATCGCCCTGCTCGTCGGGGCCGTCGCGGGTCTGGTCGCCCGCTGGGGCGCATCGGCCCTGGCGCTGGCCAAGCGCCTCTCCACCCGCGGCCCCGACTGGAGGCGTCTGCTGCTGGCGGGCACGGTGATCTCGGCGACCAGCGTGGCGGTACGCCTGGCCGCCGACACCCCGGGCGTGCTCGGCCCCGGCTACGGGCTGGTCAACTGGGCGCTCGAGGACAACCGGGCGATCTGGGCGCTGGTCATCATCCTGATCGCCCGCAACCTGGGCACCGCTGCGTCGGTGGCCGGGGGCGTTCCCGGCGGGTTGTTCGTGCCGCTGGTGGTCGCCGGTGCGCTGCTCGGGCGACTGTGTGGGGAGCTGATCGGCACCGAGAGCACCACGCTGTATCCGGTGATCGGCATCGCCGCAGTGCTCGGGGCCGGATACCGGGTGCCGCTGGCCGCCGTGATGTTCGTCGCCGAAACCACCGGCCGGCCGGGCTTCGTCGTGCCCGGGCTGCTCGCAGCGGTGGCGGCCGAACTGATGATGGGCTCCCACAGCTTCACCGCCTACCAGAAGAAGGCCCAGCTGGTGTCGAACAATCGACGCAGCCGCGGCGCTGGGCGGGGCAGCGATCCGCTGACCGGCGAGATACGCACGGTCGGCGCCGACGCGGATGGGACACCGCCGGTGTCGACCGGACGACCCGTCGTCACCGGCGAGCAACCGCCGGTCGCCGAGGTGGTGCGGCCTCCCGTCGGCGAGCCGACCAGGCCGAAGCTGGTCGATCAGCGCAACGACACGTCGGAGATCCAGCAGTTGGCCACCGGCGGTGGCCGTCAAGTGACCGGTGAGGTGCGCCACCTGACCGGGGAGATGAAGCCGATCACCGGGCAGGGCCAGATCGAGGGGCCCGCTCCGGTCGGGGACGCCAAGCTGCCCGAGCGGGAACCCCCACTGCCGCCCGCTGCGCCCCCGCCGGCGCTGCCCGGCGAGGTGCTGTTGCCGTCGACCCGCCAGTGGCTGGCCCCCGATCCGGATGCCGACGCCGAGGCCGAGGCAGCCGATGCCGAAGCCGAGGCAGCCGCCGACGCCAACGCCCAAGCCGACCCCGGCGCTGGCCGGGCGACCGACATTGGCGCCAGGGACCCGTTTCCCAAGGACTTCGACGCCGAGTAGTCCAGGCTCGTGATCTCCCGGCGGGACTCAACCGGTCCGGCCCCTCCAGCGAACGAGGCCCGATACCCTCCCTCGTGGAACGACGGTTCACTGCTCTACCAGGGGGAGATTGCGATGAGGGCCGAGTTGGTCGAGCGGGTTCGGACAGGCGAGCTGCACCCCAGGGAGCTGGTGGCCGAGGCGCTGAGGCGCATCGAGGCCGACGACCCAGCGTTGAACGCCGTGGTTGCCCTGCGGGCGGAGGAGGCGCTCGCCGACGCCGAGCGGGTCGACCCGAGCGGTCCGCTCGCCGGGCTTCCGGTCCTGGTGAAGGACCTGATCGACGTCGCCGGCATGCCCACCACGATGGGAAGTGACTGGCTGGCCGACGCCCCATCCGCAACT
Organism: Candidatus Microthrix subdominans; assembly: GCA_016719385.1. Classification (NCBI taxonomy): domain Bacteria; kingdom Bacillati; phylum Actinomycetota; class Acidimicrobiia; order Acidimicrobiales; family Microthrixaceae; genus Candidatus Neomicrothrix; species Candidatus Neomicrothrix subdominans. Next base: position 658,758 of record JADJZA010000007.1, on the reverse strand, counting down.
GCGGACGGCCTGGTCGTCGCCCGGCTGCGGGCGGCCGGCGCCATCGTGGTCGGCAAGTCGAACACTCCGGCGTTCGCCCACACCGGGTTCACCACCAACCGCCTCTTCGGGAGCACGCGCAACCCGTGGAACCACCATCGCTCCCCCGGCGGGTCGAGCGGCGGGTCGGCCGCAGCGCTCGCCGCCGGCATGGTGCCGCTGGCCACCACCTCCGACGGCGGGGGCTCGGTTCGCATCCCCGCCTCGGCGTGTGGCCTGGTCGGCTACAAGCCGACGACCGGCGCAGTCGGCCGCGACGTCAAACCTGCGTGGCCATCGCTGTCGACGTTGGGCGCCACCGCCACCTCGGTCGCCGACGTGCTCGTCGAGGCCAGGTGATCCTCGGCGGCACGCCCGGGGACCCGATGTCGATCCCCTCGGGGGCGATCGACCTCCAGCCCCGTCGGCCCCGCCGGGTCATCGCCACCCCCACCTTCCGGGCCGACGTCGATGCCGACGTGCGCCGGGCGTTCGACGCCGCCTGTGCCTCGTTCGAGGCGGCCGGGGTCGAGGTGGTGCAGCGCAGCGGCCTGGTGCCGACCGACGCCACGCTCGCCTGGTTCACGATCGCCAGCGCCGACCTCGCCCACGCTCTCGAGCCTCACCGCAACCGCTGGGAGGAGGCCGAGGACAGCCTGGCGCTCATGCTGGGCTTCGGCGCCGCGGTGACCACGGCCGACTACCTGGCCGCCGACGACACCCGCTGGCTGCTCAGCGCAGCAATCGACGCCGTCGTCTGCGATCCGGAGGCTCCGGACACGATCTTGATGTCGCCGGTGACCAACGTCGGGTCATGGGGCCCGGAGGGGCCGCTGCCCACCCGCGCCGGCAGCACCGACGACCTGGCGATCGCCACCAACACCACCGACCTGAACATGACCGGTCACCCGGCGGTGTCGGTGCCGACCGGGTTCGACGACCACGGCGTGCCGATCGGCATGCAGCTGGTGTCGGCCCGCTACGACGACGGACTGGCGCTCGGCGCGGCGGCGCTCCTCGAGGAGGTGGCGCCCTGGCCGTTGCACCCTGCCGGTTACTCCCCGTTTGGGCTCTAACGTGGTCAACCGCCCGCTCAGCCGCCGAGCAGCTCGCGGATGCGTTCCTTGGGGCGACCAATGATGGCGGTGTCGCCGGCGACGACCACCGGCCGCTGCATGATCATCTTGTTGGCCAGGATCGTCTCGACGATTTGATCCTCGGTCGCCACGTCCTCGTCGCTCAGCTCCAGCTTCTTGAAGAGGGCATCGCGCCGCACCAGGGCGGTGGGCTCGTCCTCCAGCTTGGCGATCAGGTCACGCAGGGTCGCCTCGTCGGGCGGGTCCTTGCGGTAGTTGACAAGCTCGTAGTCGACGCCCAGTTCCTCAGCAATGCTCACGGCATTGTTGGACGAGCCTCAATTGGGGTTGTGATAGATGGTGACGTTGGCCATCTGGCCACCATAGGCCGCCGCCGCCGGCCTAATCGTCGGCAACGCCTTGCCCAACCTGGCAGGCTCGGCCGATGGCCGCCGCGGAACTATTGACCGTCACCTCGCCCCTCGAGGGCAGGGTCGTCGAGCTCGCCGTCGCCGCCGGGGACCGGGTCGGTGCGGGCTCGATGCTCGCCATCATCGAGTCGATGAAGATGCACCACGACGTGGTGGCACCCGCCGCCGGGGTGATCGTCGAGGTCGCCACCGCAGCGAACCTCCAGATCGGGCGCGGCGCCGTGATCGCCACGCTTCGCGCGGGCGAAGGTGAGGGCGAGGCGAATGCGGCCCAGGCGTCGGTCGATGAGATCGACCTCGAACTCGTGCGCGACGACCTCGACGCAGTGCGACGCCGCCACGACGTCGGGCTCGACGACGCCCGGCCCCAGGCGGTCGCCAAGGTGCACGGCAGGGGCCGACGAACCGCCCGGGAGAACCTCAACGACCTGGTCGACGACGGCTCATTCGTCGAGTACGGACCGCTGGTGATCGCCGCCCAGCGCCAACGTCGCAGCGTCGACGACCTGATCGAACGCACCCCCGCCGACGGCCTGGTCGGCGGCCTGGCCACGATCGGAGCCGAGGCGGTCGGAGCCGACCGGGCCCGAGCGGTGGTGCTGTCCTACGACTACATGGTGCTGGCCGGCACCCAGGGGTATCAGAACCACCGGAAAAAGGATCGGCTCTTCGAGCTGGCCGAGCGGCGGCGCCTGCCGGTGGTGCTCTTCGCTGAGGGGGGCGGCGGCCGGCCGGGCGACACCGACACCACCACGGTGTCGGGCCTGGACACGATGGCGTTCCACCTGTTCGGCCGCCTGGCGGGAACCGTGCCGCTCGTCGGCATCGCATCGGGTCGCTGCTTTGCGGGCAATGCCGCCCTGTTGGGCTGCTGCGACGTGGTGATCGCCACCGAGGACGCCAACATCGGCATGGGCGGCCCGGCGATGATCGAGGGCGGCGGCCTGGGCACCTTCACCCCGGAGGACATCGGCCCGATCGACACCCAGCACGCCAACGGCGTCGTCGACGTGCGGGTGGTCGACGACGCTGCCGCCGTCGCGGCTGCCCGCCGCTACCTGGGCTACTTCCAGGGCCCGATCGAGCCGGACGCCGACCTCGTCGCCGATCAGCGGCTGTTGCGCCACCTCATCCCGGAGGACCGGCTGAAGGTCTACGACGTGCGGGCCGTACTCGACGCGCTGGTCGATGTCGACAGCCGTATGGAGCTGCGCGACGGCTACGCCCCCGGCATCATCACGTCGCTCGCCCGCATCGACGGCCACCCGATCGGCCTGGTCGCCAACGATCCCGCCCACCTTGGCGGGGCGATCGACGCCGAGGGTGCCGAGAAGGCCGCCCGATTCCTCCAGCTGTGCGACACGCACGGGCTGTCGATCCTCTTCGCCTGCGACACCCCCGGCTTCATGGTCGGCCCCGAGTCGGAATCGGCGGCCGCCGTGCGCCACATGAGCCGGCTGTTCGTCGTCGGCGCCAACCTGTCGGTGCCCTGCGGCACCGTCATCCTGCGCAAGGCCTACGGGCTGGGCGCCCAGGCGATGGCCGCTGGCAGCTTCAAGGCGCCGGAGTTCGTCGTCGCCTGGCCCACCGGTGAGCTGGGCGGCATGGGACTCGAGGGGGCGGTCCGGCTGGGGTTTCGGGCCGAGCTGGAGGCCGAGGCCGATCCGACCAAACGCCAGGCACTCTTCGACGACCTGGTCGCGGCGGCCTATGACCACGGGCGGGCCACCAACGTGGCCGCCCAGTTCGAGATCGATGACGTGATCGACCCGGCCGACACCCGACGCTGGGTGTGCGCCGCTCTGCTCGGACCAAATGTGACCTCGGCGCACTCGGGCGGGTCAGAACGCCGATGACCTCACCACACGACGTCGCCGGCGGCCCGAACCGCAACGGTGACCACGCCCCCGACCGGACCTCAGCGCAGGCCGGATCCCCCGGCGACGACCCCACCCCATCCAGCGTGGCGGCGGGGCCAGCCCCCCTCGATCCCGGGAGGGACGACGCTCGGCGAGCGCCCCTGGACGAGCGCTCCGCCGACGAGGACAACGCCTACCCCGAGAACCCGACCGACGAGGTGATCGACGACATGAGCGACGACCCAGCCGACGACGCGGCCACCGATGAGCGGCGGGGTGCCACCATCCGGGAACGGCTCGGTGAGGCCTGGGACGATGCCCGTGAGCGGCGCCATGAGGAACAGCTCGAACACGACGCCGAGTCCGACGACCCGGAGGGTTGGGCCAGCGCGCTGCTCCAAACCGCCGACCCCAAGGAGTACTTCGACAGCGTGTCTGGCCTGGCTCGTTCGGACCACAGCTCACTGCTGTCGCCGTTGGAGTTCGACCCGGACGTGCCGTTTCACTATCCAACGGCCACCACCGTCGAGCCGGAGCCGCAGGGCATCGAGACGGTCCAGCTCTACGCCCAGACCGCCTCCCCGCTCTTCGACCGCCAGATCGCTGCCCCATTCGCGGATCCCGGGCGGGCGGACCTGCTCGCCGACATCCATCACCGGCTGATGATCGACGGGCGCAACGTGGCCCTGATCACCAACCACGGTGACATCGTCGACATCGCCGTCGTGCTCGCCGGCCTGACCGTTGCGATGTGTGATGGGCGCACCTATGGCGTGTTGGAGGAGGAGCTGGATCTGGTCGACCTGGCCGACCACTTCAACATCATGGTGAGCCGCATGGTGACCACCCGCGCCGCCTTCGGCATTCCCGCTGTGTCGGTCGTGTCCAACATGGCCCGGACCTTCCTGTCGCTCCCCCAGACCCACTCCCGTCGACGGGCCCGGATCGATCCCGATCTGGTACGGGCCTCCAACGTGCTGATGCGCGCCGACCTCGGGCGTCAGCTGGCCAAGGGCGGGCAGTTGCTGGCGATGGCGGCCAGCGGTTCCCAGGACCTGTCGCTGGCGGTCAACTTCGCCGCCCGCGTGCGCAACGCATGGCAGGGCTTCCGTGGCGAGGACAACGAGGGGCCCAGCCTGCACCTTCAGCCGCTCTACTCGGGCACGATGAAGATCATGTTGGAGTGCGAGGATGTGCTGCCGTTGGCGGTGTGCATGGACCCGAAGAACCCGGCGACCGAGCTGGGTTCGATCACCCGCGTCCGCACCGAGGACGACTGCCACCGGGTGATGGACTGGATCGCCGCCGCCCACCAGCGGGCCACCGGCATCACCACGGTGTACCACGATGCCGAGGACGACCTGCTGGCCAACATCCGGGCCGCGATCTCGCGCTGAGGTCGCCCGGTTCGCTAAAGGCGGGCCACGACCAGCGCGATGTCGTCGCCGTCGGAAGCCCGGTCGGCGCCGACGCGAAGCAGCCCTTCGGCAACGTTCTCGGGGGTGCCGCGCCCGACGCGACCCAAGCGGGCGGTCAGCGCCTCGATGTCGGCATCGATGTCCCCGCCGCGCGACTCGATCAACCCATCGGTGTAGACCAACAGCGTCGAGCCGGGCTCGTAGGGCACGGTGACCGGGTCTCGTCGATCGGCCCCGACTCCGAGCGGCGGACGCAGGCCGGCGGGCAGGCGGGCGGCCGGGCCGTCCCGCGGCATCAGAAGCGGCGGCGGATGCCCCGCCAGCACCGTGCTCAAGGTCTTCGCCTCGGTGTCGACGATGACGGCGGCCACCGTCGCCATCGTCGTCTGGTTGCGAAGATCGAGCACCTCGTCACAACGGCGGAACAGCTCGCTTGGTGACGTGCCGGTCTGGACCAGCGTGGAGATCACGGTGCGCAACTGCGACATGCGCGCAGCGGCACCGGCGTTGTGCCCGACGACGTCGCCGACGATCAGCGCTGTGCGCTGGGAATCGATCGGCACGACATCGAACCAATCGCCGCCGAAGCCCAACGAGTCGATCGCTGGGACGTAGCGCACCGCCACCTCGATGTCCTTCACCAGCGGGGGCGGGCTGAGCAGTGCGGTCTGTAGCGACGAGACCAGCGCACGCCGGTCGACGCCAGCGCGGGCGCGGCCCAGCGTCTGCGCGCACAGGGCGGCGATCACCTCGAGCTGGGCCACCGGAAAGTCGTCCCGGGCCACCTCGTAGTTCCAGCCGGCGGTCAGCAGCCCGAAGATCGAATGGTCCGGTCGCCGCAACGGAACGGTGGCGGTGGCGACCACACCCACGGCATCGGCGATTTCCACGTCGCTCGGGTACTCGATCAGCCGCTGGGCCCGGCTTCCGACCAGCACGGTTTCGCCCGTGGCAAGCACGCGGTCGAACAGCGGTCGGTCGCCTCGCACCGGCTGGAACGAGCTGATCTTCGTCGGATCCTCGGCGGCGAGCAGCTCGAAAACTCCCCGGTCTGGGAGTCGGCCTGGCCCACCACCATTCGGTCGGCGCCGACGACCGGTGGGCCATCATGAACGATCGCCGTGGCCACCTGGTCGACCGTCTCCGCAGAGCTCATCCGCCGCGTGAGCTTCGCCAACTGTTCCAGGCGCCGCCGATCGTGGGCCCGTTCGGTCACGTCGGCGACCAGGGCGCCGATCCCGAGCGGCTCGTCGCCATCGTCGATCCGGAAGTAGGCGACCGAGCACACCAGCTCGTCGTTCGGCGATGCCGACGGCCGGGCGGCGACCTCGACGTCGGCGATCGGTTCGCCGGTGCTCAGAACGCTGCGAATCAGCGGGTCGAGCTGTTCTGCCATCTCCGGAACGATCTCGGCCAGGCTGCGCCCCAGGTGATCGGCGGCGGCGGTGTCGTTGATCTTTGCGAGCGCCTCGTTAACCAACCGAAACCGCAGCTCGGTGTCGAGGAACCCAAACCCGCCGGGAGAACGGGCCATCATCGCCTCGAGGATCGACCGGGAGCGATGGTCGAGGACCCCCTGCCGGTCACGCTCCACCAACTCCCCGGCGAGGGCTGACAGCTCGATCAGCAGCGCTGCGTCGTCGGCCGTCCAGCTGCGAGCTTCGGTGTCGACCACGCACACGGTGCCGAGCACATCACCTTCGGTCGAGCGCAGCGGCGCCCCCGCCCACGCGACCACCCCCATCGACTCGATCGAAGGGTTGTGACGCGTTCGCGCGTCGCTTCGAGCGTCGTCGATCAGCAGAACGTCGCCCAGCCCGACGACGTACTGACAGAACGACTCTTCCACCCTGGTGTGGCGCTCCGACCGATCGTCGCTCGGCATCCCGAAGCAGGCCAGCCAGTTGGAATGATGCCTATCGACAAGCGTGACGAACCCAAATGGGGCATTGAGAAGCCGAGAAGCGAGCTTGGCGATTCGATCGAAGGCGGGATCATCGGTGTTGCTCGCCAGACCGGTGGCGCCGACCGCCGCCAGCCGTTCGGGGTTGGCGACCTGTGCAGCGACCATCGAAAAGAACGCTTCAAGCGAGCCGGTCGAGTCGTGGGACACCGGTAGACACTAGGTGAGTTCGCACCGAGCCGCCGGGGCAACCTCACGCTGCGACGGGCTGCGGCGCACTTCGACGGGTTCAGCTGCCGGCGCGGTTCGAGCGAACGCCAACTGCGACTCGCCAGCCGACCAGACCCACCCCGAGCACGGCGCCGGTCACGATCACGAAGCTGGCCGCCGTCCCATCGCCGAACACCAACCCGCGCAACACCAGGCCGAGCACCGCCGTGCCCAGCCACACCGTCACGCCATCGGGCCACACCAAGCGCAGCGATGGGAGGGCTGCAGTTGCGGCCTCACCGCCGGTCGAGCGGTGCCGCAGCACGAGCGCTGCCCATGACAGGGCGGCTGCGATCAGAAATGGCGCAGCGACACCCAGCACCGACGCCGGCGAGAGCCCCTCCTCGTGGCTGTTTCTGCCCATGAGGACGAACGCCAGGATCACGGCGACATCGGCCAAGGCGGTCAGCGCCAGCGCGCTGCCCGGAGAACGCCTCGTGGCGGCATCGGAACGTTGGGGAACCGGTTCGGTCTCGAGGGCCATGGCCGGTCAGGCTAGGCCGCTCGGGCGATCGCCGGGGAGCGCCGGTTGCGGCCCCGTCGGGCCGCCGAAGCCCTCGCCGCCATGACCCGCCCGTCGGGTGGGCCGCTAGGTTGCGACCACCTAACACCCGGAACCGAACCGACCGGACCCGAACGAGGCCGTCATCGACCCATCGACCCAAGTCGACATCTCGCCACCCTCCGCTCCCCACTTCGTCGAGTTGGTGGCGAATACGGTCGATCGATTCGGTGATCGCCCGCTGATCGAGGCACACGACCGCATGACCGAACTGAGTTATGCCCAGGCGTGGGCCTGGGCCGGCTCGGCGGCCGAGTCTTTGCGCCGCGCCGGTGCCGCGCCCGGGCAACGCTTGGTTGTGAGGACCCCGAAGTCCATCGGATCGCTCATCGCCTACCTGGCGGCGCTGCGCCTGGGTGCGGTGTGGGTGCCGGTCGCACCTCAGGCCACTCCCTCCGAGGTGAACTACGTGTTGGAGGACGCCTCGCCGACCCTGGTGATCGACGGAGTCGGGGCCGTCGACGACCTCGTCGGCAGCGGGCCCTGCGCCGACGAGCACCATCCCCCGGCCGTCGGCCTCGACGAGCTCGACGGCGACCGACCCTGCGCCATGCTGTACACCTCGGGCACGACCGGCCGACCCAAGGGCGTCCCCATCACCGGCGCTGCGCTCGGCGCCAACACGACGGCGCTGGTCGAAGCCTGGGGCTTCAGCGAACACGACACCCTCGTCCACTCGCTGCCCACCAACCACGCCCACGGATTGTTCGTCGCCCTGGGGTGTGCGCTGGCCTCGGGGGCAACCCTGAGATGGGTCGACCGCTTCGACGCTGCGATCGTGGCGGACCTGCTCCCCGGCGCCTCCGCGTTCATGGGCGTGCCCACCCACTACGTGCGGCTACTCGACGAGCCCGGCTTCGATCGGGGCGCGAGCACCTCGATTCGGTTGTTCACCTCCGGGTCGGCCCCCCTCCCGACCGTGACCTTCGACCGCATCGCCGAGCGGACCGGCATCGAGGTCGTCGAGCGATACGGGATGACCGAGACGCTGATGCTCACCTCCAACCCGCTTGACGGGCCGCGCAGGCCCGGCTCGGTGGGGAAAGCGCTGCCCGGCGTCGAGGTGCGGCTCGGGCCGGCCGACCCGGCCAAGCCAGACCCCGACTCGGTCGTGGGGATGGTCGAAGTGCGCGGCCCGAGCGTGTTCGACGGGTACTGGGGGCGTCCGCCGGACCCGAGCGACCGCACCGCGCCCACCCACCCCGGCGAAGCCGCCTGGTTTCGCACCGGCGATCTGGGGCGCTGGGACGACGACGGTTACCTCTTCCTGGTCGGCCGCTCGTTGGACCTGATCATCTCCGGTGGGCTCAACGTGTACCCGGCCGAGGTGGAGGCGGTGCTCGAACGCCACCCGTCGGTGGTGGAGGTGGCGGTGATCGGCCTCCCCGACGACGAGTGGGGGCAGGTGGTCGCCGCAATCGTCGTGCCATCGGCGGCTCATCGTCCGCTCGACGCCCTCGGCGACGAGCTGGTCGAGGCGGCGCGCTCCGAGCTGTCTGCCTACAAGATCCCCCGCCGCCTGCACTGGACCGATGCCCTGCCCCGCAACGCGATGGGCAAGGTGGACAAGGTGTCGCTGCGTGACGCCTTCGGCCGGCCATAGCCGCCCGGCCGGCATCGGACTTGCCCGGCCGACCCGCTGGGGCCTAACCCAGAGTGCATGCGCAAGCTCTCGATCCTCCTCCCCCACAGCCGTGGCACCCGCCACGGCGGATCGGGGGCACCGTGGTCACCTGGGGCTTCCAGCCTGCCCGCCCTCGACGAGTTCCGCGCCCAGGTGGTGTCGGCCGCCGACCTGGGAGACGCTCCGACCAAGCGAAGCATCGAGCGCTTCGACGGCGTGCTGTATCGGGAGCTCGATTACCCCTCGCTCAACGCCGCCGCTCGGCGTCGGGCCCGCTCCTCGGTGCTGATCTTCAACGGTCTGCTGGGCGCATCCGGCCTGAGCGACCCAATGCCCGACCATCGCCTCGGCCCCGGCGATCGCCTGGAGCCGATGGGCCGCCTGGCCTCGTGGTGGAAGCCGCACCTCACGCCGGTGCTCGCCGATCATCTCAAGGGCGCCATCGTGTGGGACCTGCTCCCCCAGGAGCACTCGGCCGCGTGGGACCCCACCGCCGTCGACACCCACCTGCGTATCACCGTGCGTTTCGTCAACGTCGAGGGCGCCACCGTGTCGCACTGGAACAAGCTCTTGAAGGGTGCCCTGGTGCGACACCTGGTCACCAACCGCCTCGTCGAGCCGGAGGCGCTGGTCAGGTTCCGTCACCCGGCGGGCTACCGACTGGACACCGCGGCCTCGACGCTCGACGGGCCCGAGCCCTACGTGGTGTTCCGCGCCGACTTCTGAGTGCCACTTCGCCGGCACCACCCCGCCCCGTGGCACACTGCGCCCATGGGGCACCGATGAGAGCAGCGCTGTTGGAGATCGCCGGGGGGCCGGTGACCATGATCGACGACTTGGAGGTCGCCGGACCCGGCCCGGGGCAGGTCACGGTCGAGGTCGAGTGGTGCGGGCTGTGTCACAGCGACCTGTCGATGCTCGAGGGCAGCCACCCCGCCCCGATGCCGATCGTGCTCGGCCACGAGGTGGGCGGCCGGATCGCCGAGCTGGGCGCCGACGTCACCGGCATCGCCGTGGGCGACCCGGTCGTCGTCACCCCGATCCCGCCGTGCGGGCGCTGCTACCACTGCGTGCGCGACCAGGCCAGCCATTGCGTCAACTCGGCGTCGTTGCTCACCAACGCCCTCCCCGACGGCTCGACCGGCCTGTCGAGGGGTGGCCAGAGCGTCTACCGCGGCCTCGGCGTGGGCGGCTTCGCCGAGCGTGTTCTCACCACCGAGACCGGGGTGGTCCGGGTGCCCGACGACGTTCCGCTCGATGTGGCCAGCGTGGTCGGCTGCGCGGTGCAGACCGGGTTGGGTGCGGTGTTCAACACCGCTCGTGTGCGTCCGGGCGACACGGTCGCGGTGCTCGGCCTGGGCGGCATCGGCATGTCGATCGTCGCCGGGGCCCGCATCACCGGGGCCAACCGGATCGTGGTGTCCGACCCGCAACGCCACCGCCTGGACCTCGCCTCCGACTTTGGCGCCACCGACTTTGTCGATCCGAGCAGCGAGGACGTGATCGCCCGTGTGCAGGCGGTCACAGCCGGGATCGGCGTCGACTGCGCCTTCGAGGCAGTCGGCTCGGCCCGGGTGGTCGAAACAGCGCTGGCTGCCACCCGCAACGGTGGCACCACGGTGCTGGTCGGGGCCGGCCCGATCGAGGAGACGATCGAGCTGTCGCCGACGTTTTTCGCCATCTCGGGCAAGCGCCTGATGGGCTGCCTGCTCGGCGGCGTCAACTCGCTGCGCGACATCCCGATCATCTTCGAGCTGTACCGATCGGGCCGCCTCGACCTGGAGTCACTGATCACCGACCGTCGGCCGCTGGCCGAGCTCGACCGGGCCGCAGAGGCGATGAAGGCCGGCGAAGGGCTTCGCACGCTGCTCTCGGTCTAGGGCCGGCGACCCAGCCCCCGCCCGAGCCACAGCCCAGCCGCCGCCGCAGCGATGCCCGCCACCATGGTGGCGAGGCCATAGGCCACCGCTGGGCCGACGCGCCCCTGCCCCAGCCGGGTGTCGAGCTCGACCGCCAGCGTCGAATACGTAGTGAAGCTGCCGAGCAACCCGACCCCCAGCAACGGGCGAAGGTACCGGTGGCTGCGGAACCGGTCGATCGCCACAGCGGTCAACAGTCCGAGCAGCAGGCTGCCGGCAACGTTGGCGATCAACGTCGCCCAAGGGACGCCAAGATCGTCCGGCGGCACCAACCTGGCCAACCCGAAGCGGGCGAGGGCCCCGAGCGCCCCACCGACCGAGACGGCCAGCAGAACGTCGAATCCGGGCCAGACCTCCCCGCGCGGGCCGTGTCCCGGGCGCTCGAGCAGGTCGGGGTCGACCGACGGGCCGCGTTCGCCGTTTCCGGCTGAGACATCAGCGGGCATCGCCGGCCAGGGTACCGGCGGGCCGTCCGTCCCACCCGGTGAACCGCCCCCACCCGTAGGATCCCAGCCATGGTTTGGTTAATGGTTGGGATCGGCGGGGCGCTGGGCGCGCCGATGCGCTTCCTGACCGACCGGTGGATGCAGTGGTGGGCTTTCGGCGACCACGAGTCCCACGCCTGGCCGCTGGGCACGTTGGTGGTCAACCTGGCCGGCGGGTTCATCCTCGGCCTGATCGTCGGAGCGACCCGCGACGGTTCGCTGGGCCCGCTCCCCGCCGCCGCCCTGGGCACCGGCCTGTGCGGGGCGCTCACCACCTTTTCGACCGTCTCGGTCGAGGTGGTGCGCCTGGTCGAGGACGATCGCTGGGCCGGCGCCGCAACGGTGGCCCTCACCAACCTGATCCTCAGCGTCGCGCTGGGCGCCGTCGGGCTGCGGCTGGCCACCGTGCTGTTCTGAACGGCACCCCCTGCGATGAACGGCTAGGCATCACCGATCTCGTGTCGCCACCGTTCCAGCTGGCGACGGTCGCGCTTGGTTGGTCGGCCCGAGCCGCGATCGCGCTGAGCCCAGGCCGCCACCGGACCCGCCCGCTCGGGTCGGTCCTCGGACAGCACCCGGTAGCTGGCCTCGGCCAGCGGCGCGCCGACCCGCTTGGAGCGCAGCTCGAGGACCTCCACCTCGAGACGCCAGGTGCCGCGCCGCACCTCCACCCGGTCGCCAACCACCACCCGGGCCGACGGTTTGGCGGCATCACCGTTGAGACGGACCCGGCCCGCCTTCACCGCCTCGTTGGCAGCGCTGCGAGTTTTTGCCATGCGTACCGCCCACACCCAGGCGTCCAGCCGGGTGGCGCCGTCACTCACCCGTCGCCCGCGTCGATCACGACGGTCGTCTCCGCCCGTTCGACCCAACCGGCCGGCACCGAGCGGTCCCCGGCGAGCAGAGCCGACGCCGCCTGCGCCTTGGCCTGCCCCGGCGCCGCCGACTCGACCCACCACACCCTCGCCCCGGCGGCGTCGAGCACCGGGTAGGTCATCGTCAGGCGCCGATATCCCTGATAGAGCCCGGTGAGGGCGACCGGGTCGGACCTGACCTCAAGCACCGGATCGCCGGGCACCAACGATGCGGTGTGGCCGTCGGGGCCGAGGCCCAGCTGGACCACATCGAAGCTCGACCCAACACCTGTGGCCCGGGCCAGCCCGGCTCGGGCGGCGTCGAGCCAGCCGCCCGGGTCGACCAGCTCGACCGGCAACAGCTCGACGATCGCCGGGCGCACGGGCAGGGCGTCGAGCAGCCGCTCGACGAGCACCGCGCCGTTGCGGTCGGGCTGATCGAAGTCAACGACGCGCTCGTCCACCTGGGCCACCCCCACCCGGCCCCAGTCGACCACCAGGTCGGGCGACGGCGGATCGGCGGCCAGCGTCACCAGCTCGTCGAACACCGGGCCAACCGTCGATCCGCCCGAGAACGCCACCGAGGCCCAGCCGCGCTCGGCCTGCGCCACAGCGATCAGGCGGGCGGTCACCTGCGCGCACGTCGCTGCGAACTGGTCCGGCGACGTGTACTCGACCTGCACGGTCACACCCGTCCGGCGTCGTCGGGCAGCAGCGGCCGGTGCCATCCACCCTCCGGGGTGGCGTTCAACATCGCCGTCAGCTGATCGGGTCGCAGGTCCTCGTGCAGTTCCGGACCCCAGGTCCCCGGTGCGTACGGCATCACCGGCGGGCCCTCGGCCACCATCGGGTCGACCACCCGCCACGCCTCCTCGACCGCGTCCGCCCGGGCGAACAGGGTCTGGTCGCCCCGCAGCGCGTCGCCGATCAGCCGGGCATAGGCATCCTGGTGGGGTCCGTCGCGGTTGGAGTCGTACTCGTAGCGCAGGTCGACCGGCTGGGACACGATCGATTCGCCGGGGCCCTTCACCGAGACGAGCAGCGACACCCCCTCCCCCGGTTTCATACGGAACCGCAGGTGGTTGGAGTGGGGGCGCAGCGACTGCGGGTCGGCGTAGAACATGCGGGCCGGGTTCTGAAACTCGACGACCACCTCGGTGGCGGTCTCTTCCATGGCCTTGCCGGCCCGGATGAAAAACGGCACGCCCGCCCAGCGCCACGAGTCCACCCAGGCCCGCAGCGCCACGTAGGTCTCCACTTCGGAATCGGGGGCCACGCCGTCGGTGTCCCGATAGCCGTCGTACTGGCCCCGCACAACATCGGCGGGTTCGACGGTTCGCATCGCCCGCATCACCTTCAGCTTCTCCTCGGCCAGTTCGCGGGCGCTCGTGTCGATCGGCGGCTCCATCGCAACGAGTGCGAGCACCTGGAGCAGGTGGTTCTGCACGACGTCCCGGGTAGCGCCCACCTCCTCGTAGAAGCGGCCCCGACCCTCCATGCCGAAGTCCTCGGCCATCGTGATCTGCACGCTGGCGATGTGATGACGGTCCCACGCCGGGTGGAACATGGCATTGGCCATGCGAAACACCAGCAGGTCCAGGGTGGGTTCCTTGCCGAGGAAGTGGTCGATGCGAAACACCTGGTCGTCGGAGTAATGGGCGAGCAGCGTGGCGTTGAGCTCTTGAGCGCTGGCCAGGTCGCGACCGAACGGCTTCTCGACCACCACCCGGCCGGAGTCGTTGGCGCCGATGCGGGCCAGGCCCAGGATCACGGTCTCGAACATCGACGGAGGGATGGCCAGATACGCCAGCGGCGCTTCGGCGCCGTCGAGCGCCTCGCCCACCCGGTCGAAGATACCGTCGTCGCCGTAATCGCCCGACACATAGCTCAACCGGTCGACGATCGCCCCGAGGGCGGCCGGGTCGAGCTGGCCGTCGACCTCCTCGTCGAGCGAGCTGCGCACCCGGTCACGCAGATCGTCGACGCTCCAGTCGCTGCTGGCCACCCCGACGATCGGCACGTCCAGCCGGCCGGCGAGCGCCAGGTCGTACAGCGCGGGAAACACCTTCTTGCGGGCCAGGTCGCCGGTGGGGCCAAACAAGATGATGGCGTCGGAGTGAGCGGCGTCGCCGGCGCAGGTCAGGCCTCCGGGGGCCGGGCGGGCGCTCACGTTCCCGCCCCGCCGGTCGAGCCGTCGGCCGGCTTCTCGTGGTGGCCGCCAAACTGGTAGCGCATCGCCGACAGGACCTTGTTGGCGAAGTCGTCGTTTCCACGGCTGGCAAAACGTTCATACAACGCAGCCGACAACACCGGTGCCGGCACCCCGGCCTCAACCGCTGCGAGCACGGTCCAGCGCCCCTCGCCCGAGTCGGACACCCGGCCGGCGAAGCCGTCGAGCGTCGGCGCCTCGACCAGCGAGGCGGCGGTCAGGTCGAGCAGCCAGGAGGGAATCACGCTGCCCCGCCGCCACAGCTCGGCAATCTCGGGAATGTCGAGCTCGAATCGGTAGGCATCCGGGTCCCGCAGCGGGGTGGTTTCGGCGTCGACGTCGACCTGCTCGGCCCCGACGTTGGCGTGGTGCAACAGGTTGAAGCCCTCGGCGTAGGCGGCCATCAGGCCGTACTCGATGCCGTTGTGCACCATCTTGACGAAGTGTCCAGCGCCGGAGGGCCCGCAGTGGAGGTACCCCTGTTCGGCCGTGCTCGGTTCGCCGGTTCGCCCCGGGGTGCGCTCGGCGGCATCGATCCCGGGCGCCAGCGCGGCGAGGACCGGCTCGACGTGGGCGACCGCTTCGTCATCACCGCCCACCATCAGGCAGTAGCCCCGATCGGCGCCGAAGACGCCGCCGGACGTGCCAGCGTCCAAGTACGCAATGCCCGACTCCGCCAGCCGCGCCGCCCGGGCCATGTCGTCGCGGTAGTAGCTGTTGCCGCCGTCGATCACGATGTCGCCCCGCTCGAGCAGCGGCGACAACTCATCGACGACGGCGCCGACCACCGCAGCGGGAACCATCACCCACACCACGCGGCGCGGCGTCAGCGCCGCGGCAAACTCCGACAGCGATGCCGCCGGGGTGGCGCCGTCGGTAGCCAGCCCCGCCACCGGTTCGGGGTTCGGATCGTAGACCACGCAGTCGTGACCGGCCCCCATCAGGCGGTGCACCATCGCTGCGCCCATTCGGCCGAGGCCGATCATTCCGATTTGCATCAATCCCCCCACGAGTTCGCTCGTTGTCCTCCTTCAGGTCTACTCCCCGGACGCGGGGGGAGCGACGCCACCGAACACCTGCAGGTCCGCCTGATTGGCCGTCACCCGCTGATCGAAGCTGATCACCCAGTACTGACCGATGTGGGCCTCGTCGGTCACTGTGGCGCCCGAGGAGTCGGCCCAGGTGCGGAGACGCTTGGGGTTGTCGGGCGGGCCGCCGGCCAGCACGAAGGTGGTTTCGGGCACGGCGGCGGCCAGCCGCTCGAAGTCCTCCACCCGAGGAGACCCGAACGACGACGCCACGATCTCGCCTCCGGACAGAAAGGTGATCTGCATTCCGGCGGAATCGGTGGTGACCACATCGATGCCGCGACGCTCGAGGTAGTGCACCACACGGTCGATGCCCGGCGAGGCAATGAAGAAGTTGGGCGTTGGTTCGTTGGCCAGCTCGTCCATGCCGACCAGCCCCCATGCGGTCAGCGCGGCCGCCATGGTGAGCACCCCGGCGGCGGCCCAGGCGGCCCGGCTCGGCGACCGGTCGGGCACGAGCACCGCCAGGATGACCGCGACGACGGGCATCAGCGGGTACAGGTACCGAGGAGCGCCGGGGCTGAGCGCCAAGACCAGGTTGAGCGGGGCGGTCACCCCGACGATCACGACAATGCCGGGCAGCAACCAACCGACCGCCTCGCGCGTTCGGAGCCAGGCGATGACGACGACGAGCCCGAGAATCAGCGCTGCCAGCCACCACGGGACCAGGTTTCGGCTCAGGTCCCACGGCGTGGCGGTTCCGGTCAGCATGCCGAGGCTGCGCAGCCAGCCCGAGGCCCCCTCGAGCCAGTCCCACCCCTCCGCCCGCCCCCCGCTCAGCGATTCCCAGCCGTTGACCGCGTTCCAACCCAACCAGGGCGCCGCCCCCAGCGCCGCCGGGATGACCAGCCACGCCACCCTCCGCCGAGCATCTGGGCTCTCGATCAGCGCCCAACCACCCGAGGCGAGGGCGATCGGCGCCAGCAGCGGCGTCGTCCACCAGCCGAGACCGGCGACCAGCCCCAACACCACCAGGTCGGCCGTCGCGGTGCCCTCCTGAACCACCCGAAGGGCGAAGAGCAGCGTCAGCGCCGCCAGCACGATGGCGATGCCGTAGAAGCCGCGCTGCTTGGTCGAGTTCCACACCATGCCCGCCGGGAAGATCCACAGCAGACATGGCGCCAGGAACCGTGCCAGCCGGTCGTCGGTGACCCGACGGGCGATACGCCACGTCAGCACCACCGCCACCGCGTGTAGCGCCAACGGCACCAGCTTCATCATGGCGACGTTGACGCCACCAACAACGAACGCAGCCGCGACCATCGCCACCTCGAGCGTTCCCCCATAGGGCTGGTTGAGGAAGAACACCTGGAGATGGCCGTCCAGGAACTGCTGGGCCTGGATCCCGACGGTGGCCGCGTCCAGGTCGGGGGTGCCCATCGGACCGGAGATCACCCAGGCGCGAGCGATCACCCCAAACGTCGCCACGATCAACCCCACCCACGCCAGCGGTTCCCCGGCCAGCTCCGCCAGCCGCGCCATCGACCCTGTGGCCGGGCGCTCGTCGGGCCCAGCTTGGGCATCTGAGGGGGTCACTCGGGCAGGATAACGAGACGATGAACGAATTTCTCGCTTCCGTGAGCCCGGCACCTTCGGGGTCGTCGGACCTCGACGTCACCCGGGCACAGCTGCGGGCAACGCTGGTCGGACGCAAGGGGGCGACCGACGACCGCGACCGCATCCTGGCGTTTCTCGACGATCACCCGGACGCCGCCCACCGCAGCTGCGCGCCGGGCCATCTGACCGGTTCTGCGGTTATCGTCGACGCCACCGGCACCCGGGCGCTGCTGATGCTCCACGCCAAGGTCGGCCGCTGGCTGCAGATGGGCGGTCACGCCGATGGCGACTGCGACCTGGCCGGCGTCGCCCTGCGGGAGGCCACCGAAGAGTGCGGCATCGAGGGGCTCACCCTGTACGCACCGGCGATCGACGTCGACGCCCATACGGTCTCGGGCCGCCGCAACGAGCCCGCCCACGATCATCTCGACCTGCGGTTTCTCGTCGTCGCACCGCCCGGCGCCGTCGAGGTGGGCAACGAGGAGAGCGATGCGCTCGCCTGGGTCAGCGTCGACGAGCTCGACTCACTCGACCCCGCCATCGACGACCTGACCGGCTGGCTCGTGCGCCGGGCGATCGCGCTCACCCCGGTCTGAGGCCCCCTCGAGCTCCTCGTCGTCGGCGAACAGGTGTGCCCAACACGCCGGATCGCCACCCTCATCTGTGAACTCGTTACCTGTGGCGGCACCCTCGGTCATGGGATCAACCTACGCTCGGGCCATGACGCAACGCAGCGACGCCCCGGCGGTTCCCCTCGATGTGGGTGCGGCCCTCCCGACGATGGCGCGAGGCTGGTCCCGGTCGACGCTGGTCGACTGGTGCGATCTGATCGACGACGGGCCATTCTCCTCGATCAGCTGCGGCGAACGGATCACCTTCCACAACACCGAGATGCTGACGACGATGGGCGCCGCGGCCGGCCGCTGCGACCGGGTGCGCGTGCTGTTGAACCTGGCGGTCGGCCCCTGGCATCACACCGCATTGCTGGCCAAGCAGGTGGCAACCCTGGACGTGATCACCGACGGACGCGTCGAGCTGGGCCTCGGCGTCGGTGGGCGCCCCCAGGACTTCGAGGCGCTCGGTGTGGACTGGTCGTACCGCCACCAGCGCCTCGACGACCAGGTGGCCGAGCTACGGCGCTGGTGGGCCGGCGACTCGGTGCTCGACGGCGCTCCGCCGCTCGGCCCTCCGCCGGTGCAGCCGGGCGGCCCGCCGTTGTACTCGGGAGCGATGGGGCCCAAGGCCACCGCGCGGGCGGCGCGCTGGGCCGACGGCATCAGCTGGTTCGACCTCAGCCTGGATGCGACCGAGGTGACCGCGGCGGCCGGGCGTGCCGCCGACGCTTGGGCCGACGCCGGACGGAAGGGCCGACCCCATCTGAAGGTGGCCTGCTTCGTCGCCCTCGGGGAAGGGTCCACCCCGACGCTGCGCAGCTTCACCGAGAACTACCTGGCGATCTTCGGGCGGCGCTTCGCCGCCGACACCGCCGCCACCGCCACCCTCGATGACCCCTCAGCGTTGACCGACGCGTTGCTCGGCCTGGCCGACACCGGTGTGGTCGACGAGGTCATCCTGGTGCCCGCCACGGTCGACCCACGCTGTGGTGAGCTGATGGCCAACGTCGTCGGGGCGCTGGCCCCCGCCCGATGACGCCATCGGAGCTCGATCCTGCCGCCCTCCGCCAGCGCAAGCGGCTGATGATCGCCTTCTGGCTGATCGCGGTCTTCTTCGTCGTCGAACTGGTCGCCGGCGTGCTGACCGGGTCGAGTGCCCTGCTGGCCGACTCGGGGCACATGCTCGCCGACGTCGTCGGCATGGGCATGTCGCTGGCCGCCATCCAGCTCGCCTCCCGGCGGGACCTGAGAGCGATCGTGCGCCACCTCCCCAGCACGAAGGCCTCCAGGCCCTATCGCCTCCGCATCCTGATCGGGGTCATCGCGTCGGCGCTGCTGCTGGCGATGGCGATGTACGTCGTCGCGCGGGCGGTCATCGAGCTGACCGGCGAAGCGACGGTGCGCGGCCTGCCGATGCTGATCGTCGCCCTGGTGGGCCTGACGGTCAACATCGTCGCGTTCTACCTGCTGCGGGATCCCACCCAGGGGTCGCTCCGGCTGAGTAGCGCCTACCTGGAGGTGCTCGCCGACACGATCGGTTCGGTCGGGGTCATCGTCGCCGCGGTCGTGCTCGAGGTCACCGGCTGGAGCTGGGTCGACCCGATCATCGGCATCGGCCTGGCCTTGTGGTTGTTGCCGAGGGGATTTCGCCTTGGCCGCCAGGGCGTGCGCATCCTCCGCCAGGCCGCCCCGCCCGACCTGGACCTCGTCGGTCTGGAGGCGGCGCTCCGCCGCATCGACGGGGTACTCGACGTGCTCGACCTTGACGTCTGGACCCTCAGCGCCGACCTCGATGCCGCATCCGCCCGGCTGGGCGTCACCCGGGACACCGATCGGCACGCAGTGCTGGAGCGCGCCCAGGAGCTCTTTGAGCGTCACTGCGACATCTCCCACGGCACGCTGCTCGTCGAGGCCGACGGCGACCCGGTCCCATCCGAGGTCACCTGGTAACGACGAGCGCCCTACGATCGCCACCATGTTCCCCCGCACGAGCGCCACGTCACTGCCGAAGCGGCTTGCCTGCGGGCTGGCCGTCGTTGCGCTTGTCGCCGTCGGATGCAGTGACGAGTCATCCGAGACGAGCACCCCCGACCGCTCCGGGCCTGCGGACACGACCACCCCGGCTGCCCTCGAGCGCTACGCCGACTACACCCCGGAGCAGTACGCGGGTACCGACAACTGGTTGTGCCATCCCGATGCGGATGACCTGTGCGACGACGACCTGGACGCCACCGAGGTCAAGGCGGACGGGTCCACCCGAGAGCTGCCGTGGACGGCGGACCCCGACGCACCGATCGACTGCTTCTACGTCTACCCGACGATCAGCCGGGACGCTGGCCTCAACAGCGACCTCGACGCCTCACCCGACCAGGAGGGCTACGCCGCCCGCAACCAGGTGGCCCGGTTGGGCGAGCAGTGCCGGGTGTTCGCCCCGGTATACCAGCAGGTCACGCTGGCCGGAATCGGCGGTGCGGCGACGCCAGAGGCTCGCGACACCGCCTACGGTGACGTGCTCGACGCCTGGAAGAGCTACATGGCGGAGGCCAACGACGGCCGCGGCGTGGTGTTGATCGGCCACTCGCAAGGCTCCAGCCTGCTCAAGCGCCTGATCGCCGAGGAGATCGACCCCAACGACGACGTCCGGGAACGCCTGGTGTCCGCCTACCTGCCCGGCGCCGCAGTCAACGTGCCCGAGGGCCAGGACGTCGGTGGCGACTTCGACAACGTGGCGCCGTGTTCCTCGCCTGAGGACACCGGCTGCTTCCTCAGCTGGGCCAGCTACCGCTCGACCGCTCCCCCGCCGGACAACGCCATCTTCGGGCGTACTGCCGAGGACGCCATGAGGGCGGCGTGCATCAACCCGGCCGCCTTGTCCGCCGGGCTGTCGAGCGGGTCGGCGGAACTCAGCGGGTTCTTCCCCGCCAACCGGGGTGGCACGATCCTGGCGGGCAGCGACGGAGCGCCGCCTGATCCGACCGTCGAGAACTCCTGGGTCGACCCCGAGGTAGCGGTGGTCGACACCCCCTACGTCACCCTTCCCGGCCTCACCTCGGGTGAGTGCACCGGCGACGATCGCACCGACTGGCTCGAGGTCACGGTCAACGGAGACCCCGCCGACCCTCGGGCCGACGACATCGGCGGCGATCTCAGCCCCGAGTGGGGCCTTCACCTGCTCGACCTCAGCCTGGTGATGGGCGACATTCAGGCCCTGGTCACCGCTCAGACCAAAGCCTATGTCCAGTGAACAAGGCCTTCCTCAGTTGAACCTGTTCGTGATCGAGCACGAACCCGACGCGTCGGTCGGGCGGCTGGCGCCGCACCTGGCCGCCCACCAGGTCACGATGGTCCGGCCTGCCGGCGGCGACGCGTTGCCGCCGACCGCCGGTATCGACGGTGTGATCGTGCTCGGCGGATCGATGGGCGCCTACGAGGTCGACGGGCATCCCTGGCTCGTCGACGAGAAGGCCTGGATCGCCCAGGTGGCCAGCGACGACGTGCCGATGCTGGGTATCTGCCTGGGGGCCCAGCTGCTCGCCGACGCCACCGGGGGTCGTGCCTTCCGCTCCGAACGCCGGGTGGAGGCCGGCGTGTACCGGCTGCACCCGACCGAGGCCGGACGGCGGGACGCGGTGATGCCCCACGCCGGGGACGCGGTGTTCGCCGTCCACGGCGACACCTTCGAGTTGCCACCGGATGCCACCCTCCTCGCCAGCTCGGACGACTACATCCAGGCCTTCCGCATCGGTTCCGCCCTCGGCGTGCAGTTCCATCCCGAGACCGACGCGAACACCGCCGTCGCATGGGCCCAGTCGCTCGTCGCGCCGGTACTCGAACGGGCCGACGTGACGCTCGAGCACTTCACCGACGAGTTGCGCGAGTCAGAGGCCGACCTCGACGCATCGTCCCACCGCTTCTTCGATGCCTGGATCGACACGCTGGGGAGCACTCCCGAAAACGCGCCAGACTAGGGCCTCCGAAACTCCCCGAGGAGAGCGCCGCGTGAAGATCGACTATTGGTTTGACCCCATCTGCCCGTGGTGCTGGCTGACCTCGCGGTGGGTCGCCACCGTGGCCGCCGAGCGGGACCTGGACGTCACGTGGCGCCCGATCAGCCTGTTCCTCAAGAACGCCCCCGAACCCGACGATGAGTTTTATGAGTCCACCCTGTGGAGCCGCAACCTGCTGCGCGTCGTCGAAGCGGTGCGCGAGGCCGGCCACGAGGACCGCATCGGCGAGCTGTACACCCGCTTCGGCACCCACATCCATCACGAGGACGACCACGACTTTCACGTCGCCGACGACCTCGAGGCGCTGGGTTTGGACCCGAAGCTGGCCGGGGCCCAGGACGACGACCGCTTCGATCAGGTGATCCAGGCGGCAATGGACGAGGGCCTGGCCCTGACCGGCGGGAACGTCGGCACGCCGCTGATGGCCCTCGACGGCACCGACGGGCAACGTGTCGGGCTGTTCGGCCCGGTGATCTCGCGGGTGCCGACCGGCGACGGGGCGGTGGCAGCCTGGGACGCGTTCGTCACGCTGGCCCAAACCCTCGGCTTCTGGGAGACCAAGCGGGACCGCTCCGAGGGACCCCAGTTCGAGAGCGTGCCCACCGAGGTGCTCGCCGGAATCAGCTGAGGGCTGGGCTAACTCAGCGCGGTGGCCACCGAGCCAAAATAGTCGACGTGGGCCTCGGTCGAGTCGAGCCCCAGGCCCATCGTGACGATCGCCGCGTGGCTGCCACCCTGATCGCGCCACTGCCCCACCTTGGCCGCCACGTCGGCGGGCCCCTTGTTCGACAGGATCAGGTACTCGGCGCCGAAGCCCTCGAGCGGTCGTCCGGCCTCGGCGAGCAGCTCCTTCAACCGGGCCCATTGCTCGGCCACGTGGATGCGGGGACCACCGAAGATGAAGCCGTCACCGAGGCGCACCGCCCGGCGCAGCGACGCCGCTCCGAACCCGCCGACCCACACCGGCGGCGGCACGGACGGCCGGGGCACGATGCCGGCCCGCGCCACCCGGTCGAAGCGGCCCGCAAAGCTCACGGTCGGCTCGGTCCAGTAGCGGCGCAACAGCTCGATCTGTTCGTTGGCACGCTGGCCGCGGGTGGCGAAGTCCTCGCCCAGCGCCTCGTACTCCACCCAGTTCCAGCCCACACCGACGCCGAGGCGAAGCCGGTTGCCCGACAGCACGGCCAGGTCGGCCGCCTGCTTGGCGACCAGCGCGGTCTGGCGCTGGGGCAGGATCAGCACCCCGGATGCAAACTCGAGGGTGTCGCTGCGACCGGCCA
Source organism: Candidatus Microthrix subdominans (assembly GCA_016719385.1). Lineage (NCBI taxonomy): Bacteria > Bacillati > Actinomycetota > Acidimicrobiia > Acidimicrobiales > Microthrixaceae > Candidatus Neomicrothrix > Candidatus Neomicrothrix subdominans. The sequence goes on along the minus strand of JADJZA010000007.1, from coordinate 635,584 downwards.
GGTAGGCGAACAACACGAACGGGTCGTGAAACGGATCGTTCTCGTCGTAGGGGCCGGTCAGCTCCGGCTGCCGGTCGGCCTGTTCGGCCCCGAGCACGTGGTCGTAGGCGACCAGGTGGCGGTACCCCTGGGCCTCGATGGCATCGCCGATCGCCCGCACTGCGTCGGCCTCGCCGCCCAACTCGATCTGGGGGTACACCACCCCCACCTGAATACCGGCGTCGATCATCGTGCATCCGCCGAGTACACCGGCAGGTCCAGCATGGTCACCAGCCCCGGCTCGGCAGCGACGACCGCCGGCACGGCGTTGAGCACGTGCATGGCGGTCGCCAGGCACCCGGCGTAGTTGTGGTCGCCGTTGGGCGAGCTCAGCTCCAGCTCGAGGTGCGCGTTGGGGTCGCCTGAGATGTCGATGCGGTAGCCCGACCCCTGGGGCCAGTCGGGTCGGTCCTCATCCAGCAGCCGGGTGACGTGCTCGAGCACGATCCGCTCGACGCCGTCGACCATGCCGATCACCTCGAAGCGCATGCCGGACAGGCCGCCCTTCGGCACGGTGCCCGAGGCGATCTCGATGTCCTCGTCGGCGTAGATCACCTCGTGGCGCTCGACGATGTCGTCGAGTCTCAGCCCGATCGACCGGGCGACCAGTGAGACGACCGGACCCCAGGCCAGCGCCGTCGAACCCGGGGCCAACAGGATCGATTCGGACTCTGAGCTTCGCCCGAAGCCCATGATGTCGAACATGGTGAAGGGGTTGTCCCAGGTGGCGTAGTTGACGATCTCGGTCATGCGCGCCGAGTCGACCCGGCTGCACAGTGCCAGGGCGCCGACCGTGATGCCGACGTTGCCGTAGCCGGGGTCGATGCCGGAGGTGTACAGCGTGGCCCCACCCTCGACGGCGGCGGCCCGCAGCCGGTCGGCCACGCCGGGGCCGGCGAGCTCCGGGGCCAGCAGCGGCACGAACGAGGTGTTGACCACGTTCTTGCCCAGGGCCAGCATGCGCTCCAGATCGTCGATCACGCCGTCGGGCCGCAGGTCGCTGTTGGCGGTGTAGCAGACCACCTCGGCGTCCGAGGCGAGCAACTCGTCGGCGTCCCGGGTGGCGATCACCCCGGTGGGGTCGATGCCGACCAGCTCACCGGCGTCGACGCCCTCCTTGGCCTCGGAGTGCACCCACAGCCCGGCCAGCTCGAGCTGCGGGTGGGCGACGATGCCCCGCACCGCGTGTTCGCCCACCGTGCCGGTGGCCCACTGGATCACCTTGATCGTCATCAGCTCTCCTCCAGCAGCACCAGCGGGATCCGCCGGTCGGTCGATGCCTGATAGTCGTCGTATGCGGGCCACACCTCGGTGGCCCGAGACCACCAGGTGTCCTTGTCGTCGCCGTCGAGCTCCCGGGCGACCAGGTCGTGCACGTCGGGTCCGTCCTGAACGGTCACGGCCGACCCGTCGGCCAGGTTGTGGTACCAGGCCGGGTGTTGCGGCGCCCCGCCCATCGAGGCGATCACGACGTACGCTCCGTCGTGTTCCACCCGGATCAGCGGGGTCTTGCGCAGGTTGCCCGAGCGGTTGCCGACCGTGGTGAGGATGATGCACGGCGCGCCTTGCAGCTCGCCTCCCTCGACCCCACCGGTCGCTTCGTACTGGGCGACCTGCGTGGCGATCGGCTCCCACGGGCTGGGCACGTACGTTCCGATGAGTGGCATGTCCACACGGTACGCGAACTACCGCCCCGGCGCCGCGCCGTCGACGCCACGATGCCAGCGCCGCCACGTCACCCCGAATGCGCCGTCGAAGCTGCGGTGCGCCGCCCGCAGCTCGGCCCCCGGCCAGTCCGCCGGGCACAGCTCGGCCGGCAGCAGCGGGTCGCCGCCCAGGTGCCGCAGCGCATCGGCGGAGGCGACGAACGCAGCGGGTAAGGCATCGAGGTCCTCGGCCACGAGGCGAGGGGCCAGGCCGTCCAGCCCGGTGATCAGCTCGCTGGCGGTGGCGGCCCAGCCGTCGAGGTCCCACAGGCGGGCCGCCAGCTCACGCCCATCCTCCTCCCAAACCGGCATGGCCCCACGAAACCAGCGGTGCGGGGCGGTGAGCACTGGGTCGACCTCGAGCGACCGGGAGTCGCCCAGGTTGTCCGGCCGACACCACACACCGTCGCGCAGCTCGGCCAGCCGCGCCCGGCCCGCGGCGGTTCGAAAGGCGGCCCGGTCGACCGGCGAGCGGCGGCCGGACTCGACGATGACCAACACCCATGCGCCCTTCCATGCAACGGTGCCGCCCCGACGCGACCGGTCCTGGCGGGCGCGGCGGTCGACCAGTGGTCCCGCCAGCCGGTAGCCGTCGCCGTCGGGGGCCACCTCTCCGGCAGCCACCATTCGGGACAGGGCGGTGCGGGTGGCGCTTTCGCCCACACCGAACAGCTCCCCCGAGCGCACCAGCACCCGGGTGGACAGTCGCGGTGGGGTGACGCCGAGCAGGGTCGACGCCAGCACCGAGCGGGCGGTGAGCGGCCTCGGCCTTTCCAGGGTGTCACGTGCTGGCGTCATGCGTCGTCGAAGCGTAACATCACGGCCGTGGCCGTCACCGCTGCACCCATCAACGACCCCACCCGCCAAACGCTGGTTCCACCCGCCTCCGCGCTGCCCGACGTGCTGCCGACCGAGGTGCTGACCGCATCGGGCAAGGCCAAGGCACCCCTGCGCGACGACCTGCGGCGCATCGCCTCATACCGCAACGTCGGCACCGTGCTCGGCCTGTGGGCCGCCATCGCTGGTGCCTGGGCGCTGGCATTCCGCTGGGGCCAGCCGGTCGGCTACGCCGCGTTGTTCGTGGGGATGGGTCCGGCGTTCGCCCGGCTGGCGATCCTCGCCCACGAGGCCGCCCACCGACTGCTGTTCCGCAATCGACGGGCCAACGACCTCGTCGGCCGCTGGCTACTCGCCAGCCCCGCGTTCGTGCCGTTCGAGCTGTACCGGCGCAGCCACTTCGCCCACCACCGCGAGGAGTTTGGCCCCGGTGAGCCCGACACGGCGCTGTACTCGGGCTACCCGATCACCAAGGCGTCCTGGCGACGCAAGCTCACCCGGGATGCCCTGGGCAGCTCGGGGTGGAAAAACCTCAAGCCGCTGCTCACCTCGCTGCGCAGCGCCCAGGGCCGCCGCATCGGCGGCACGATTCTGGCCGTCCAGGCGGTGATCTGGGTGGCGACCGCCCTGGCGACCGGCGCCTGGTGGGCCTACCCGGTGCTGTGGTTGGCACCGTGGATGACCGTGTGGAGGGTGCTCAACCGGCTGCGGGCCATCGCCGAACACGGGGGCATGGAGCGCTCCAAGGACCGGCGCCGCACCACCCACCACGTCGGCCAGAGCCGGCTGGCCAGCTGCTGGGTGGTGCCGTACAACACCGGCTGGCACCTGGCGCACCACACCGACATGGGCGTGCCGTGGCGCAACCTGCCCCGCTTCCACGCCGAGCTGGTGGCCGCCGGTTGGGTGACCCCCGAGGCGCCCTACCCCACCTACCGGGCCTTCTGGCGGGCGGCCAGCTCGGGCTGACGCCCTACTCGCTGGAGACGGCCTCGAGCACGTCCATCTTGGCGGCGCGCCGCGCCGGCCGCAGCGCCGCCAGCACACCGGCCATCGCCGACAGCACCGTTATGACCAGCAACCGCACCGGCGCTGGATCGAAGGCGCTGAAACCCTGGTCGCGCAGGCTGGCCATCATGGCGCCGGCCACCACCAGGCCGATCAGCAGCCCCAGCACCGTACCCAGCACGGCGATGATCACCGACTCCCAGCGGATCATCGAGCGCACTTGGGAGCGCACCATGCCCACCGCCCGCAACAGCCCTACCTCGCGGGTGCGCTCGAAGATCGACAGCGCCAGCGTGTTGGCGATGCCCAACAGGGCGATGAACACGGCCAGGGCCAGGAACACGTACAACATGTTCAAGAAGATGTCGATCTGCGCGGTCTGGCTCTTGACGAACGCCGACAGGTCGTTCACCTCGGCCCCCGGGAAGTCGCCCAGGACGCCCTCGATCTCGGACTTCACCTTGCCGACCGACGCGCCGTCGGCCACCTGGACGGTGATCTGAAAGTCCTTGGGCGTCTCGGTGATCCGATCGAAACCTTTCAGCGACACGACCGTGCCGGCCAGCGTGTCGGCGTTCTCGAAGATCAGCCCCACCGTGTACTTCTGGGGGCCCGAGTCCGGGCCGGTGAACGTGATCGTGTCGCCCAGCTTCCAGCTGTTTCGCTTGGCGGCGGCAGCCGACACGGCCACCTGGTCGGCGGACAGGTCGGTCGTCCCCGACGTCGTGCCCAGGTCGACCGCCTTCGACAGCGCGGCGAGGTCGGCACCGATCACGATCGACCCGCCGGACTCGCCGTCGAGCTGGCCGAAACCGAACCTGATCGGCGAGGCCAGCTTCACGCCCGGCAACTTGGCGATCTGCTCGCCGTAGCTGGGCGGCAGGCCACCGGTCGGGTCGAACTGGCTGGCGGTCACGACCAGGTCGCCGATCACCTGCTTCTCGACGGTTTTGGTCACCGAGGTTTTGGTCGATGCCCCGAGCACGGTGACGAACCCGACGATCGACACGCCCATCACCAGCGCCAACGCCGTCGTGGCGGTGCGAGCCGGGTTGCGCATCGAGTTCTGACGGGCCAGCGATCCGGTGATCCCCCGCAGTCGGGCCGCTGGGGCTCCGATCAGTCGCGCCGCGGGCACGGCGATACGTGGCCCCAGCACCACCGCAGCCACGAGGATCGTTCCGGCGCCGAAGCCAACCAGCAACGGGGCGGTAGCGACGGCCCCCCACACCAACAGCGCCGCCCCCGCTGCGGTCAGCACCAGGCCGACGATCAGCCGAACCTTGCTCGAGCCGCTGTCGTCATGGGAGGCCGAACGCAGCGCCTCCATCGGCGACACCCGCGCCGCCCGGCGGGCGGGCAACAACGCTGCGCCGATCGTGACGCCCACGCCGACGACGAAAGCGACGACGATGGTCGACACGGTGACGACGTTGGGCCCCGAGGGCAGCTCGATGCCCAACCCGGCCAACAGGGAGCGCATGCCGCTGGCCAGCAGCACGCCCAGCCCGAGCCCCACCAGCGCCGAGATCACCCCAACGACCGCCGCCTCGATCGCGACGGTGCCCAGCACTTGGCTGCGCACGGCACCGATCGCACGCATCAGGCCCAGCTCCTGGGTGCGCTGTGCGATCAGGATCGAAAAGGAGTTGTAGATCAGGAAGGCACCGACGACCACTGCGACCACGGCAAAGACCAACAGGAAGGTCTGGAAGAACCCCAGGCCCTGGCGAATCGCGCTCTGGGTCTCCTCGTTGAAGGCCGTGCCGGTGATCGCCTCATAGTCCTTGGGCAACATCCGGTTGATGTCGTTCGTCACCTGCTGCTCGGAGACACCGTCGACGGCCGACACCTGGATGGAGAAGAAGTTGTCGCCGTAGTCGGACAGCTCCTGGGCGGTTTTCAGGTCGGTCAGCACCGCTGCGGCGCCGGCCAGGTTGTTCTCGTTGCCGAACGTCGCCAATCCGACGACGGTCATCGTGCGCGGCGCTGCCGCCGCGAACACCTGCACCTCATCGCCGATCGAGACCTTGGCTTCGGTGGCGGTGGTGACGTCGAGCACCACCTCGGTCGGGCCAGAAGGCTTCTTGCCCTTGTTCAACTTCCAGGTGGCGAAGTTGGGATTATCGGAGAAGTTCTGCAGCAGTGTCGGGGGCCCGAACCCCGGCTTGAGCGCATCGCCCTTCATGTCGGTCGCCTGCGCCTGGAACTGGATGAAGCCCTCGGCAGATTTCACCGAGTCCAGCGCGGCCACCTGCTTCTCCAGCTCCGCGGGGACACGGTTGCGCTCGCTGGGGCCGAACGGGTTCTGCACCTCGTTGGCGCCTCGCACCAGCGAGTCGGTGCCCTCGGTGATCTGGTCGAAGAGCTCGTCGAAGACCTTGCCGATCGTGTCGGTCAGCACCAACGTGCCGGTGGTGAACGCCACGCCCAGCGCCACCGCCAGCGCTGTCGTGAACAGTCGCAGCTTGCGGGACCACAGCCCGGCTCGGATCAACTTCCACATGGCGGCGCTCCAGGAGGGAAAGCGACCAGCGTACCGAGCCACCCACCCCCGGTAGGTTGTACCGATGGTGACCGCCACGCCCTCGCTCTCATTCCCCGGTTCGTCCCGTTCGTTTGCCCCGCTCGGGGTAGGCACGTGGGCGTGGGGCGACAAGTCCACATGGGGCATGGGCGGCTACGACACCGAGATCAGCGAGGCGACGATCGCCGAGGCGTTCGATGCCTCGCTCGAGGCCGGCGTCACCCTGTTCGACACGGCCGAGGTGTACGGCGACGGCGAGAGCGAACGCATCATCGGCCGCCTGCTCAAGGGCGATCCCGCCCGGCGGGAGCGGGCGCTCATTGCCACCAAGTTCATGCCCGCGCCGTGGAAGCTCAACGTGCGCACTGCCCTCCGTTCAGCACTGGAGGCCTCGCTGGAGCGGCTGGGGGTGGACCGGGTCGACCTGTACCAGCTGCACGGACCGGTCAGCCTGCGCTCGCACTCCGCCCTGGCCGACGCGCTGGCCGAGGTGGTCGAGGCCAAGCTGTGCGACGCGGTGGGCGTCTCCAACTACTCGATCGGTGAGATGGGCTCGATCCACGCCCAGCTCGCCGCCCGGGGCGTCCCGCTGTCCTCGAACCAGATCGAGTACTCGCTGCTGCGCCGCCGGCCGGAGACCACCGGGCTGATCGAGGCCTGCCGCCGGCTGGGCGTCGTCCCGCTGGCCTACTCCCCGATCGGTCAGGGACGCCTCACCGGCAAGTATTCCGCTGCCAACCCTCCCCCCAAGGAGCGCACCTTCTCGGCCCATCCGATGGAACAGGTCGACCGGATCACCGCCGAGCTCGCCCGCATCGGCGAGCCCCACGACCGCACCCCCGCCCAGGTGTCGCTGGCGTGGCTGATCGCCAAGGGCGCCGTGCCCATCCCGGGCGCCAAGAACGCCGAGCAGGCGTCCCAGAACGCCGGCGCCCTCGGTTGGAGCCTCACCCCCGAGGAACTCGAGGTGCTCGACGGCCTGGCGCTGTCGGGCCAGCGCACGATCAGCCAGCGCATCTGGCAGCACGGCTGACCCACGTTCCCATTTGTTCAAGACCGGACGGGTGGCCCAGCCGTAGGTTGGGATCATGACCCGATCACCGATCGTTCTGCCCCCCGGCGCCGGGCGCCGCTACGACATGGGTGGGATCGCCGCCACGTTCGTCGCCGACGGGGCAGAGACCAACGGCGCCTACTCGATCTCGACGTGGCGCCTCGATCCCCACACGACCGGCCCCGGCGCCCATCATCACCCCGAGGACGACGTCTTCCTCGTCACCGAGGGCACGATGAGCTTCTTGATCGACGACCGTTGGGACGACGCTCCGGTGGGCACGTTCGTGCTCGTGCCCGGCGGCACGACCCACGACTTCGAGAACCGCAGCGATGCGCCGGCCGCCGTGTTCACCATCGCTACGCCCGGCAACTTCGAGCGGTCGATGCCCGCCATCGTCGACTGGTTTCGTGACCATCCCCCAGGGGCGGCGCCTCAGCCGGACGGCACAAACTTGTAGCCCACCCCGCGCACGGTGATGATCCGTTCGGGAGCGGACGGTTCCGCCTCCACGCGGGAGCGCAGACGCTTGATGTGGACGTCGAGGGTTTTGGTGTCGCCCACGTAATCGCCGCCCCACACCCGGTCGATCAGCGTGGCCCTTGGCAGCACTCGTCCGGGGTTCTCCATCAGCACGGCGAGCAGCTCAAACTCCTTCAGCGGCAGGTTGACCAGCTCGCCCCGCACCGTCACCTCGTGACGGTCGAGGTCCACGATGACGTCGCCGCCGACCAGCAAGTCAACCTCCTCGTGGTCGGCCTCTCGGAGCCCGACGGCATCCAGCCCGCGACGACGCAGCACGGCACCGATGCGAGCCAACAGCTCGCGCATCGAATATGGCTTGGTGACGTAGTCGTCCGCACCGACCTCGAGGCCGACCACCGTGTCGATCTCGGAGCTCTTGGCGGTCACCATGATGATCGGCACGCTCGAGCGGGCCCGGAGCTCCCGGCACACATCCAGCCCAGACACGGTGGGCAACATCACGTCCAACAACACCAGATCGGGCTCGACCGACGGAAACATCTCCAGCGCCTCGGCGCCGGTGCGGGCCACCGCCACCTCGAAGCCCTCCCGTCCCAAGCCGACGGTGAGCGCATCGACGAAGGACTCCTCGTCCTCGACGACCAGGATCGTGCCCTTGCTCATCGTGGGGTCTCCCGGCCCGGCAACCTCATCAGGAAGGTGGTGCCGACGCCCTCGGTTGAACGAACGTCCACCGAGCCACCGTGATTCTGGGTGACGTGGCGGACGATCGCCAGGCCCAGGCCGGTTCCGCCCGTGTCGCGGCCGCGGGCGCGGTCCACCCGGTAGAACCGCTCAAAGATACGCTCGAGGTCGGCGCCGGGAATGCCGATGCCCGAGTCGGCCACCTCGACATCGATCAGGCCGCCACCGTCGCGCCGTAGCCCGATGCACACCGTGCCGCCGTCGGGCGAGTACTTCACTGCGTTGTCAACCAGGTTGTACAGCGCCGAACCAAGCTGACGGGCGTCGCCCCGTACGACCAGCCGGGTGCGCTCGTCCGGACCGCCAACCGAGATCCCTCGGTCGGCTGCGACCACCGCCACCCGAGCCAGCACCTCGTCGACCACCTCGTCGAGGGCGACGTCGGTGGAAACGGCCGGCAGCCCAAACTCGATCTGGGTCAGTTCAAGCAGGTCGTCCACCGACCTCGCCAGGCGTTGGGCCTCACCCTCGATCCGGGTGGCGAAGCGCTGCGCAGTCGCCGGGTCCGGCTCATCGGCGAGCATCTCGGCCAGCAGGGCAACCGCCCCAACAGGTGTCTTGAGCTCGTGGGAGATGTTGGCCACGAAGTCTCGACGTACCGCCTCGGTGCGGGCCACGTCGGAGTCGTCCTGCACCACGGCGACCGCGCCGCCACCGTCGAGGGGAATGGCGGTGACGACGTGGCGCTCCAATGGAGGTCCGACGAGCTCTTCAACGCGCCGCACCCGAACACCGCCGGCGGCCTCGGTCAGGGCAGCGCGCAGGCTGCGCCCCACGAGTGCCGACTCGATGCGAGGCTCCAAGAGCGAGGCACCCGCCGGGTTGCGGACCTGCACGGCGCCCGTGTCATCACAGATCACGGCCGCCACCGGTAGCGCATCGACCACCCGCTGCAGTTCGAAGGGCCCAGCGTCGACCTGTGCGTTCGACAACTCGACCTCGAGTTGTCGAACGCGCCGGTCTGCCAGCGTCAAAGTCCGGCGAGTGCGGCGCCACGCAACCGCCAGTGCCCCGGCACCGACGCCCAACAGCGCCACCAACACCATCGCGGCCGTGCTCACGCGTGAACGCTCAAGCTGGGGTGCTACCCGTCAGCTTCGCTGTTTTGGTTGGAGCTCGACCCTGCGGGCCCGTCGACGCCGGCAGCGGACGCCTCACTGCGTCGGGCAGCGCGCTCGGCACCCTTCTGCTCGGGCATCCAGCCGGTCACCATGTAGCGCACCCGCTCACCGATGTTGACCGCATGGTCACCGATGCGTTCGTAGTAACGCCCGATCAGGGCCAGCTGCACACCCTCCTGCAACGTCAAGCGCTCCTCGTCGTGGGCGGCAAAGATCTCAGCGATGTAGTCGCGGTGCAACGAGTCCAGCCGATCATCAAGATCATCCAGCGCCGCGGCCATCGGCGCATCGCCGTCGGCATAGGCCTGTATAGCCAACCGGTACAGCCGGGCCGCCTCCTCGCCCATCGAAGCGATCAGTCCCCGAAGACGTGGCGTGATCGTGATGCCGTAGATGCGTCGGGTGGCCTTGGCGATATTGACCGCCAAATCGCCCGACCGCTCGATCTCCGACACCATTCGGATAGCGGCCACGATCGCACGCATGTCGCCGGCCATCGGCTGTTGCAGCGCCAGCACCCGGTAGCACGACTCCTCAACCTCCACCATCAGCCCGTCGAGAATGTCGTCGTCGACGATGATCGCCTGGGCCTCGGCCAGATCGACCGCCAGCAACGTCTCCGTGGCCCTGGGAATGGTCTCGGTCACCAACGCCGCCATGGCGACGAGCTGATTGGTGATCTCATCCAGGTCGTCGTGGAAGGTTTTGCGGATGTCATGAGGGTCGACCACGTCGCTCATCATCGCACCTGTGTGTGGCTGACTCACCCGAACCGACCCGTGATGTAGTTCTCGGTGCGCTCATCGGACGGGTTGGAGAAGATCTTCTCCGTGTCGTCAAACTCCACCTGGATACCGGTTCGGCGGTCGGAGTCTTCGCTCACTTCGGTTGTAAAGAAGGCCGTTTTATCGCTCACCCGCGCCGCCTGCTGCATGTTGTGGGTGACGATCAGAATGGTGTACTCGTGCTGAAGTTCGCGCATCAGCTCCTCGATGCGGGCGGTGGCGATGGGGTCAAGCGCCGAACATGGTTCGTCCATCAGCACCACCTCAGGCTGGGATGCGATGGCCCTGGCGATGCACAAACGTTGTTGCTGGCCGCCGGACAGTCCCATCGCCGAGTCGCCCAGCCGATCCTTCACCTCGTCCCACAACGCCGCCTTGGTCAGGCTGGTCTGAACGATCTCTTCGAGGTCGGCCTTCTTGGCGCCACCCACCTTGGGGCCGTAGGCCACGTTGGCGTAGATCGACTTGGGGAAGGGGTTGGGCTTCTGGAACACCATGCCCACCCGACGCCGCACCTCCACCGGGTTAACCGCCGGGTCGTACAGGTCGACGCCCCGAAAATTGACGGAACCGGTCACCCGGGCACTGTCGATCAGGTCGTTCATGCGGTTGAAACAGCGCAGCACGGTACTTTTGCCGCAGCCGGAGGGACCAATGAACGCAGTGATCTCGCCGCTTCGAACGGTGAGGCCAACATCTCGCACAGCTTGGAACCCGCCGTAGTACACCGACAGGTCCGACACCTCGAACACGGGGGCGGTCACGAGGTCAGGCATGAGGTGCAGATCCTTATCGACGACGGCGGTGGCGTTGGCACCTCCGAGAAATCGACGGCCGGTGCGACCTGCGGACGAGGTCGGTGGGGTCGTGGCCGCCGGTCGTACGCTCTTGGAATTCATTGGCGCTTCCTCTCAAAGTAGTTGCGAGCAAAGATCGCACCGGCGTTGGCCACCAACAACACCGCCATCAGCACGAGGATCACGGCGGCCGTTACGGCGGGCCAACCTTGGGACTCGGGTTTCCTCAGGGTTCCGTAGATCACCATCGGCAGTGCTGTGAACTTGCCGGTGAGCTGATCGGGGACGGTGCCGTAGGTGGGCAACAATCCGGTGATGGCGCCCACCATGAGCAGTGGGGCGGCCTCACCGATGGCCCTGGCGAACGACAGCACCGTGCCGGTGAGAATGCCCGGCGCCGCATAGGGCAGCACGTGACTGCGGATGACCTCGGACCGGGTTGCCCCCACGCCGAATCCCGCCTCACGCAAGCTGCCCGGCACCGCCCGGATCGCCTCGGCCGAGGTGATGATGACGATGGGCAACACCAGGATGGCCATCGTCATCCCTGCGGCGATCAGCGTAGGACCGCCCGTGAACTGATACCACGCAGGGTTGGCCTTCCCGGCGCCGCCGAGGAGTTCCTTGAAGACGGCCAGCCCCAAGATGCCGTAGACGACCGACGGAACCCCGGCCAGGTTGCGGATGACCAGGTTCACCAGACGAGTGAACCTGGTGTCCCGTGCGTACTCCTCCAGATAGATCCCGGCGGCAAGCCCGATGGGGAAAGCCAAGACGGCCACGAACACGAGGATCCAGACCGTACCGATGATGCCTTGAGACACCCCGTAGGTGCCGGGCTGGCTCGACAACGTCCCACCGAGAAAGCCCATGAACCCTCGCTCGGCGAGGTAGGGCTGGGCCGCTATGACCACGTCGGCGAACAGCCACACGAGGAGGCCCATGACCACCAGGAGACATCCCGCCACCAAGCCCTTGAACACCAAGCCGGACACATCGATGCCGCCCCGGGTGATGGCCTGGCGCACCGCCTCGGCGGTGGCCTCGCGCTGGCGGCGGCGGGTGAATGCAATCGTCATGGCTACGTCCTTCTCAATAGCTCTGGCGGAAGCGGCGAACGAGCCGGTCGCCGATCAGGTTCAGCCCCAACGTGAACATGAACAGCACGAGGCCAACGACGTACAAGGAGTTGACCGGGTTGAGCGTCACGCCGCTGCTGACGGCCACCGAATCCGACCCGGCAGCGAGGTTTGCCATGGCCGACGTCATCGTGACGCCACCACCAGCCGACGCCGGACCAAACGCCCGGGCCGAACCGTTGGCACCGCCGGCCACCAGGGTGACCAACATGGTCTCGCCCAGCGCTCGGCTGGCGCCGACGATGAGGGCTGCGGTGATGCCGGAGACCGCCGCCGGCAGCACGACCCGCACGGTGGTGACAGCCTTGCGGGCACCCAGGCCCACGCTGGCCTCCCGAAGCGAGTTCGGCACGGCCGACAAGGCGTCCTCGGTGACCGAGGCAACGATGGGGATCGTCAGGATGCCCACGCCGATGCCCGCCGCGAACAGCGTGTACTTCGAGTCGAGCACGCCCTCCAGTGCGGTGGGGTAGATCACCTGAAGGATGAAGAACGCCACAACCACCGACGGCAACCCGGCGAGAATCTCCACCGACGGCTTCAACCACCGGCGTACCCGCTTCGAGGCGTACTCGGAGAGATAGACCGCCGCTCCCACCCCGACAGGCGTGGCGACCGCCAGAGCGATGCCGGTGACCCACAGCGATCCCAGCAGCAGCGTCACCAGGTCATACCGGTTGCTGCGGGGGAACCAGCCCAGGGAACTGACCAGCGATGACCACTCCACCTGGGTCAGAAACCCGGCCGATCGGATGACCAGCACGGCCAGGATGGCGACGCTGATCACGATGCTGAGGGACGCAGCTGAGCCGACGCCGGCCTTCACCAGCGATTCGATGCGGTTGCGCTGCTTCGAGCCGGCCAGATCGGCCAACGTCAGCCCCGAGCTCATGACTTGGCGGCCCCGGCCTTGGCCTGGGTCCAGGTGGTGCGGGTGGCCTCGAGGTCGGCGTCGGTCAGCGGTACGTACCCCACCTCGGGAACGGCGGCCATGCCCTCATCGGACAGGTAGAAGTCGACAAAGTCGGACAGTGCCGCATTGTCGGCCAGCTTCTCGTTGTTCACGTAGATGAACAGCGGCCGGGCCAGGGGGTAGGTGCCATCTGCGACGGTCTCAGCCGATGGGGCCACACAGCCCTCACCGCCATCGACCTCGATCTCCCGCACGCCGGTCGCCTCTTCGGCAAAGGCGAAGCCCACCCAACCGAAGCTGGAATCCACGGACTGAAGCCCGGAGATGATCTCGTTGTCGTTGGCCAGGCCTCCGTAGTCCGGACGGATCTGCGCGTCCTCGGGGACGCCTCGCTCATCGGCGATGTCCTTGATCGCCAGCTCATAGAAGGAGTCGTAGGTGCCCGACTCGGTGCCCGGGGCGAAGATCTCAAGCGGTGCATCGGGCAGCTTGGATGTGGCGCCCTTGGCGGTGGCCTCGGACCAGGTCTTCACGCCCTCGGACTCGGGACCCACCAAGCCGTAGAGGTCATCGAAGGTCAGGCACTGCACCGAGTCGTTGGACGCGTTGGTCAACACCGTGATCGCATCGTTGGCGATCCGCAGCTCGGTATAGGTCACGCCCGCCTGCTCGCAGGCGGCCTTTTCCTCGTCCTTGATGGCCCGAGAGGCATCCGAAATGTCGGTCTCGCCGGCGCAGAATTTCTTGAACCCGTCACCGGTTCCGGGGCCCTCAACGGAAGGCAACACGCCGCCGGAATCGGCGAAGAGCTCGCCGACTCGCACCGAGATGGGCTCGACGGTGGACGAGCCCGAGATGGCGATCTCGCCTTCGGCCGCTCCTTCGCCGGCGCCGCTGTTGCTCGATCCGCTGCAACCGCTGACGGCAAGGCCACCGGCCAGCGCAAGTGCTGCAAATCGAAAGGTTGGACGGGTTCGCTTCTTCACTCTCGTCTCCTCGGTGTCAGGTGGTGTTCCGCCAGATGTAGGACGGAATTCGTGGTGAGGAGACGAACGGTACGGAGGTGAGTTGACGCGCAGGTGCTGCCCAGGTGAACGCCAGCTGAACAGATGGCGAACCTTCGGGTGACAGCCTCAGCCCGGGTGGGTCAGGCCCCGGGTGGGTCACTGCCGATTGGTTCATCACTCCCCCACCTCGATTCACTGCCGGTTGGCGCTCATTCGAGTTGGCTGCCGTCGGGGCGGGTGGTGTGCCACGTGCCGGTCGGGTCCCGCTGGATCCGGAAGCCCTTCTGTTTCCAGCCGTTGTGTTTGCCGCACAGCGGAGCCGAGTTCGCCTGGTTGTGGTGGGCCGCCTTGTCCGTGTTCGTGGAGGTGGTCGATCTCGCAGCGGCTGGCGGGTGCGTGACAGCCCGGCCAGATGCAGTGGGTATGGCTGGCGGTGGCGGCGGTTCTTGCCGATCCAGGTGAACCGGCGTGCCCTCCCCAAATCGATGACGACGCCGGAGGCGTTGACGATCACCCGGCGGACTTTGTTGAGGAGGCTGTTGGCTGCTGCTTCGGTGGGGTCGACGTCGTGGCCGTCCTCGGTGCGACACATGAACGTGTCCGGGTCGAACCGTGGGGCACGGTCGTGGTCCATCGCTGCGAGCATTTCCTCATACGCCGCGGCTGACCAGTGGATGTTGTGCACCCAGCCGACGGGCACCGCGGAGCCGTCAGCAGCGGCGGCGTCGCGGAAGACTTTCGCACGAGCGCGTCGGCGCGGCGTTGGGCGTCGGTGCGGTCCAGGTCCTCCTTGGAGATCCCGCCGCGGGCCAGGCCCTCCTCACCCAAGGGCCACGGCGGCCTCCCAATCGGCCTTGAACTCGGCGTCGACATACCGGTCGAGGATCTCCCGCAGCTCGGCACCTTGCCCGGCGCCGAAGAACCCGGTCAGGTCCCACGACAGGTCCCACGGGTTCTGCACAAGGCGGGCGTCACGCTTGGAGTGGTTGCGTTCGTTTGGCGGGGTTGGGCCGTCCTCGTCGATCAGCCGGGCCCACCGGTGCACCTTGTGCCCAAACGCCTTCGCACTCATATTCTTGGCATCGGCGAGGAACTCGTCGTCGCGCTGGCGCAGCGCTGCCGCGACCCGCGGGTTCGCATCGACCCGGCCCAACGCCCGGACCGCGCACGTCGACACCTCACCGGCCTGCCACGCCGCGGTCACCTTCGGAACATCTCTAGCGAGCCTGGCGGTTTTGGCGCGGGCCAACGCCTCCGCCTCGGTCAACCGGGCGACGTGGCGGACCATGATCTTCGCCGACCCGTGACCGTCGGCTGTGTGCAACACCTTGACCCGGATCCGTTCCACCAACACCGACCGGGCCGCATCCACCCGCCGACCCAACCGCTCGATTTCTTCGATCCACACGACCGCATCTCGCGAATCGGCCGGGTCGACCCCAGCCGCAAACAACTCGTCGATCGCCAACTCAGCATCAGCCAACGCCCCAGCCGCAGCCGGATCGGCCACCCCCGAACCGGCCACCGAGCAGGCTGCCAACTCATCGCTTCGCAGTCGCCGGCGCAGGGCCGCCAACGCTCCACCCCCATCGCCCGGACCGGTCCCGGCCGGCTCGAAACCTGTGATCGAAGCCATGGAACCAGTCTGATCAACACCTGTGACAACCAAGCCGACAATCGGCGCAGCCCTCAGAAAATTCGAGAGAGATTTCGGGCTCTCGTGGCACCCCGAACCTCGGAGGCACGCTCGCGGCACGAGCGGTACCGTCTGCCCGTGACCTTCACCCCCATTCCCGACCCGTCCGATTTTGAGGAACTCCCGGCCGAGGCCACCGCCGCTTGGGCGAGGTTCCCGGGCCACACCGGGGGCGTCAACTTCGCCCAGCTGGTCGACCTGCGCCTGGAAGAGGTCCGGCGGGACTACAGCCGCATGCGGGTACCGTGGCGCGACGAGTTGCGCCAGCCGGCGGGCATGATGCACGGCGGAGCGCTGGCGACGCTCGTCGACACGGTGGTCGTGCCGGCCATCGCCAGCGCCTATGACCAGGTACCGGTGATGATGACCCTGAACCTCAACCTCTCCTACATGAGCGGTATCACCGAGAGCGACGCCATCGCCCACGGCTGGGTCACCCGGAGGGGACGGTCAATCGTGTTCTGCGAAGCGGTGGTGGTCGACGAGTCGGGCAACCCGGCGGTGCGCGGCGCGCTTACCTACAAGGTTTCAGCACCGCGCCCCACCGACTGATCCAGAGCCGATCAGGAACGAACGGCCGCAGCGTCGCTGACCGCCGGGGCCACCATCGGCCAGGGGCGCTCGCGCTCGACGGCGAGGGCGACGTCGAAGAGCAACGGGTCCTCGTGGTGCCGGGCGAGCACCTGCATACCCACCGGCAGGCCGCGCACGGTGCCGGCCGGTATGGACACCGCCGGGTTGCCGTAGATGTTGGAGATGATGGTGAGCGCCCCCATGTTGACCATCTCGGGGAACCTCTCGCTCACCTGATCCAACAGGGTGCTCGGCAGCTTCGGGGCGAAGGTCGAGGCCAGACGGGTGCCAAACAACGCAGCCCGGAACGCCCCCTTGGCCGCCGTGCTCGACTTGGCCTTCTCGATCAGATTGTTCTCGGTGCTGCTCATGGACGCCTCTGCCGCAAAGGCGGGGCCGGGGTTGGAGGCGGCGATGATCAGGTCGACCTGCTCGAAGGCCCGAGCCATCGCCTGGTTGGCCTCCACCCGCATCTGCTCGGCGACTGCGGCGGTGCGCAGGTTGTACATCGACTGGCTGAGGTACAGGCCAATCGCCACCTCGTCGGTGAGGTCCTTGGCGCACTTGGGCCACAGCGGCCCCAGCTCGGCGAGCAGGGTCGACAGGTTGCCCATCATCCATTGCGCGGCCAGGTTGGGCGGCCGGACATCGATGTCAACCTGCACCATGTTGTTGTCGGCGATCAGCGCTGCCGCCTCGTCGCGGATGCGCTGCTCCACACCATCCTCGAGCGTGATACCGCCCAGGTTTGGAACGACGGCCACCCGGAGGCCCGACAGGTCGTGGGTGCCCAGGTTGGCCTCCCAGTTACCCGGCGAGGGCAGGCTGGTCGGGTCGTAGGGATCGAGACCGGCGCACACGTCGTAGAAGCGGGCGGCGTCGCGCACCGAGCGGGACAGGTTGCCCGAGACCACCGTGTTGGGGCGGCTGAACGCGACGGGGCCGCGAGTGATGCGACCGAAGGTGCCCTTCATGCCCAGCAGCCCGGTGTAGCCGGCGGGGATGCGGATCGAGCCACCACCGTCACCGCCGGTGGCCAGGCTGACCAGGCCTCCGGCCACCGAGGCGGCCGCGCCGCCCGATGAGCCGCCCACGGTGCTGCCGTGTCGCCAGGGGTTGTGGGTGACACCGTTCAGCTTGGTGACGCTGACATTGAGGCCGCCGAACTCGCTGGCCGTGGTCATACCCATCGGCACCACCCCGCCACGTTCGAACAGCCGTAGGTTGGCGTTGCTGTTCTGGTCGGCGATCCGGTCGACGAAGACGAGCGACGCACCGGTGTCGGGCCAGCCCTTCACCTGCTCGAGCTCCTTGATGGCCGTGGGTACCCCGCCGAAGGGCAAGCTGACATCCGCCTCGCGGGCCGACTCACGTGCCCGCTCCGGGTCGACAAAGGAAAAGCTGTTCAGCTTCGACTCGCTGATCGCAGCCAGGGAGGCCTCGGTTTCCTCGAGCGGCGAGCGCTCACCGGCTCGGAAGGCGTCGACGAGTGAGCAGGCATCGCCCTGCCAGGGTGTGTCGGTCATGGCCCTATCCTCGCCGGTGATCGACCACCGGACCAAACGATTCCTTGTGGGACCGTGTCGCACGGTCGACGGCGTCAACCATCGCTGGTGTCTTCCGGCGACCGACGCGATTGGCCATGGCGACCAGCCCGTCGACCGTGCGCATTGACACCCGCCCCTGGCTCATCACCGCCAGGTTGCGCAGCGGCAGCTCGCCCAGCGCCCGGTCGACCATGACCGCCAGGCCCCCCTCGTCGCCGCCACCGGCCGTCCGGGCGACAACGGCCCGCACGAGCTTCAGCAGCGGTCTTCCCACCGCTGTGGTGGCCAGCTCCTCCAGGGTCGAGTTGCGGCTGAAGGGCCGGACGGGCAGCGGCGTGGGCACCGGGCGGCCGAGCAACGCCTCGACGGCCTCCTCACCCGGATCCCAGTCGTCGGGTCGGGGGTGGCGATAGGGCTCAAGCGCCGGGTCGGGCTGCGGGGCCCGCCATGGCGAGCTCACCTCGACCTCCAGGCGGGCGAGGGGGTTGCGCGATGAACGCCCGACCAACACCCCCCAGGTTCCGGAGGCCACCGCCCAGCCGCTGAGGGCCTCGTCCCAGTGGCACAGCGCCCGGGCGTGCACGTCGATCACCGCGTCGACCGTCGACTTCCCCTCGACGGCAACCTTGGCGAACCCAGCCAGTCGGCGCGGCGCTCCAACCGTGGCGCTCTCGGGAGCTTCGAGGTACACCTGGACCACCTCGGTGCCGGCACGCTTGGAGGCGTTGTCCAACCTGACCGTGACCCTGAACGCCACGGGCCCGGACCCGGGCGCCGGGACCTCGGCCGGACCCAGGACCGTGTGCGACACCGGTGTCGGCACCGCAGTGTCGTGTGCCCCGTCGGCGTCGGAGTCGCTTGCGTTGCGAGACGTTGCCAGCCCGAGCAGGGCCGCTGCGTCGACCCTCGTCGTATTCAGCTCCGGCTCACCCAGCGACAACTTTGCATAGCTCAACCCGTGCCCAAACCCGAACAGCGGCTGGGCCCCCGCCGCATCGAACCAGCGGTAGCCGATGTAGGGCCCCTCCCGGTACACCACCTGGTGGGGTTCGCCCGGGAACCAGTGGTCGCTGGCCACGTCGGCCGCCCGCACCGGAAAGCTCTCGGCCAGCCGGCCGCCCGGCTCGGCCGCGCCGACCAACACGTCGGCCAGTGCCCCGCCGGCCGCCTGGCCGCCGAGGTACGCGCACACGATCGCGCCCGGCTGGTCCACCCAGCCCATCGTCACCGGCGAGCCGGCGACGAGCACGACGGCGGTGCGGGGGTTGGCCGCGCACACCGCGTTCACCAGATCATTGTGCTCCTCGGGCAGGTGAAGGTGGACACGGTCGAAGCCCTCGGATTCGGCGGCGTCGGGGAGCCCGACGACCACGACGGCCACCTCGGCACGCCGGGAGACGGCGACCGCCTCGTCGATGCGCCGCACCGCCTCGCCCTCGCGATCGTCGCGCCCCGACAGCATGTAGCCGGGCGCGTACTGCACCCGGCCGCCGGCTGGTTCCACCTGCAGGCGAAGCTCATCGAGCAGAGCGTCGCGTCGGGTGGCCTTCACCTGCGAGCTACCCCCGCCCTGGAAGCGAGGCCGAACCGCAAACTCCCCGATGAGGGCAACGTGGGTCGAGGGCTTCAGCGGCAGCAGCCCATCGTTGGCCAACAGCACCGTCCCGGCCGCTGCGGCGGTGCGTGCCAGCCGATGGTGCTCATCGTGCAGCGTCGCCAGTGGAACCCCGTCGGGGGTGTCCTCCCGGGCGCTCCGCTGCACGTGGTTGCGTTCCATCAGTGTCAACACCCGCTGGGCGCACCGCTCCACCTTGGCTCTCGGCAGCGACCCATCATCCATCGCCAAGCACAAGGCGGCATCGTGCGTGCCGTGTCCCCCCGGCATCTCCAGGTCCTGACCGGCGCGGATGCCGGCAACCCGGTCGGCGTTGGCGCCCCAATCGGTCACGACCAGCCCCTCGAAGCCCCACTCGGTGCGCAAGACGTCGGTGAGCAGCCACGGGTCCTCCGAGCAGTACACGCCGTTGAGCCGGTTGTAGGCCGACATGATCGTCGCCGGCTGGCTGCGTCGCACGGCGGCCTCGAACGCGCTCAGATACAGCTCGCGCAGCGTCGCCGGGTCGACGATCGCATCGACCACCATGCGGTTGGCCTCTTGGTTGTTGACCGCAAAGTGCTTCAGCGAGGTGCCCACCCCCTCGCCCTGCACGCCGTCGATCCAGGCGACCGCCAGCTCGCCGGCGAGCAGCGGATCCTCGGAGAGGTACTCGAAGTTGCGGCCGGCGGCAGGGTGGCGCTTCAGGTTGACCGCCGGGCCGAGCACCACTCCGACGCCTTCTGCCACCGCCTCGCGTCCGATCGCCCGCCCCACCTCCGCCACCAGCTCCGGGTCCCAGGTGGCGGCCAGGGCGCTGCCGGTCGGGAAACAGGTGGCCGGTTCGCTGGCCTGCAGGTCGGCCAGCGAGGCGCTGTTCACCTTGCGCAGCCCGTGGGGACCGTCGGCCATCATCACCGCATCGAGACCCAGATCGGGCGCCGCTTCGGTGTGCCAGTCGTCGGCGCCGGACACCATCGCCACCAGCACCTCGTCGCTCAGCGCTCGCAGCGCCCGCTCCTCCCGGGAGATGACGGGTGAGAGCTGGGCGGGTTGCTTGGCCATGGTGGGAGGCTAGGGCGGCGTCCGGCGCAGGGTCGGCCAAACGTCGACCAGACTGAACGCATGCAGATCGCTGAGCTGTGGCGCTATCCGATCAAGTCGCTGGGCGGTGAACGCCTGGAGGCATCCGAGGTGACCGAGCTGGGGTTGGTCGGTGACCGCGGCTGGGGCATCGAGGACGTCGCCACCGGCAACATTCTCACCGGGCGACGGGAGGCGGCGCTGTTGCTGGCGGAGGGACGTCTGGCCGACGACGGAACGGCCGAGGTGCACCTGGACGGCCGGGTGCTCCGGACCGACGACGAGCTGTCCGACTGGCTGGGGCGGCCGGTTCGCCTGCGGGCCGCCGATGCCGGCTCGGGCGGCACCTTCGAGGCGCCGCTCGACGACCTGGACGAGGAGCACTCCGGCTGGAAGAGCTGGACCGGCCCCGCCGGCGCGTACCATGACAGCAAACGAACCCGGGTCTCGCTGATCAGCACCACCACCCTTGCCGGCCAGGACCCGCGCCGGTTTCGGGCCAACGTGGTGCTCGGTCATGACGATCCTGCCGGGGTGACCGAGAGCGTGGAGGACGGCTGGGTGGGCCAAACGCTCGTGCTCGGCGACGTGACGCTGGACGTTCGCAAGCACATCGGTCGGTGCGTCATGGTGACGCGCCCCCAGCCGGGTCTGGGCCGCGACCTGAACGTGTTGAAGCGCATCAACGCCGAGCGAGCCGGGCTGGCGGCGATCGGCGCGCTGGTCACCCAACCCGGGCGGATCACTGTCGGCGACGTGGTGACCCCGAGGACCGACTCGGCTGTGGCCCACCTGGTGCGCCCGGTCGTGTCGAGGACGGTCAGCCAAGCCGCCCGGCAGCTGCCAAAGCTCGATCGACTGCGCCGACATAGGCCCCGCCAAACTTGATGGCGTGGGTGATCAGCGGCGCCAGCTGGTGCAGCGGCACGCGGGCCTGCCAGCCGTCGGCCAGCGGGGCGACGTCGTCGTAGGCGGCCCAGCACTCCGGTCCGAAGCCGCCGAACAGGTCCATCATCGCCAGGTCGAACTCCCGGTGACCGCCGAAGGCCGCCGGGTCGATGAGCCAGCTGTGCCCATCGAGGTCGACCAGGCGGTTGCCCGCCCACAGGTCGCCGTGCAGGCGGGCGGGCGCCTCGGCGGGCACGCCCAGCTCGTTCAGCCGACCGGCCATCGCCTCGATGGCGGCGATCGTCGCGTCGGACAGCGCCGACGCCTCGGCGGCCAGGCGGGCCAGCGGCAACAGGCGGTTGGTGGCGAAGAACTCGGCCCACGAGTCGGCCGGTTCGTTGGGCAGCGACCGGCTGGTCGTCGCCGCCCGGTCGACCCGCCCGAAGTAGGGCGCACCGGCAGCGTGCAGGGCGGCCAACTCGGCGCCAAACGCCGCTTCGGACGCGACATCGGCGGAGCGTCGCCCCTCAGGGATCCATTCGAGCACCAGCGAGGCGTCGTCCACGGCCAACACGCTTGGTACCCGCACCGCTCCGCTCTCGCCCAGCCAGGCGAGCGACGCGGCTTCGGTGGCGAAGAACCCGGGCGGCGGGTTGCGGTGGGTCTTGGCAAAAACCATCCGGCCGTCCTCCAGGCCCATTCGGTACGCCTCGCTGACGTCACCGCCGCCGAGCACGGCCGCCTCGACCACCCTGGCGCCGAGCGCCGCCCCAACCCGCTGCTCCAACGAGCGACGTACATCCACCCCACCATCCTGGCGGGCGCGCAACCGTCACACCGACTGGGTATCGTGGAGACCGATGCAACCGCAGGCCTCAGATCCGTCCACACCCGTCCTCGAACCGCTCGAGACCGAGGCACCGCGCACCGACGTGGTGCCGTCGACCGACGACGGCGACCACGATCGCTATGCCCACATCGTTGCCAAGGCCGATGCCAGCCGGGCGTACGTCACCGGCGAGCCGATCACGGCGCTGTGCGGCAAGAAGTGGACCCCCAGCCGGGACCCCGACCGCTACCCGGTCTGTCCCAGCTGCAAGGAGATGCTGGCCAAGCTGCGCGACGAGGCCTCCTAGGTCAGTCGCCCCTGGCGGCCAGCAACTGCATCATCTCCCGGGCGACCATCGGCCCGGCGTTCTGGTTCTGGCCGGTCACCAGGTTGCCGTCGACCACCCAGTGGTTGGCGAGCGGATCGCGGAACCTGGTCTCGGACTCGAAGCGGGCACCCATGCGCCTCAGCTCGGTCTCGGGGTGGTGCGGCGTCGACTCGATGCCCAGCTCCGACACTTGCTTGTCGGTGACCGCCGACACCTTGCGCCCGGCCACCAACGGGGTGCCGTCGGCAGCCTTGGCACCGATCAACCCCAGCGGACCGTGGCAGACGCCGCCGATCACCTTGCCCAGGTCGTTCGCCCTGGTCATCGCCTCGGCGAGGGGCTCGGAGAATCCAAAGTCGAACGCCGCGCCCCAGCCCCCGGCCAAAAGCACCAGGTCGTAGTCGCCCACGTCGAGCCCGCCGATCGCCAGCGAGTCGGTCACCTTGTCCCGCAGCTGGTCGTCGGCGAGGAAGCGGTCGTCGCTCGCGCTGCGGATTATGGGCTTGAGCGACATCGGGTCCACCGGGATGAGCCCGCCTTGGGGCTGGCCAGGTCGACGTCCATGCCGGCGTCGAGAAAGGCGTAGTAGGGCACGGTCATCTCGCTGGCGAACACGCCGGTGGGCTTGCCGATATCCAGCCAGCCGTGGTTGGTGCACACGATCAGCGCCCGACGGCCCACCAGGTTGAGCTCGGGTGAGGGGTCGGTGTCCTCGGGGTGCATCCCGAGGCGCTGCGCCAACCGGCGCAGCAGGCGGGCGGGCGGCGGTGGCTGACGTGCATCGGGCACCCTCGGCTGACGCGCGGCGTAGGGCCACGGCTGGTTGCGCTCGGGCACCGACGCCGCACGCTGCTCCTTGAGCACCATTCGCAGGTGGGTGAACACCGCCGACGGATCGCTGCGATCGGGCGCCAGGTTGGCCGCCTCGATCGGGTCGGCGGTCAGGTCGTACAGCTCCCACTGATCGTCGAGCGGTTCGGTGCGGTACTGGGGTCCGCCGGCACCATCGGCCGCCAGGTGGCGCACGCCCGGCTCGGTCCAGGTGGCCGGATCGTCGAAGGTGCGCACCAGCTTCCACAGGTGGCCCCGCCCCCCGGAGGCATCGACGTTGGCGACCCGGGCGACGACGCCCTCGAAGTTGGCGGCGACGTGGGCGGGCACGTTGATGCGCAGCGGCTCCGGCACGGTCGTGCGCTTCAGGCGACGGGCGGCGCCGGACAGGCCGGTATCCCCCTCAAGCACGTTGTCGCGGGTCATCAGGTAGACGCTGCGGTTGGGGTCGGGCTCGTCGGCGCCGTCGACCACACCGAGCAGGCTGCGGCCCGGCAGCGGGTGAACCTCGGAGAAGTCGGCCGCCAGCTGCGTGGCCGTCGCCGCCTGATCGATGCCCGCCACCTCCAACAGCGTGGGGACGAGGTCGACGTGCGAGGTGCACATGTCGTCGACCGTCCGGCCGGTCGTGGCACCCTCGCCGACGCGAGCGATCGCCATCGGTACCCGGGTGGCCTCGTCGTACAGGTTGAACCACTTCTGGTGCAGCCCACCATGCGCGCCGAGCAGGTCGCCGTGATCGGACGTGCGCACCAGCACCGCCTCGCCGGTAACCGTGCGCCGCACCCGATCGATCGGATCATCCACCTCGGCGTGCGGGCGGTAGTACAGGTCGCGGTACTGCTGGGCGTTGGCGCTGTAGGCGCGCTCGACGATCGCCGGCGGGCCGTAGCCGGTCGGGTAGGCGGCCCGGTAGGCGATCTGGGCGGCCGGCTTGGTCGACAGGTCCTCGTCGGCGGTGGGCGGCGGCGGAACGGCCGGCGGGTCGAGCGGCGACTCCTCGATCGGGTTGCGCCGCTGCCAGGCCGGAAACAGCACGATGTCGTGCGGGTTGACGAAGCTGGCCACCAGCAGAAACGGCCGCTGCGCAGCCTCATCCCCGGCGGCCCGCCGGGTGTAGCGGTCCTCCAACCACGCCACCACCCGGTCGGCGATCAGCGGGTCGCGCCGGATGCCGGCGTTGGCCAGCGGGGCGCCGTGGGGCTCGGGCCCCACCCAGCCGGAGAACCCGAACGGGTCGAGGGGGTCGGCGTCGAGGTAGGCCTGCACCGCCGCCTGATCAACGTTGCCGTCGGCGTCGTTGGTGGCCAGCGGTTCGCCGGTCTCCGGGTCGATCAGGTCGGCGTGGCTGATGTGCCACTTGCCGTCGTAGTGGGTGTCGTAGCCGGCGGCCCGAAACCAGTTGCCCAGCGTGGGCACCTCGCCTTCTCGCAGCCAACGCAGGCGGGAGTCGTCGGCCGACTTGCCCAGCCCGTCGGTCTGGGTCACCCCGTGCACGTCGGGGTACTGCCCGGTGAACAGTGTCGGACGGCTGGGCACGCAAGCGAGCGAACCGGTGTAGTGCCGGGCGAAGGTAACGGCGTTGTCATCGAACCAACGTCGCCCGGCGAGCGTGTCGCGCCGCCAGGTGAGCAGCTCGTCGCTCTCGTACGGCGGAATGGCCCGCTCCTCGTCGGTCATGATCACGATCACGTCCGGGCGGGTCGTCGCTGTGGTCTCAGGCATGGGACGGCTCCTTCATCGCAGCGGCCAGGCCGGCCAGCATCGTCTCGGAATCGGTTGCCAGGCGGCGACCAAGCAGCTTGGCGACCAGCAGTTGGGGCGGGCGTGACCCGCAGTCGACCGTGGTCGTCACGGTGACGACGGTGTACTGAACCTCACCGGCGTGGGGAGCGGTCAACGACCATTCGTTCTGCACCCGTTTCACCACCGGCGGAAGCCCCTCGATCCCGTAGGCCAGGCGGTGGGGCGCGTCCCACACCGTCACGGTCTCGATCAGCGCTCGGCGCCCCACCTGGACCCGGCGGGCCGCGCCCACTCCGGTCGCCGGGCTGCCGACGCTACGACGGAGCAGACAGGAGTGGTCGACGTTGTCCGCCCACGCGGAAATGGCGGCAAAGTCGGCGAGTCGCTCCCACACCTGGCCGATGGGGTGATCGATCGTCAGGCTGCGCTCCGTGCTGCTCACTGCGGCGTGTCCACCGGGTTGTCGGCGATGAATCGGTCGATCACCGATGCCAGCTGTGGGCCCCGGTCCTCCTGGAGGAAGTGGCCGCCGCCCTTGATGACGCTGTGTTGCTGGCCCTGCGCTCCGGGCACCTTCGACTCGAACGGCGCTGCGCCACCGGCGGTGATCGGGTCGCCGTCGCTGAAGGCGGTCAGCAGGGGGCGCTCGAAGCTGCCGAGCACCTCCCAGGCGGCGATGTTGGCGGCGCTGGCCGGGTCCGCGGTGCTGGTCGGGACCAGCGCCGGCATGACGCGTGGACCGGCCTTGAACGCGTCGTCGGGGAACGGCGCGTCATAGGCGGCGACCACGTCGGCGCTCAGCTCGGTCGTGCAACCCGCCCCGATGATCGCCCCGACCGGGAAGTCGTCGGCGCTCTGGCTGAAGCTCTGCCAGGCCAGGAAGGCCTCGCTGGGTGCTCCGTGGCCGGTCGGCAGCCCGGTGTTGCCGACGACCACGCGGTCGAAGCGGTCCGGCTCGGCGGCGACCAGCCTCAGCCCGATCAGCCCGCCCCAGTCCTGGCAGAACAGGGTGATGTGGCGCAGGTCGAGGTGGTCGAACACCAGGCCCGTCATCCACTCCACGTGGCGGGCGTAGCTGTGGTCGCCCTGCTCGGTGGGCTTGTCGCTGCGCCCGAAGCCGACCAGGTCGGGGGCGATCACCCGGTGCCCGGCGTCGACCAGCGGGCCGATCATGTGGCGGTACAGGTAGCTCCACGTCGGCTCGCCGTGCATCAACACGATGGGGTCGGCGTCGGCCGGACCCTCGTCCAGGTAGTGGACCCGCAGGGTGGCCCCATCGGTTCCGTCCGCCGACACCTCGGCGTAGTTGGGTGCATACGGAAAGCCGGGCAGATCGTCGAAACGATCGTCCGGCGTGCGGATGGTCTTCATCGGTTCCCCTCGCAGCTGTTCAGCGATAGTGAGAGTAACACTGTCATTAGATATGAGGAGTCGGGATCGCAGAAGTTCTCGGTCCGTCTACGGTGGGACGATGGCGAACGTGTCCCCCGAGGTCGAGCCAGGTGCCGCTGCCGTGCCGATCGATGGCCGGCGGGCCCGGCGCGAGCGGGGTCGGGCCGCCGTGGTCGATGCGCTGTTCGAGCTGCTTCAGGAGCGTCACACCCTGCCCGGCGTCGAGGCGATCGCCGAGCGGGCCGGGGTCTCGGTGTCGTCGGTGTTCCGATACTTCGATGGGCTGGACGACCTCCGGGAGCACACGATCGAGCGCTACTTCGAGCGGTTCGCGCCCCTCTTCGAGGTTCCCCAGCTGGGCGAGGGTCCGCTCCGCCAGCGGATCGCCCGGCTGGTCGAGGCCCGGCTCGACCTGTACGACGCCATCGCCCCCATGGCCCACATCGCCCGGCTGCGGGCGCTCGAGATGCCCCGCTTCGCCACGACGGTGGCCGAAACCCGGGCCGGTTCGGCCGCTCAGATCCGCACCCACTTCGCCGAGGAACTCGCCGGGCTGACCCCTGACCGGGCCGACGACCTGGCCGCCATCGTCGACTCGCTCACCTCGATCGAGTCGTGGGAACTCCAGAGCGAAACCCACCAGCGGTCACGACAACAGATCCGACGGTCCTGGACCGACGCCCTCACCGCCCTGCTGAGTGCGTAGCGAACCTGGCAAGGGCTCGCCCGATCTCAGCCCATGGGCCAAGTTCGCTCTTCGTCCTCCAGGTCGACGGCAACCCGAAGCGCCCTATCGAGGTTGACCCGGGGCTCGCCCATCGCAGCCGTCTCCGTGGAAAATGGCTGAGCCGAGACGGCCATTCCGCTCCGCAAGGCGTCGTTCAGCGCCTCGTCGAACGTCACGCCCCGCTCTCGCATGCGTCGGCGCACCAACTGCTCGGCATCGGGATCCAGCATCACCCGTCTCTGCATGAAGGCTCCAAGCGCATCATCGGTCGATTACATCATGCCGCAGGACGGCGCCTCATGGCCTACAAAGCGCGTCACCAACTCACCTTGTGAGCCGGAGTAGCTTGACGCTATGGGCAGCTCCGGAGAACTCAAGGTATCGACCAGAGGCCAAATGAGCCTTCCAGTCGAGGCTCGACGTCGATGGGGTCTCAACGAGGGTGGAAGCGTCGGTTTCCTCGACGTCGGCGATGCGGTGGTGTTGGTCCCGGGAGGCATCCACCTACTGCGCGATCAGGCGCTCGACGCCGTCGCCGCCACGGACTGGGAGTCGGCCCAAGACGGGTTTGGAGACGCTGAGTTGGCGACCGAATGACCCAACTCGTCGATGATCAGCTGCTCAGCCTCTACCTCCGAACGGGCGAGAGTCTCGGCAGCGGCCAGCTGTACACATCGGGCTGCTGGTACGTCCGCCTCTGCCAGGCTGTTCTCAGCGCAACCGAGCGCGACGGCACGCTGTCCGCACCGTTCCGGGCGCTTCCTCCGGAAGCACATGAGCGTGCTGTGGCGGCCCTCTTGGAACTGCCGGACGAGGTCGGCCTAGTCAGCCTCCGAACCCTGGCTCCACGGATCGGCCAGCTCCGTCGGCGGCATCAACTCAATCTGCTCGGTAGCGAAGCCCTGGCGGCGGCCGTCCACCTCAAGGCCGATGTGTATCTCTCGGTGTCATCGCCACGGCTTGAGGATGCCCTGAGGGCCGAAGGTCGCACGGTTCGCGTGACGGAGGGATAGACCACCGGCACGACGGCGACTCGTCTGCGACCTATGCGGTCCCCGCCCGGTAGGCCTCAACGATCGGGGTGAGCTCGGTCGGGGTGGCGCCGTGCATGATCACCGCGTCGGCGCCCAGCGCCATCTGGCCTCGCACGGCTGCTGCGCACGCTGTGGCGCTGCCGGTGGCCGCCGGTGCCAGCCACTCCTCGGGCAACAGCGTGGCGATGTGTTCGAGTTGCCCGTCGGTGGCGGTCCCGTCGATGGCGCTCAAAAACGAGCCGACCACCGCGTCGGCCCGGAAGCGATCGAGCACCACCGGGTCCCACCCGTTGGTGTCGACGAGCAGGTCGCCGTAGCCCTGCAGGTAGGTGGCCAGCCGGCCGACGGTCTTGCGCAGCCGCAGCGCCTCGCTCAGGTGGTCGCCGACGGTGGCGTAACACGACCACACCGTGACGTCGTCCGGGTTGCGGCCCGCCTGCTCGGCCGCCCCCTTCACCGTGGCGACGCAGCGCTGCAGCGTCTCGTCGGTGAAGAAGGTATGCAGCACCACGTGGTCAAACGCCCGGCCGCCCAGCGCCAACGAGTTGGGGCCGAAGGCCACCAGCGACAGCTCGATGTCCTCGTCGAAGTCGGGGTTCAGCCGGAGCACCGGATAGCTGCCGATGGGACCGTCGTGGTTGAAGATCATCTCGCCGTGCCACAACCGGCGCATCACGCCGGCGAAGTCCTCCATCTGCGCGGTGGTGATCTTGGGGATGCCGTAGGCGTCGAAGAGCGGCCCGATGCCCCGGCCGATGCCCAACACGTAGCGGCCGCCGGTCAGGCGGTGCATCGTCGTGGCGTGCGACGCGGTCACCATCGGGTGGCGGGTGTTGTGGTTGGTCGCAGCGGTGATGATGCGCAGGTCCGTCGACACCGCGCCGAGCGCGCCGGTGATCGTGGCCGCCTCCTTCAGGTCGAAGCGCTCGGACAGGAACACCGTGCCCAGGCCCAGCGCCTCGGCCTGGGCCACCTCCTCGATCAGCTCCCGGGGCGACTCGGGGGCACCCGCCAACGTGTAGAACCCCAGCTCACCCAGCCGCTCGGCCATCAGAACGGCAGCTTGTCGGCCTGGAGCTGATGAAGCTCGGCGAACATCGCCCGGCACGACGCCTCGTCGGGCGGCGAGCACGGATCCTCCCGCAGCGCCTGGAAGGCAAGGTCGGCATCGCCGGTGAGCGCAGCGTCGACGACCATCTCCTGCAGCGCCGCCTGGGTGTTGACCCACCCGGCCAGCGGCTCGCCCAGCGGCGCCATCACGTCGGGATGGATGCCGTCACCGTCGACGATGGCGCCCACCTCGACGATGGTTCCCTCGGCGACGTCGCTCAGCAGCCCGTCGTTGGGCACGTTCACCGCCATCAGCCGCGTCGAGTCGTCGTTCCACATGGCGTCGATGATGGCGATCACCTCCTCGCCGGACATGCCCGCCACCTGGAGGGGCAGCGGCACCCTGGTGTCGGCCGCCCAGGCGGCGGCACGCTCGGCCACCTCGGCGAAGGGCTGGTGGAAGTCGATCGGCGTGGGCATCCAGTCGCTGGTGTCGAGCGCGAAGGGCAGGTACTCGCCGATGTGGCTGTCGACCGAGCACGGCACCAGGCCGTAGTCGCGCACCACGTGGGCCACCAGCGGCATGTAGTTGAACTCGACCAGCCCCGCACCGGCCATCGTTCGATCCAAAAAGCGGGCCACCCGCTGGGTGCGGGGCGAGTAGTCGAAGAAGGACCGCTCGTACCAGGCCCGCACCTTTCCCAGCAGGTCCTCGCCGGTGCGACGGTTGCGAAGCTCGGTGAAGAACGTGAAGTGGTTGATGCCCGAGGCCCGCGCCTCGATGTCGTCGGGGTTCACCCGCAGCCGCCGGGCCAACCGCCTGACGCCCATCGGCATCTCGTGGCACATGCCCACGTTGCGCACGTTGGTGGCCCGGTTGATCGCCAGGGTGACGCGGCTCATCGGGTTGGTCAGGTTGATCAGCAGGGCATCGGGGCAGTGCCTCTCGATGTCAGCGCAAATACCCAGCGTGTTCGTGATCGAGCGCAGCGAGTGGAACACCGCCCCCGGACCACCGTTCTCGCCGGTGATCTGACGGGCGCCGTGCCGGTTGGGCACCTCGTAGTCCTGACGCCAGTGCTCGAAGCGGTCAAACTCGGCGCTGGCCAGCACGAAGTCGGCGCCCTCAAGGGCGGCGGTCGGATCGATTGTCCGATCGAGCACGATCGGTGCGCCCCCGGCGGCGTTCAGCTTGGCGGCAAAGCGGTAGGCGCGGTCCAGGCGCTCAGCGTTGACGTCGTGGAGCACCAAGCGGGCGCCGCGCAGCCCCGCCGTGCGGACGACGTCGTTGACCATCGTCGGCCCAAACGACATGCCACCCGCCCCGACCATCGTGATCTTGAGGCCGTCGCCCCCGGAGCCGTTCGCCTGCGTTGTCGTCATCTGCCGATCCTCATCCGTCGCCGATCGGCGCAACACTAGAGAACGATCAACCAGCAACGCGATGAGAAACGGCGGCGGCGTCCGTCTTTCTGGAGATCGGCCGGATGCCGGCGACGCACTGAGGGAGCAACCGATGAGACCACTTCGCTACTCGATCAACGTCACCCTTGACGGCTGCTGCGATCACCGGGAGGGGATCCCGGACGAGGAGTCGCATCGCTACTGGGCAGCCAGCCTGGGACGTGCCGATGCCTTGCTCTTCGGCCGAGTCACCTACGAGATGATGGAGGAAGCGTGGCGGCTGCCGGCAACGGGAGAGTGGCCGGACTCGATGCCCGATGAGATGATCCCGTTTGCCCGGACGATCGACGGGGCGAAGAAGTACGTCGTGTCCAGCACGCTGGACCAGGTCGATTGGAACTCCGAACTGGTTCAGGGTGACCTGGGCACGGCCGTTCGGGACCTGAAGGCGCAGCCGGGCGACGGCCTGTTCGTGGGCGGTGTGACCCTCCCGCTGGCCCTGGCGAATCTGGGGCTGATCGACGAGTACGAGTTCGTCGTGCAACCCGTGGTGGCGGGCCACGGACCGACGCTGTTGGCCGGCCTGCACGAGCGGGTCGAACTGCGGCTGGTGGGGCGACAGGAGTTCGGATCGGGGGCCGTCGCTCTGCGCTATGAGCCCGTCTGAGGCACTACCATCGACCGCACCGACCGGGGGCCCGAGTCGACTGGAAGCCGTCCATTCCCCTTGACCATCACCGATCACTGAGTCATCGCCGTGGCGCCTGAACCCTGGATCCTTGCCGCCGCCGGGCTGCTGATCGCCGGGGTCATCGCCTCGAAGACCTCGGCCCGCCTTGGTGTGCCCAGCCTGCTGCTCTTCCTGGGCATCGGCATGCTGGCCGGGACCGACGGCCTGATCGGAATCGAGTTCGACGACTTCGAGCTGGCCCGCAACTTCGGCATTATCGCCCTCGCCTACATCCTGTTCAGCGGCGGGTTGGGAACCCGCTTCCGCGACATCCGTCCGGTACTGGGTCAAGGCATCGCGTTGGCCAGCATCGGCGTGGTGATCACCGCCGGCCTCCTCGGCGGGATCGCCATCGTCCTGCTCGATATCTCAACCCAGCAGGGACTGCTGCTCGGCGCGGTGATCGCCTCGACCGACGCTGCTGCCGTCTTTTCCATCCTGCGCTCCCGCGGGGTGCGCATCGACGGAAAGTTGGCGTCGATGCTCGAGCTCGAGTCGGGCAGCAACGACCCGGCTGCGGTGTTTCTGACGCTGGCGATCATCTCGGTGATCACCACGGGCGAGACCGAGCCGGTCCGCATCCTCGGCTCGTTCGTCGTCCAGATGGGCGTTGGGGCGCTGGCCGGGTTCGTGCTGGCGCGTGGTGCCGTCTGGGCGATCAACCGCCTCCACCTGGACCACGACGGCCTCTACCCGGTGATGACGTTCGGTTTCGTTCTGTTGACGCTCGAGGGTGTCAACCACATCGGCGGCAGCGGCTTCCTCGCCGTCTACGTGGCCGGGGTGACGCTGGCGCACTACGACTACCTGCACAAGCGCAGCCTGATTCGCTTCCACGATGCCATCGCCTGGCTGATGCAGATCTCGATGTTCGTGTTGCTGGGCCTGCTCGTTCACCCCAGCCGCATCCCGTCGGTGGCGCTGCCCGCCCTGGCGATCGCCGCCGTGCTCATGCTGGTCGCCCGACCGATCGCCGTCGTCCTCACCCTGTTGCCCTTCCGGATGCCGGTTCGTGAGGTCGGCTTCGTGTCGTGGGTCGGCCTGCGGGGCGCCGCACCGATCATCCTGGCGACGTTCCCGGTGGCCGCCGGGGTGCCCGGCGGCGAGCAACTGTTCGTCGTCGTGTTCTTCGTCGTCTTCACCTCGGTGCTGGTGCAGGGCACCTCCATTCCGTTCGCGGCCAAGGCGCTGGGCATCACCGCACCGCCCGACGCCCGGTCGACGGCCACCGGCTCGTTCGACACGGTGATCACCGGCGACGAGGGTCCCCAACTGCACGAGATCCTCGTCGAGCCGAGCGCCCATGCGGTCGGCTGCCAGCTGGTCGACCTCGCCCTCCCTCAGGGAGTGCTGATCGTGCTGGTCAGGCGCGGCTCGGAGAGCTTCATGCCCCAAGGCAGCACCGTCATCACCGCTCGCGACCAGCTGCTGGTAGCCGCCGAACACGAGCACCAGGACCAGCTGGAGGCGGCGTTCGCTGCGCCGACATCGGAGTCGGCCGACGAGGGCGACCACCCCTAAGCCGGTCATGCATGGCGCGATCGATGTGACCATCGGTCGAGCCCACCGGGCTCAGACCCGTTTCTGGCTCAGCAGTCCACCGCCACCATCAAGGCTTCGCAGAGCTCCCCCATACGCTCAGTTGACAGGCGCCCGATCGGCTGGGCCAGCCGA
Organism: Candidatus Microthrix subdominans; assembly: GCA_016719385.1. Taxonomy (NCBI): domain Bacteria; kingdom Bacillati; phylum Actinomycetota; class Acidimicrobiia; order Acidimicrobiales; family Microthrixaceae; genus Candidatus Neomicrothrix; species Candidatus Neomicrothrix subdominans. Next base: position 602,295 of record JADJZA010000007.1, on the reverse strand, counting down.
TCGACCGGCACCAGCGTGAGGTTGTCCAGCGACGCAATGCATCGGCGATCCAGCCCATCCTCGCGGCCCAGTGCCACAGCGGTCGGCACGTCCCGAATCGTCGATGTCAGGGGCGCAGCCAACACCGCCTTCAGGCGGCGACCGGCAAAGTCCCGATGCATGATGACCACCGGTCGCAGCTTGTCGAGGTCGGCCAGCCAAATGTCGCCTCAACGAGGTGGGCTACCAGTCGAGGTCGGCTGCACGGAGTCCCTCGATCGCAGCGTCGGACAATGCGGCCGTCGTCGCTGTCGCTTCTGGCACCTCGGCGTAACCCCGTTCCAGTTGGCGATCTATCTCCAACGAGCGGCGATCCGTCAACCACGCATCCAGGATCGACCGGAGGGCTGCCGCCCGCGACGGAAACTCGTCCGGCACGGTTGCGTCCAACCGCCTGAGGTCATCGATCGGCACCTGAAACGCCACCTGTATGACTTCAGACATGAACACATACTACAGACCTTCATCCACCTACCAGAAGCGCCTTGATGCAGCCGCCGGACATCTGAGAAAAGCGTTGGACCTGAAATTCGGTTCGTGACTCCCGGTAACGTTCCTTACCGTGACTCAGAAAACCGGCAGATGGTAGCGCCGTGTCATGCGCCCCTCTCGCAAACGTTGACGAGCTGTCCAGTTCCGCTCGTTTTTGAGATTTCGCCGTTGAGGTCTGGCGTGAGAGCTGTCGGCTGAGCGCTGGACCGTTGACACGTGGCGGGATGGGGTGACACGTTCAGGGTGCGATTGGAAGAGGAGTGGCGATGTTGGGGGCACGAGGCCGGATGGCTTGGCTGCGTAGGGTGCTGTCGATCGTCGCCGTCTGTGCAGCGACGATCGGGTGCACGGGGCCGGCTCAAGATGCCGAGGGACGATCCCCGACGTCGGGTCCTGGGTCAACAGCCGATCGGCCCGATGGCGCCGTGGCGCAGGGGGTGTCCACGTTCGTCGTAGGAGACGAGGTCTGGTCCGGCGGTGGCGTGTATTTCGAGGAGCGGGTCGGGGAATCGTCGAAATTTGTCGACGTTGTGGACGTTTATCGCCGGTTCGATTCGGAGGGTGAGGAGGTCGGTAGCACCAGGATCGACGGCCTCGGCGACAGCTTCGTGTTCACCGCTTTCGCGATTGCGGCTCCCAACGACACGGCTTTCCTTCTTGAGAATCGCTGCCCCGTGCCCGTAGGGACCGGCGACACTGGCTTTGGGTGTGGGCAACCCACGCCACGGTTGATCCGGATCTCACCTGGGGGCGACACGGTGATCGACCTTCAACGATCGGTGTCGGACGAAGCCATGCTGATGACGCCCGTCGCTGCGACCGACGACACGCTTGCCATCGTCGCCGAGCCGCTCAACGGCAGTCCGGTTCTCTCCTTCATCAACCTCGACACCGGCGACGCAACGACGACAGACCTCCCTGAAGGGGTTGGCGCATCGTCGGTCTGCGGCCAAGACGACGCGATGTACGCCGTCTCGCAATCCAGCGATAACGGCATCGCTGCCAAACCGGTGAGCCTGCACCGATCGCCGATTGGCGAAGACGCAGTGTGGGCCACGTTAGGTACGGTCGTCCTGAACGCTGATGCGGTCGGGGTGGAAGACGTGAGGTTGGCGTGTGCGCCGTCGTTTGCTGTTTGGGCCAATATGAACCAACCGGCCGCCATACTGGTGACGTTCGACCTGGACACCGGGACCGGTGTCGAGGAGTCGAACTTTTGGGAGGACCCTCAGGTGTCGTCGGTTGCACTGTGCGCTGGCGAATCAGGCGTCGTCATCTCCGGGACATCGCCCGATCGACAGACGGCTCACTACCGTCCGATCACCAAAGCCGGCCCGGCCGGGATCGGCAACGAGCTCGAGCGCGCCAGCGAGTTCCGGACACCACCCGTGGGGTGCCCGGTCGGCAAGCGCATCGTGGACGCATCGCAGACGGGTGCAACGGCGGAGCCGGCCCATGTGGTGCGCTGATTCATAGGTCCAGCGACCTAGAAGTCGCCGTCAAGGGGCTTGGTGGTCGGCGAGTTCCAGGGGTCACCGCACGCGACGTATGTGAGATCCCACTGATCGGCGGGGCTTCTGACTCCCGGTAATGGTGTTCATTACCGGGACCCAGAACCGGGTGGATGAGGTCGCGCCGGCCACGTCTTGTAGGGAACTAGGTTCGGCCCCAGCGGCGTCGCTCTGATCGGTGACGGCCCCCGGCGGTGCCTTCGGCGATCGTTGAGAAGCTCTCCAAGAGCAGTGCTGGACCATGCCGCATTCG